>VXNK01000020.1 GCA_009840595.1 Rhodospirillaceae bacterium | reverse complement strand
CGGGGCGGGTTGGAGGGGCTGTATCCGGAGCGGGCGGGCGGGAACTAATGGTTGCGCGGCCAACGTTTCGAAGACCCGAAACAGCCGTTGCGAGAATTTGGGTGCGAGTCGCTAGTATGCCCGATCGCGGCGCAGGACGCGCAGCAAATGAATTTCGCGCAAGTCGCTGCGGAACCGGAATAATACCCGCCGGTCGCCCACTCTCAGACGCCACTCCGGCGGGTTCGTGTCTTTAAGCTTTGCGACATCGCCGTGGCCTGTTTCCGCTAATTCGACCACGGCCTCGCGGACCCTGCGTGCAATCGACCGATCGATTTTCTTCATATCCTTCAGGGCCGGGCGGGTCCAAACCAGCGCCCATGTCATATTCCAAGCTCTTCGCGCAGCACTTCGTCGGAGACCGTATCGCCCGCGTCCAGAGCGTTACGGCCCTCATCCAGAGCAGCGCGGTCCCTTTCGCTCAACGGCTCGGCCGTTTCGGGAGCGTCGAGGAGTGCCCGAACGAACGGATGACCGTGCCCGGAGAGGAACTCGAGATAGCGTTCCGCCGCCAGGAGTTCGCCTGCGGGAAGCGCGTCCACAAGACGATGCAATCTATCCTTGGGCTCGGCTGTCATTGGCGCTGTCCGTCAACGATCATTGTCTCGAAACCTTCTGAAATCTAAGGAGTCGAGCCGTTCCCGTCCAGATGCGGCCTGGTGCAAGAAAAGGCCGGCCCCCGAAGAGACCGGCCTCTCAAATTGGCTCCGGAGGAGGGATTCGAACCCCCGACAGGGTGGTTAACAGCCACCTGCTCTACCGCTGAGCTACTCCGGATCGGATGCGTTGCGCCGCTTGCGGTCCCGGCGGTGCGAACGGGAAATTTGCGGTCCCCGAATTCCCCCGTTCTTCTAATTCGTGGGCGTCAAAGGTCAAGCGCAACGGCGGCGGGGCGGGTGCAATCTGGAGGCCCGGGCCGGAATCGAACCGACGTGAAAGGATTTGCAGTCCTCTGCATCACCACTCTGCCACCGGGCCCCGATTCGGCGTCCTCCGGCGCGGCGCGCGGCCGGGTGACGGCCGTCATGCCCAACGCCATGCCGGCGCCCCTTTCTGCGCCATCGCCACCGGGCCGCGACATATAGGAGACGGCCGGCGCAGGGTCAAGAATCGGGCCACCGGAGGCTTCGCGGCGTGAAGAGGCCGTTGTCACCCGGCGGTGCGCAACCTATAAATCCGCTTCGGCCGCGATGTCCCGGCACGATCGCGGAAAATTCCGTGTGCGCCGTCTTCGGAGCGGAATGACAGACTTCGCAGCAGCCCGGGCGAACATGGTGGAAAGCCAGATTCGCCCCAACAAGGTGACCGATCCGGCGCTGATCCGCGCGCTCGCCGCCCTGCCGCGCGAACAGTTCGTCCCGGTCGGGCGGCGGCCGCTGGCCTATGTCGACGAGGATCTGCCGATCGGCGGCGGCCGTTACCTGATGGAGCCGATGGTCCTGGCGCGGCTGATCCAGACAGCGTCGCCGGACCCCGACGGGATCGCCCTCGTTGTCGGCTGCGGCACCGGCTATGCTGCGGCCGTCCTGGCGCGCCTGTGCGAAACGGTGATCGGCGTCGAATCGGACAAGGCGCTGGCCGCCCGCGCCGCCGCCACGCTGACCGACCTCGGCATCGACAACGCGCTGATCGTCGAGGGCCCGGCCGGCGCCGGCTATCCGAAACAGGCGCCCTACGATACGATCCTGTTTGACGGCGCGATTCCCGAATTTCCCGATACGCTGGCCGCCCAGTGCGCCGAAGGCGGCCGGATGGTCGGCGTTCTGACCGGCGGTGGAGCCGGAATCGGAGTCGGCCGGGCGACGGTCGGAATCGCGTATGGCGGCATCGTATCGAAACGGCCGGTGTTCGACGCCGGGGTGCCGCTGCTGCCGGAATTCGCCGAGACCCGCGTATTCAGGTTTTAGGCGGGCGGCGGGGCGAGCCCGAACGGGAAGGGGTGGAGCGATGGACATGCAGCGCAACACGCAGCCCAAATCGCCGGTATTCCGGCGACGGTTGCGCCGGACCGGGCGCAAGATCCTTCCGGGGCCGGCAGGCGCGGCGGCGGCCGCGGTTGCCGCGCTGCTGGCGCTTGGCGCCGGCCCGTCCGAAACGCGGGCCGAGACCCTGGCGCAGGCCCTGGCGCGCGCCTACCAGCACAACCCGCAACTGCTTGCGGCGCGGGCTGCGCTGCGCGCGGTCGACGAGCAGGCGGCGCAGGCCCATTCGAACTGGCGGCCGGGCGTTTCCTTCTCCGCCGATGCCGGATTGACGGCAAGCCGGAGCAAATCTCCCGCAGCCCCGTTTCGGCCGGGAGGTTTCCAGAGCACCGACCGCGTTCCGGCCGGCGCGTCGCTGAACGTCACCCAGAATCTCTACCGGGGCGGCCGCAACGAGCACCAGTTGCGCCAGGCGACCTACAATATTTCCGCCCAGCGGGCCCGGCTTGCCGGCGTCGAACAGACCGTGCTGCTGAACGCGGTCCGCGCCTACATGAACGTGGTTCGCGATCTTGCCGTCGTACGGCTGAACAGGAACAACGAACAGGTTCTGGCGCGCCAGCTCCAGGCGACCCGCGACCGGTTCAGCGTCGGGGAGGTGACCCGGACCGACGTGTCCCAGGCACAGGCGCGCCTCGCCCAGGCCCGCGCCGCGACCATTCAGTCCCAGGGCGTCCTGCAGGCGTCGCGGGCGAACTACGCCAACGTGGTCGGCGTCGTGCCCGGGGCCGTCGAGGCGCCCCGGCCGCCGACCGGCCTGTCGGGCGATCCGTCGAAAATCGCCGAACAGGCCCAGCGGAACAATCCCGCGGTCGTTGCGGCGCGGTGGGACGAACGCTCGGCGCGGGTAGCCGTCGACCTGGTGCGCGGCGAGCTGATGCCGACCCTGTCGATCAACGGCCAGCTTCAGCGGCGCTACAACGCCCAGACGCCGGATACGATCGGCGATTCCGCCAGCATCACCGCAAATATCGCGATTCCGCTCTACCGGTCGGGCGCCGTGGCGTCGCGTGTGCGGGCGGCGAAACAGATCGTGCT
This sequence comes from Rhodospirillaceae bacterium, assembly GCA_009840595.1. Taxonomy (GTDB): domain Bacteria; phylum Pseudomonadota; class Alphaproteobacteria; order Bin65; family Bin65; genus Bin65. Next base: position 71,109 of record VXNK01000020.1, on the reverse strand, counting down.
CCGCCGGCGCGACGACCTGCGCCAGGCCCAGCGGGCCGCCGCCGAGAACGCGGCGCGGGCGAACGCCATCCTGCGGACCGCGCGTTCGAGCGTCACGGCGTTCGAGGCGCAGCTCGAGGCCAGCCGGATCGCGCTCAATGGCGTGCGCCAGGAAGCGGCGGCCGGCCTGCGCACGGTGCTCGATACCCTGGACGCCCAGCAGGAATTGCTGAACGCCCAGGTCAATCTGGTGCGCGCGCGGCGCGACCTGGTCGTCGCGACCTACGAGCTTCTCGCCGCCGTCGGCCGGATGAATGCAAAGAATCTCAAGCTCAAGGTGACGGTCTACGATCCAAAGGCGCACTACAGGAAAGTGCGCCGCAAGGCCTTCGGGTTCGGCGAGCCGATCGGCGAAGGCCCGGCATCTGCGCAATAGGCGTTCCCGGACAGGCCGCAAGTTCCATCGAGGCGACCGGCGATGACCGACCCTGAACGCAACGACCCCGGGCAAAACGAACCGCCCCGGACCGAACCGTCGATGGAAGAAATCCTGGCGTCGATCCGCCGGATCGTCTTCGAGTCCGACGATGGGGCGATAGGGTCCGGTGCGGGCGCTTCCGAGGCCGGCGGGTCCCGCCCGCGCGCCGGTCGCCCGGCTGCCGGCCGGCCGGCTGAAGGGGAAACCGCCGCTCCAGAGGCGCCGCAGCCCGCTGAAACCGCGGCGCCGGCGGCCGAACCGCCGCAAGCCGAAACAAGGGTTTCAGGCGGCACTCCCGGTACGGCACGGGCCGTTCCGCCGGAAGCGCCAGCCTCGCCGGAAGCGCCGGCGCCCGATCCCCGGATCCCGGCGTTTGCAGACAGGCCGGCCATCGAGGATGCCGAGGAAGCTGAAGACGCTGAGGACACCGACAACGCCGGCCCCGCCCCGGACGCCGCAATCGTCCCGGACGCCGCAATCGTCCCGGACGCCGAAATCGGCCCCGAAACCGACGCCGCGCCCGGCGAGGACGTGCTCCTGCTCACCGAAATGATCGCACCCGACGGCTCGGTCGTCCGCCTCGATCCGCGGCCGGCCGAAGCGGGGCTCGAACCGGCGGAGAAGGGCGAACTTGCGGCGGCGGTCCGCGAATGGCTCGACCGCAACGCGCCCGACCTGATCGACCGGGCCGCCCGGCGCGAATTGCAGAAGCTGGCCGAACGGCGGGAGTGATTTCGTCGCCGTTCGTTCGGGCGGCTATTCCGTAGCGGCGCCCCCGCTGCCGGGCGCGACATGCTCGGCGAAATTGCCGAAAAACTGGTCCGCCAGCTTGCGCGCCGTTCCGGCGATCAGGCGCGATCCGATCTGGGCGAGCTTGCCGCCGACCTTGGCGTCGGCATCGTAGGTCAGGACGGTTTCTTCGCCGTCCTCGGCCAGCCGCACCGTGGCGCCGCCCTTGGCGAAGCCGGCCACGCCGCCCTTGCCCTCGCCCTGGATGCGGTAGCCGGCCGGCGGGTCGATATCCTCCAACTGGACTTCGCCCGTGAAGGTTGCCGATACCGGCCCGACCTTCGCCCTGACCGTTGCGGCGAAGCTCGTATCCGAGGTCCGCTCCAGCTCCCGGCAGCCGGGAATGCAGGCACGCAGCACATCCGGATCGTTGAGGGCCTGCCAGACGGTTTCCCGGTTGGCGGGGATGCGGTACTCGCCGTTCATTTCCATGGCAGGGGTGCTCCGGTACGCAGGGCAGGGACAGAGGGCAGGGGCAGACCGGGGCGTTAGTAGACGTGCGCCGGGAGTCCTGCAAGCCGCGACCTGTCGACCCGCCGCGGGCCTACGGCAAAATGCCGTTTGGCAATCGCTTTAAGTCTGTTACACCACGCCACCGGCGCGCGTCCGACGACGCGCGTCGCAATGTCAGGGAAGCGGGGTTCCGGGCCCGATACACCCGGCCGGCCCGTTTCCGTTCGGCAACACTCAGGGAGAGACGACATGCTCAAACATAACGGCCCGGCTACGGTCGTTGCGGCTGCCGCCATTGCGGCGGTCATCGCGGCGCCGGCCTCGGCGAAGGTCGAAGGCGATACCATCGTCCTCGGTTCGGCCCTGTCCGAAACCGGCAAATATTCGACCAACGGCATCCACGCCAAGAACGGCTACGACATCGCGATCGACCTCATCAACAAGACCGGCGGCGTCAAGGTCGGCGGCAAGTCCTACAAGATGCGGGTCATCTACTACGACGACGAATCGACCCCGGCCCGCGGCGCCCAGCTCGCCGAACGCCTGATCCGGCAGGACGGCGTGAAATACATGTTGGGACCGTACAGTTCGGGCCTCACCAAGGCGATCGCGCCGGTCACCGAGAAATACCGCATTCCGATGGTCGAGGCCGAGGGCGCGTCGCGCTCGCTGTTCACCAAGGGCTACAAGTATCTGTTCGCCGTGCTGTCGACCTCCGAGCAGTATCTCGCCAGCGCGATCCAGCTCGCGGCCGAGATCGCCGACAAGGCGGGCAAGAAGCGCAAGGACGTCAAGATCGCCATGGCGTTCGAGAACGATCCCTTCTCGCTCGACGTGCGCGCCGGCGTGCTCGACGACATCAAGCGCCTCGGCATGACGGTCGTGATCGACGACCGGCTGCCGCGCGACCTGTCGGACATGACGGCGACGCTCACCAAGGTGCGCGCGCTCAAGCCCGATCTCCTGGTCGTCTCCGGCCATTCGAAGGGCGCCGCGACGGCGGCCCGCCAGATCAAGGAGCTGAAGATCGCCACGCCGATGATCGCGATGACCCATTGCGAATCGGCCAAGGTGGTCTCGAAGTTCGGCGCGTCGGTCAACGGCTTCCTGTGCCCGACCCAGTGGGCCGAAACCCTGTCCTACAAGGGCAAGTATTTCGGCAGCGCTGCCGACTTCGACAAGAAGTTCAAGGCGACGTTCAGCGGCTACAAGACCGTGCCCTACCAGTCGGCCCAGGCCGCCGCGGCGGTGCTGGTCTGGAAAGAGGCGTTCGAGCGCGCCAACAGCTTCGACAAGGAAAAAGTCCGCGAGGCGATCGCCAGCACCGAGATGACGACCTTCTACGGCCGGATCAAGTTCTCCAAGGCCGGCAACAACATCGCCAAGCCGATGGTGCTGCGCCAGATCCAGGACGGCAAATATGTCGTGGTGGCGCCGTCGAAATGGGCGTCGCACAAGGTCCAGCATCCGCGCAAGGTGCAGTAGTCCCGCAAGGGGCGGCCGACAGCCGGACGCAGTGCGCCCGGTTCCTTCGGGAGCCGGGCCGCTGCGTTTCCGTCCGCCGGCGCCGCACCGCACGATCTGAACCATGGCGAGCCCGAAACCCGCTACCCCCGCCCGGACGGGGTTCCTGTCGCCGGCCTGGCTGAAATCGTCCGGCGAGGGCTGGACCCTGCTGGCGATGATCGCGCTGGTCTGCGTCGTGCTGGTGCTGATCAGCGGTCAGGCCCAGACCAACCTCACCATCCTCCAGGTTGCCTGGCAGCAGAATATCCAGTTGCTGCTCGACGGGCTGTTCATCGGCGCGATCTTCGCCCTCGCCGCCTACGGCCTGGCCCTGGTCTGGGGCGTGATGAACGTCAAGAATCTGTGCCAGGGCGAATATGTCATCATGGGCGGCTATATCGCCTATTACCTCTACGCCAACGATATCCACCCGTTTTTCGGCCTGCCTATCGCGATCGTCTTCATGTTCGGCTTCGGCTGGGCCGTCTATGTCCTGGTCATCCGGCGCGTCATCGACCGCGACCTGTTCACCTCACTGCTCGCGACCTTCGGCATCGCCATCGTCCTCCAGCAGGGCCTGAACCTGATCTTCGGGCCGGAGGTCCAGACCGCGCGCTCCGGCCTGCCGACCGCGACCGTCACCCTCGGCGGCGGCGCCTTCACCTTCGCCTGGATCAAGCTGACCGCCTTCCTGATGTGCGGCGCGCTCGCGCTGGCCGTCGTGATCTTCATGAAGCGCAGCCGCATGGGGCAGGCGATCCGCGCCACGGCGCAGGACGCGCGCGCCGCCCGGGTCATGGGCATCGATACCGACCGGGTCTACGCCTTCACCTATTCGCTGAACGCGGCGATCTGCGGCGCCGCCGGCGTGCTGATCGCCATGATCTGGGTGATCCAGCCCTTCTACGGCATCACCCACTCGATCCGCTCCTTCGTCATCGTGACGGCGGCCGGCTTCGGCAACCTGCCCGGCGTCATCATGGCCGGCCTCGGCCTCGGCGTGGCCGAGCAGTACAGCGGCTTCGTCCTCGGCGCCGATTTCCAGCAGGCAACGGTCGTCGGCCTGCTGCTGCTGGTCCTGATCTGGCGCCAGATCATCGAGAACCGGCACCGCCGGGTGGTGGAGTAGGCCCCGATGATCGGGAAACGGCTCGAACTGCCCGGCTACGCCCTGCTCGCCGTCTTCGGCGTGCTCGCGCCGCTGGTCTTCCCCGCCTACGTCCAGCAGATCGCGATGCTCTGGATCATGATCGTGTTCGCGCTCACCTGGGACACGATGGGCGGCCAGATGGGCTACAACTCGCTGGGCAACATCTTCTTCTTCGGCGCCGGCATGTATATCGCTGCGGTCTGCCAGATCTGGCCCTGGTACGATGTCGGCGAATACACCGATCCGTCGGGTTCGCTGACCACTTCCTTCACGACCGACCAGTATTTCCTCGGCCTCGCCCTCGGCGTCGTCCTGGCCGCGGTCGGATCGGTTGTGCTCGCGGCCCTGTTCGGCCTGATCGTGTTCGGCCTGCGCGGGCCGTATTTCGCCATCGGCACGCTGGGCATGGCGATCGCGGCGGGCGAACTGATCGGCGCCTGGGACTGGATCGGCGGCGGCGGCGGCATCCGGCTGCCGGTCTTCCCGTCGGGCACTGACGCCGATCCCCTGTTCCGGGTGCCGTTCGGGGACATCCACTCCGCCGACCTGCAGGGCGTCTTCTTCTACTGGACCTGCTTCGTCCTGGCGGTGCTGACCTTCGTCTTCCTGCGCTGGCTCTACCGGACCCGCTTCGGCCTGATGCTGAACGCGATCCGCGACGACGAGACCAAGGCCGAGGCGCTCGGCGTGCGCACCCAACTCTACAAGACGGTCGCCTGGTCGATTTCCGCTTTCTTCCTCGGCATTTCCGGCGCCCTGTTCGGCAACATCATCGGCTTCATGGAGCCGCTGGAGGTCGCCTTCCCGACCGTCACCTTCGGCATCTTCATGGTGCTGATGGCCTTGCTCGGCGGCAAGGGCACACTCTGGGGGCCGGTGATCGGCGCCACCCTGTTCCACATCATCAAGGAAGTGACCTGGACCCATCTGCTGGGCTGGCAGTGGGTCGTGCTCGGCCTGCTGATCGTCGTTACGGTCGTGTTCTTCCAGCAGGGCATCGTCGGCTGGCTGCAGGAGCGGCGGCCGGAATGGTTCGGCATCGAGGTCGACCGCGGCACAGCCGGCCAGCGCGCCGACGCCGAGGCGGCCGAAGCGCTCGAAGCCGCCCTGGAGGACACCGGCGGACCCGCCCGGGAGCCGGCCCGATGACCGCGCTGATCGAAGTCGACAATGTCTCCAAGTCGTTCGGCGGCGTCGTGGCGAACAACGCCATCGGGCTCGATGTCGAAGAGGGCAGCATCACCGGGCTGATCGGCCCCAACGGTTCGGGCAAGACGACCCTGTTCAATTCCATCGTCGGCTTCCACCCGATCGATTCGGGCAGCATCCGCTTCGAGGGACGGGAAATCTCGAACCTGCGCGTGCCGCAGATCGCCCGGCTCGGCATGCTGCGCACCTTCCAGCAGACCCGGATCTTCCGCAAACTGAACTGCGTCGAGAACATGCACGCCGCGCTCTCCCACCGCGGCGGCACCTTCCGCAGCATGTTTGCCAAAAAATCCGGCCAGGCCGAGGAGCGGGCCGAGGGCCTGCTCGATTTCGTCGGCCTGTACCAGAAGCGCAAGCTGCGCGCCGGCGACCTGTCCTTCGGCCAGCAGAAGCTGCTCGAATTCGCCATGGCGCTGATGAACGAGCCGAAAGTGCTGCTGCTCGACGAGCCGACCGCCGGCATCAACCCGACGCTGATCAACGGGCTGATCGACCGGCTGCGCCTCGCCAACGACCGCTTCGGCGTCACCCTGTTCGTGATCGAACACAACATGCGGGTTATCATGAACCTGGCCGAGCACATCTACTGCCTGGCCCACGGGGAACTGCTCGCCGACGGCCCGCCGGACGAGCTGCGCAACGACCAGCGCGTGATCGACGCCTATCTGGGGGCACACTGATGGCCGCGGGCGCGAACGATCCGGGCGGCAAACCGACGACGGGCTACGGCGCCGGCTCGGTCGATACGGTCATCTCGGTCGAGGATGTCGTCCGGGAGGTCCAGAAAATTGCCGAGGAGGGGCCGTCGGCCGGAGAACTCGCCGCGCTGGCCAACGACGACCCGTTCCTGTCCATCGACACGCTGTGCGCCGGCTACGGCAAGATGGAGATCCTGCACGATTTCCATCTCCATGTCGCGAAGGGTCAGTCGCTGTGCCTGATCGGGCCGAACGGCGCCGGCAAGTCGACCGTCCTGCACTCGATCTTCGGCTTCACCAACATCTTCTCCGGCGCGATCACCACCGACGGCACCGAAAAACGCGACGTCACCCGGCTCAGTTCGAGCGAAAAACTGAAGAGCGCCGGCATCGCCTACATCCTGCAGGACAAGTCGGTCTTCCCGGACATGACGGTCGAGGAAAATCTCTGGATGGGCGGCTATCTCATGCCCGACCCGGCCGACGCCAGAAGGGCCGCCGAACGGGTGTTCGAGAAATACGACCGGCTGGCCGCCCGGCGCCGGCATCCGGCCAAGGTGCTCTCCGGCGGCGAGCGGCGGCTGCTGGAAATCTCCCGCGCCCTGGTGATGAACCCGGAGGTCCTGCTGGTCGACGAGCCGTCGATCGGCCTGGAGCCGCGCTTCATCGACATGGTGTTCGAAATCCTCGACGATCTCCAGCGCGGCGAGGGCAAGACCATCGTCATGGTCGAGCAGAATGCCAAGAAAGGCCTGGAATTCGCCGATATCGGCTACGTCCTGGTCTCCGGCCGCCTCGCCATGGCCGGGCCGGGCAAGACCCTGCTGGAAAACCCGGAAGTCGGCCGCCTGTTCCTCGGCGGGTGATGGCCCGCCTGCCCCCGGGGGTGGCCCGCGGACGGCTCAGGAGCGCGCCGGGACGATAAAGCGGCATCTCGGGCCGGACGCGCGGCTGAGCTTGCGGTCCAGCGTCAGGAGCGGGCAACCGAGCGCTTCGGCCAGCGCCACATACCAGGCGTCGTAGACGGTCAGGTTGCTGCGCAGTTCCCAGGCGCGGCGGGCGAACGGGGCGAAGGGAAACAGTTCGATGCTCAGTCCGAGCAGGTCGGCGTGCGCGCCGTTTGCTTCGGCACGGGAGATCGCGTTCGTCCGTTCGAGCCGGCGCAGGATATTGGCGGCTTCCGCCAGCATCAGTTCCGGCGCGGCCAGCGCCTCCCCGGCGACGGCCGATTCCGCCCATCTGCCGTCTGGACCGGCGTCGATCAGCGCCGCGACGACTACGGACGCATCGACCGCAGCGACTGAATCGACCGGGGCGCTCACCTACGGTCCGCGTCCCGGGCTCGCAGAATGGCCGACCGCGGCACGGTGGAACCGGCTGCCGCCTTGCGCCGGCGCACGTCCCGGAGCCAGAGATCGATGGACGGACGGGAAGCGATCCGCTCCAGTTCGCCGCGCAGGAACTCCTGCATGGACTGGCGGCGCGCCGCCGCGCGCAACGCCAGCTCGTCGCGAACCTCTTCGGCAACGCCCCGTATCGTGATCTGAACCGGCATGAATGCATTATGCAGTCATAGACAGCATAATGCAAGTACAGACCGGCGACCGTAGCCGTGCGGCGCACGCAGAGCGGTCACACCAGCGCCAGAACCAGGTAGACGGCCATCACGATGACGATCAGGCCGACCATGCCCGCGGTTTGCCAGGTGCGGGCGAGCGCGCTTTCCGGGCCGGCGAGCCGGACCAGGCGGTTGAGGAAACCGAACGTGGTCCGCACGCCGGCGGCGGCCAGGGCGTCGCGCAGCCCTGCCGGTACGCGCGCCAGGGCCCGGCCGGCCGCGGGCAGGCCCCGCCGGTAGATCCAGTCGATATCGAGATTGACCGAGCGCAGCTCCGGCGGATAGAGCCCGGTCCGCATCAGCACGGCGAAGGCCAGCGCCGAGAACAGGAGAAGCTGCAGCTGGGTCACGACATGCGCGGTCGTATAGGGGACGTAATCGACCGGATGGGGCAGCAGCGCATAGAGCGGGTCCGACCAGACGCCGATGCCGATGCACAGAAAGGCCGTCGCGCCCATCGCGAGCAGCATCGGCAGCGGCGCCTCCTTGCAGCGCTTGCCCGAATCGTGCGCGAAGAACGCGAAATAGGGAATCTTGATCCCCGAATGGTGGAACACGCCGGCCGAGGCGAACAGCAGCACGAACCAGATAAAGAGCAGTCCTTCGCCGGCCGTGGCGCTCATGATGAGCGATTTCGAGACGAAACCGCTGAACAGGGGAAAGGCCGAAATCGACGCCGCGCCGACGATACAGAAGGCCGCCGTCCACGGCATGGACTTGTAAAGCCCGCCGAGCTCGGAGCCCTTGACGGTGCCGACCCGGTACAGCACCGCGCCCATCGACATGAACAGGAGCGATTTGTAGAGAATATGCGTAAAGGCGTGGGCGACCGTGCCGTTCAGCGACAGCTCCGTGCCGATGCCGATACCGACGACCATGAAGCCGAGCTGGTTGTTGAGGCTGTAGGCGAGAACGCGCCGGAGGTCGTTCTCGATCACCGCGTAGAAGATCGGAAAGGCGGTCATCAGCGCGCCGATCCAGATCAGGATATCCTCGCCCGCAAAACCCCGGGCCAGGCCGTAGACCGCCAGCTTGGTGGTAAAGGCGCTCAGGAAAACGGTGCCGGTCGGCGACGCTTCCGGATAGGCGTCCTGCAGCCAGTTGTGCAGGAACGGAAAGGCGCACTTGATGCCGAAAGCGAGGAAAATGAGCAGGCCGGCAAGGCTCTGGAGGCCGGACTGCGCGAAGGCGACCGAGCCGGTCTCGGCGATCTGCACCAGCGCGCCGGACAGCAGCAGCACGCCGGAGACGACCTGGACCGCCAGGTAGCGCATACCCGCCCGGTAGGACCGTTCGGTGTTGCCGGCCCAGACGACGAAGGCCGAGGCGACCGCCGTCACCTCCCAGTAGACGAAGAGGGTGATCAGATCGCCGGCGAAGAGCGCGCCGACGGCGCTGCCCATATAGATCAGCGCGGCGACCTGCTCGGCGGTCCGGTTGATCGTGACGGCGTAGAGGATCCCCAGAAACGCCGCGATGTAGAAAATGTATCCGAAGGCGAGGCTCAGCCTGTCGACCCGGACCGGCTGCAATTCGTAGTCGAACAGAGAGACGGTGACGTGGGCGCCGTGCTCCAGCCCGATCAGGTCGACGAAGCCGACGACCGGCAGCGCCAGCATCCACGCCCAGCGCAGCCAGCCGCGCAGGAACGGGACGGCGAGCGCGCCGCCGATCAGCAGCAGGCCGGGCGGCAGGCTAGCGATCATAATAGTCTTCCGGCCGGATCAGCAGCTTGCGCAGCTGCTTGGCCGCCAGAACGAGGAAGACGCAGGCGATGAAGCCGTAGAGGCCGTAGAAGCCGAACCAGTCCTCGATCGCGAACTTCCCGTGCTTGTCGTAGAACAGGTCCGCTGCGAACAGGCCGGCGCAGATCACCAGGAGCCCCCAATAGACCTTGTCGACGTTGCGCCGCTCGTCGAGCCAGTAGCGCCGCTCCGGCGGGGTGTGCTTTTCGGAATCGTTTCCGGTCATCGCTATCGGCCCTTCGTCGAGAGTCCGTCGATCATCGGCGCCAGAAATGCCTGCAGTTCGCCGGCGAAGACGAACAGGACGATGCATCCCAGGGCGGTCAGGGACAGGGGGATCAGGCAGAACAGGGGCGCTTCCTTCAGCCCTTCGCCACCGTCCGGCGCGGCCATGGCGCCCGCCGAGCGCGCCGGATGTATCGCCCGGGGCGTGAACCAGGCGCGCGCGACGATCGGCATGAAATAGGCGATGTTCAGCAGCGTGCTGAGCATCAGCGCGCCGACGATTATCAGCTGCCCGGTCTCGGCGGCCGCCAGCGCGATATACCATTTGCTCCAGGTGCCGCCGCCGGGCGGCAGGCCGGCAACGCTCAGGGCGCCGATCAGAAAGGCGAGCATGGTGACGGGCATGGCGCGGCCGATGCCCTGCATGTCGCTGATTTCCGTCTTGTGCAGCGCTGTGTAGATCGCCCCGGCGCAGAAGAAGAGGGTGATCTTGCCGAAGGCGTGCATGGCGATGTGCATGCCGCCGCCCAGGATGCCCCACTGGGTCGCGAGCGCGCCGGCCAGCACGACATAGGCGAGCTGACTCACCGTGGAATAGGCGAGTCGGGCCTTGAGATTGTCCTTCGTCAGCGCGACGACCGAGGCGACCACCAGGGTGATCGTTGCGATCCAGACCAGCAACGCGCCGGCCCCGCTGCTGTTCAGCAGATCGATGCCGAACACATAGACGATGACCTTGAGGGCGACGAAGACGCCGGCCTTGACCACGGCGACCGCGTGCAGCAGCGCCGATACCGGCGTCGGGGCGACCATCGCCGCGGGCAGCCAGCGGTGGATCGGCATCAGGGCGGCCTTGCCGATGCCGAACATGTAGAGGCCCAGAAGCAGGAGAACGACGCCGTCCGACGCCGTGCCCGAAAGAATGCCGCCGGCACGGAAATCGAGGGTGCCGGCGAGCATCCAGGTTGCGACGATGCCCGGAAGCAGCAAGGCGATCGAGGTGCCGAGAAGAATGCCGAGATAGGTCCGCCCGGCGCGCACGGACTTCGCGTCGCCGTGGTGCGTAACCAGTGGATAGGTGGTGAGCGTCAGCGCCTCGTAGCCGATGAAGGTCGTCAGCAGGTTGCCCGAAAAGGCGACGGCCATCGTGGCGCCGAGCGCCAGTGCGAAACAGGCGTAGAAGCGGGTCTGGCGCGCCTCCCCGTTCGCCCGCATATAGCCGATCGAATAGAAGGAGGTGACGATCCACAGGAACGAGGCCACGAGCCCGAACAGCATGCCGAGCGGCTCGATGGCGAAGGCGATGGGAACGCCTTCGACCGGTTCGAGGACGCGCAGCACCGGCGTTTCGCCGCCGATAAATTCGATCGCCAGAAGAAGGTTCACGGCGAACAGCAGCACAGCCGTGATGATCGTTACGGTCTCGCGCAGGTTTGGCCAGCGTCCGGACAGGGCGATCAGGCCGGCGCCGGCCAGGGGAATCAGCAGGGCAAGCGCGATCAGCAGGCCGCCGCTCATTCGACGGCCCCCATCAGCGCCAGGGCGGCGGCTTTCGCGACATCGACGCTGCCGCTGGTCTCGAAGCCGAACCAGACGTTCGCCGCGACGACGATCCAGAGCGGGACCAGCATGACGAGCGGCGCTTCGCCGACCCGGCCGGCGGTCCCGGGCGGGTCGCGGAACCATGCCGCCTCCACGACCTTCCAGATGTAGACGACCGCGAGCAGCGAGGTGAGCACGATCAGCGCGGCGACCGGCCACCAGCCCTTCTCCAGCGCCGCGAGGACCAGATACCACTTGCTCACGAAACCGGCCGTGAGCGGCACGCCGATCAGGCTGAGCCCGCACAGCAGGAAACCCGTCATCGTCCAGGGCATCTGCCGGCCGACCCCGGCGATGGCCTCAAGCCGGCAGCTGCCGAGGCGCAGGAACACGCAGCCCATGGCCAGGAACAGGCCGGCCTTCATGAGCGCGTGGTTGAAGATGTGCAGCAGGCCGGCCTGCAGGCCGAGCGCCGTCGCGAAGGACAGGCCGAGCAGCATGTAGCCGATCTGCGCCACCGACGACCAGGCGAGCAGGCGCTTGACATCGTCCTGGTAGATCGCGACCAGCGAGCAGACGACGACCCCGGCGATGGCGAGGATCAGCAGGGCCGGGCCGAACGGCTGGCCGGCGAAGCTGAACTCGAAGCCGAAGACGGTGAAGATGAAGCGCAGCACGACATAGAGCGACACCTTGGTCGCCGTGCCGGCGAGGAAGACGCTGACCGCCGAGGGCGCGTGGGCGTAGGCGTTCGGCAGCCACAGGTGCAGCGGGAAGACGGCGAGCTTCAGGCCCATGCCGACGACGATGAAGCCGAAGGCCGCCAGCACGATGCGCGAGCCGGCGAGCGGCTTCAACTGCTCCGCCAGGTCGGCCATGTTGAGGGTGCCGGTCATCAGGTAGAGCAGGCCGACGCCGAGCAGGAAGAAGGTCGCCCCGATGGTGCCCATCACCAGATACTGGTAGGCGGCGTGCAGCGCCTTGCGGTGCCGCCCCATGCTGATCAGCGCATAGGACGACAGCGACGAGATTTCGAGGAACACGAAGACGTTGAACGCGTCGCCTGTGATCGTGATGCCGAGCAGGCCGGACAGGCACAGCAGATACATCACATAGAACAGGCCGATCTGCCGTTCCGGCAGTTCCTCGGCCACGCTGCGCAGGGCGTAGGGCGCGACGACCGCGCCGATGGCGGCGACGATGACGAGGATGAAGCCGTTCAGCCGGTCGACGACATATTCGATGCCCCAGGGCGCGACCCAACTGCCGAGCTGGTAGCGGACCGCGCCGCCGTCGAGCGCCTGGAGCAGCAGCAGGACGGCGATGGCGAGGCACAGCCAGCTGACCAGAGTCGTGATCAGCCAGCAGACCGTGCCGTGGCGGATCAGCAGACAGACCGGCGCGGCGATCAACGGCAGGATTACCTGCAATATGGGCAGATGTTCGCCCATCAGCCGGCGGCATCCATCTCGTTGATTTCGTCTTCCTCGATGGTGCCGTAAGCCTCCTTGAGCCGGACGACCAGCGCCAGGCCGAGGGACACGGTGGCGACGCCGACGACGATGGCCGTGAGGATCAGAACATGCGGCAACGGATTGGAATAACTGGTTATTCCTTCTTCGACGATCGGCGCCGTGCCGCCCCCGACCTTGCCGACGCTGATGTAGAACAGGAACACGGCGGACTGGAAGATGTTCAGGCCGATCAGCTTCTTCACCAGATTGTGCCGCGACATCACGATGTAGAAGCCGGCCATCATCAGCAGGATGACGATCCAGTAGTTGTACAGGCCGAGGAAGGTCTGCCACATGGGCGCCGGCTACCGCTCTTCGTCGCCGTCGGGCGGTACGGCGGTGTCTTCGCGCGCTTCCAGGACGCCGCGCCGGCCGGCGAAGGTGAAGAAGACCGTGATCATCACCGCGGCCACGGTCACGCCGACGCCGAACTCGACGATCAGGATGCCGTAATGCTGGCCGTGCCCGGCGTCGTCGGCCAGGACGGAATAGTCCAGATACCTGCCGCCGAGCAGCATTCCGGCGACGCCCGTTCCGGCATAGATCAGCACGCCCAGCCCGATCCCCGCCTGCGCGACGGCGGGGGGGACGATCTGGCGGGCGTGTTCGATGCCATAGATCAAGGCAAACAGGATGAACGCCGAGGCGAAGATCACGCCAGCCTGGAAGCCGCCGCCCGGCCCGAAATCGCCGTGGAACTGGACGTAGAGCGCGAACAGCACGATGAACGGCGCCAGCAGCCTGGCGATGACGCGCAGGACCACATGCTCGATCATGCGCCGGCTCCGCCGGCCGTCGAACCGCGGCCGGAGGCGTCGTCGCCGTCCCGCCGTCGCGACCGCCGCCGGCGGCCACCGCTCGCGCCGCCGCCGAGCAGGATGAGCACGCCGACGCCCGCGGTGAAGATCACGACGACCTCGCCCAGGGTGTCGAAGCCGCGATAGCTCGCCAGGGTCGTGGTCACGACATTGGGGATATGGGTCGCCGTCGGCGCATCCCGGCCGACCTGGCGCACCGAATCGGCGAGGAATTCCGGCGCCAGCCGCCCCTGGGCCGGCGCTCCGGCGTCGCCGAAATGCGGCATCAGCGGATCGAGCGTGGTGTAGACCAGCGCCGCGCCGAGCAGCACGACCAGCAGCATCGGGCCGTAGGTTCCGAAGCGATGCTTGTGGGGTTTGGCCTGCCGGTCCGTCAGCAGCAGGGCGCCGAGGAACAGCACCGTGGTGATGCCGGCGCCGACCGCCGCTTCGGTAAACGCGACGTCCACCGCGTCGAGCAGGACGAAGACGGTGGCGATCAGCAGGCTGTAGATGCCGGCCAGCATGGTCGCGACGAACAGGTTGCGGGTCCGGGCGATGGCCCAGGCCGTGATCGCCATGAAGGCGAGCAGCGCCAGGTTGGTCGCGGTAATCAAGGCGCGGCCTCGTCCGCCAGATCGGCGGTTTCGTCGGCGCCGAGTTCGCGGCACAGCGGCTCGAGGCCGCCGGCGAGCGCGGCCTTGACCAGGGCGTGGGTCGCCGTCGGGCAGGTGAAGAACAGCAGCAGCCCGATCAGCACCAGCTTCACCGTGATCAGCGAAAACCCGGCCTGGAGCGCCAGGCCCAGCAGGATCAGATAGGCGCCGCCGGTATCGATGACCCCGGCCGCGTGGCTGCGCGCGTAGACGTCGGGAAAGCGGATCATGCCGATGCCGCCGGCCAGGCAGAGCAACGCTCCGGCGACCAGGCAGAGCCAGCTTGCAATATCGACCGCCAGCGTCATGGCCGGCCGCCGCCCCCGCCGGTGTCCGAGCCGGAGCCGGTGTTGGAATTGCCGGTGCCGGCCTCCCGGCCGGATGCGCCGAGATCGCCGTATTGCAGGTATTTCAGGATCGCGATGGTGCCGACGAAATTGATCAGCGCATAGAGCAGGGCGATATCGAGGAATTGCGGCCGGCCCATCAGGAAGCCGAGCACGGCGATCGCCAGCACCGTCACGGTGCCGAAGGTGTTGAGCGCGAGAACCCGGTCGAACACCGTCGGGCCGAGCAGGCCGCGGACCAGCGTCAACGCCATCGCCGCCAGCACACCGGCCATGGCTGCGGCGAACATCATGGCCCGTCCTCCGTCCCGTCCTTCGTGCGGCCCTCGACCCGGCAGATCCGGCCGTCCATTTCGCCGCCGAGGACATCCCGGGCGCCGTCGCGGGTCAGCGCATGGACCCGGATCTCGTGGTCCCAGGTCTGCATCGAGACGGTGCCGGGCGTCAGCGTGATCGAATTGGCGTAGGTCGCGACGCCGACGCCGGTATCCTGGTTCGCCGGCGCGCGAAAGACGCAGGGGTCGATCCGGCTGCCGGGCAGGACGCAGCGCGTTGCAACGTCGAAATTGGCTTTCAGGATCTGCCCGAGCAGCCAGAGCCAGTAGAGCGGCAGCGTCGGCTTGATGTACCAGGAGAGGGTTGCGTAATCGACGAAATCCTTGCGCCGGGCGATATAGACCGTCGCGGCGCAGGAGACGACGCCGAAGCCGACGATCAACGGCTCGTAATGGCCGGACATCAGCAGCCAGAAGGCGAACAGGGCAAGATACAGGCCGACCAGCCGCACGGCGTTCCCATCCTCTCCAATACGCGTTCGGGCGCCGCGAACCCTAGTGAGCGCCGTCAACCGTGACAAGGCCGCCGGAGGGTCGGGAGTGTCTCAGTTCGATAATGGTCGTGGGCCGCGGTGCCCGATGCTTCGCGGCTCGTTTCGACGCCGCAATCCGAACCGGCTTCCCGGCGCCAAACCGGGGAGTCGCACTGACCGTCACTTCAGTTCCCTCGCGTATTCGGCAACCGGCCGCATGTTCGCAATAACGCCCTGGGCCTTCAGGAAGGCCGCGAATTTCGCATAGCGCGCGGTGTCGAGCGCCGCCGGCCGGAGCGCGAACCGGGGCAGGGTATCCCGCCACGCCCGGCGGAAGAGCGCGCTGTCCAGTTCCTTCTCGCGGCCCTTGACGAACAGCGCCCAGCTGCGCTGCGGATAATTCACCAGATACTGAACGCCGCGCTCCACCGCATTGATAAATTTGCGCATTTTCGGATCGGAAACCCGGTCTTTGTGGGCGACGTAGATCAGCTCGTCATAGGGCGGCACACCCTCTTCCTCGACGAAGAAGGCGGTGCCGGGCCGCTTCTGGATGTCCATCTGGTTGAGTTCGAAATTGCGGTAGGCGCCGATGACCGCGCTCACCTTGCCGGCCATCAGGCTGGAGGACAGGTCGAAGTTCACGTTGACCAGCGTAATGTCCTCGATTGCCAGCCCGTGCTTGCCCAGCATCGCCTTCAGCAGCGCCGTTTCGAAGCCGCCGACCGAATAGCCGACCTTGCGGCCCTTGAGGTCGGCGATCCGCTTGACCGGGCCGTCGCGCAGCACGACCAGCGAATTGAGCGGCGTCGCGACCAGGGTGCCGATGCGGACCAGCGGCAGGCCCTTGCTCGTCTGGATATGGATCTGCGGCTGGTAGGAAATCGCGACGTCGCCGCGCTTCGCCGCGACCAGCCGGGGCGGATCGTTGGGATCGGACGGCGCGATCAGTTCGACGTCCAGCCCGGCCTCCCTGAAATAACCGCGCTCCTGCGCGACGAACAATGGCCCGTGATCGGGATTCACGAACCAGTCGAGCAGGACGGTGAACCTGTCGGCCGCGGTCGCGGGCGCTGCGTTGGCCAAGGCGGCGACGAAGGCGGCCAGGAACGCGATGCGGAACGGGCGGATCGGGGACGGAAGCAGCATCTTTACACCTCCACAATCAGGCGGTCTCGGCGCGCCAGGGCACGGCGAGGCGCAGCAGCCGGTCGACGGCGAAATAGAGGCCGACGGCGATGACCGCGATGACGACCAGCGCGGCGAACATGCGCGGCTCCTCGGCCTGGGCCTTGGACTGGTTCATGACATGGGCGAGGCCGGCGCTGGCGCCGATCCATTCGCCGACGATGGCGCCGATCGGCGCGGTCGCCGCGGCGATGCGGATGCCCGACGCGAGCGAGGGCAGGGCGGCCGGCAGGCGGACCAGCCGCAGCACGTCGCCGCGCGACGCGCCCATCGAGCGCGCCAGATCGATCCACTGCCGGTCGGCCCGGCGCAACCCGTCGAAGAAGGCGGCGGTGACCGGGAAATAGATGATCAGGGTCGCCATCACGACCTTGGGCCAGATGCCGAAGCCGAACCACAGCACCAGCACCGGTGCCAAGGCGTAGACCGGAACCGCCTGGCTGGCGACCAGCACCGGCAGCATCCAGCGCCGCACCGGCGCGCTCGCCGCCATCAGCAGGGCGGTGGCGCAGCCGACGGTCAGCCCGAACAGCATGCCGAGCAGGATCTCGCTGATCGTGGTGAGCGCGTTTTCCGCGAGCAGGCCAGCGTCGCCGATCAGCGAGGCCAGCACGGCGTCGGGCGGCGGCAGGATGAAGCGCGGCGCGCCGGTCAGCAGGATCGCCGCATACCAGAAGGCGACGACGCCGATCAGGATGACGCCGATCCGGATTGCGCGTTCCAGCGGGCCGGCCCCGTCCGGCGCAAAGGGGTCGTCCGGCGCGAAGGAATCGTGCGGAAGGTTCGCCGGATGCAGCCCGGCGGCGATCGGGGCGGTGCGGCTGGTACGGCGGCTGTTGTCCCGGCTCTCGGCCATGTCACTGTTCCCTACGCCGGTGCGAACCGGATCAGGTTCCAGGGGTCGTTCGCTGCGCCGTCCGGCCCGCGGAAAAGGGCCGGTGACGGGCAGGGAACCTCTCAGCCGGGCTAGGGCTCCCCCAAGTGATGCGACAGGAGTATGACAGGCGGCGGCGTGGCGCAAGGCCGGGCGTTCGGACTCGACCCAAGTACGGAACAGGAGCCAAGCGGTTGTAGGGGTGGGTTTCAAACCCTCCCTACGGTGCCTCCGGGCTGGAACGGCCGGCCGATCGCGCTAATTCGGGAGCGTCATGCCCAAACCCCGCTTCATCGCCAGCGAGATCTACCGGCATTCCCGCTACGGCGGCAAACACCCGCTGGCGATCCCGCGGGTCTCGCTCGCCGTCGATTTGTGCCGCGCCCTGGGCTGGCTGCCGGCGGAACAGTATCTCGAGAGCCCGGTCGCGACCGAAGAACAGCTCACCCGGTTCCACGATCCGGACTATGTCGCCGCCGTCCGGCAGTGCGAGCGCGACGGGGCGGCGACCGAAGACCAGCGCGCGCGCTTCAACCTCGGCGTCAACGGCAATCCGGTGTTCGGCGAGATCTTCCGGCGCCCGGCAACCGCGGCCGGCGCGACGCTGCACGCCATCGGTCTGCTGGAGAAGGGCGGCATCGTGTTCAGCCCGGCCGGCGGGACGCATCACGGCCTGAAGGACCGGGCGAGCGGCTTCTGTTTCTTCAACGATCCGGTGCTCGGCATCCTCGCCGCCCTCGACCGGGGCGCGACGCGGGTCGCCTATCTGGATATCGACGCCCATCATTGCGACGGCGTGGAGATCGCGCTTGGCGACGATCCCCGGGTCATGATCCTGTCGGTCCACGAGGCCGGCCGCTGGCCGCGCACCGGCACCGACAGCGATCCGTCGCGGCACATCCACAATTATCCCGTCGCGGCAGGTTTCGGCGATAATCATTTCGAATCGCTGATGAATTCGGAAATCCTGCCGGTCGTCCGTGCCTTCGATCCGCAGCTCCTGATCCTGCAATGCGGCGCCGACGCCCTGGCCGACGACCCGATGAGCGGGCTGGCGCTCAGCAACGCCAGCCACGCCCGGACGGCCGCGGCGGCGATGGCGCTCGCCCCGCGCCTGCTGGTGACGGGCGGCGGCGGCTACAATCCCTGGGCGACGGCGCGCTGCTGGACCCGGGTCTGGGGCGTGCTCAACAGCCTGGAGGCCGAGTCCCCGATCGACGCCGCAGCCCAGGCCGTGCTGCGCGCCGTAACCTGGAGCCATTCCCGCGGTCGAAACCCGCCGGAACGCTGGTTCGCGTCGGTTGCCGACGAGGCGGGCTAAAGCAGCCGTCTGGCCATCAACAGGCCGTCGCCGATCGGCACCATCGCGACCTCGAAATCGTCGCGCTCGAAGGCCATGCGGGTCGCTTCGCGGATCGCAGCCGTCGATTTGCGGGTATCGTCGGGGTCGGCGACCCGGCCGCCCCAGAAGGCGTTGTCGATCAGCACCAGCCCGTCGCGCCGGACCAGTTGCGCGCACAAGGAGAAGTAAACCGGGTAATCCTCCTTGTCAGCGTCGATGAAGGCCATGTCGAAACTGCCGGGGCCGGGATCGGCCAGCAGCCCTTCGAGGGTTTGCGCCGCCGGGCCGATGCGCAGATCGATACGGTCTTCCATGCCGGACTCGCGCCAGTGCCGGCGGCCGGCCTTCTCGACGAACTCGTCGGTGACGTCGCAGGCGACGACCCGGCCGTCTTCCGGCAGCGCCAGCGCCATGCGCAGGGTGCAATAGCCGGTGAAGGTACCGATTTCGAGAAACCGCTTCGCGCCGATCGCGCCGGCGAGCAGGGCCATGAACTGGGCCTGTTCGGGCGAGCTCTGCCAGCCGTCCTGGGACAGCTTGCGCGTGTCTTCGCGCAGCGCCCGCACCGGGGCGGGTTCGTCGACGCCCCAGCGCAGCAGGTAGGCGTGGAGCGCGTCGGTGAGTTGGCCGGTGCGGCGGGACATGGGCGGATTCCTGGACGTTGACTGCCACGGGGAGGGACGCCGGGTCCGGCGCGGACGGGCGTCTTGATAACACAGGTTCGGCGATACCACATCTCCCCTGCGACAGGCGCTTGCCGCGGGCCGCGGGTTCGGCTATCGGCAGGCGGATGCCGGGGCGTAGCTCAGCCAGGTAGAGCACCTGCTTTGGGAGCAGGAAGCCGGCGGTTCGAATCCGTCCGCCCCGACCAGTCAGGAACATTGGGAATTCGGAATCGAACCATGCGCGCGCGCATCTACCGCCCGGCCAAGACCGCCATGCAATCCGGCCGCGGCAATGCCAAGAGCTGGATCGTCGAGTACGAGCCGCAGGCGGCCATGAAGCAGGATCCGGTGACCGGCTGGACGACGTCGTCGGATACCGGCCAGCAGGTGAAAATGGGTTTCGCGACCCGCGACGAGGCGATCGCCTTCTGCAAGCGCAAGGGCATCGACTACCAGGTCCGCGAACCGCGGGAACGGACGGTGAGGCCGAAAAGTTACGCCGAGAATTTCCGCACCGACCGTCCGATCGGCTGAGCGGCGTTTTCCTGCGGTTCCGACCGACCGCCTTCCGCGCGCAATCGCGCCTTGAACGGCGGCCGGCGAGGGGGCATTTCCGGGACATGGCGATTTCCGAATCCGCCGCCGTAGCGGCCGGGGACCGGGCGAAGCCGCGGCATCCCGAAAAGGCGCACCGGCCGGACAGCCCGATCCGGCGCAAACCCGGCTGGATTCGGGTCAAGGCCCCGGCCGGCGATGCCTTCAACGCCACCCGGAAGCTGGTCCGGGATCACAATCTCGCGACGGTGTGCGAAGAGGCCGCCTGCCCCAATATCGGCGAGTGCTGGGCGAAGAAGCACGCCACCTTCATGATTCTGGGCAGCGTTTGCACCCGGGCCTGTGCCTTCTGCAACGTCGAAACCGGCCTGCCGGACCGGCTCGACCCCCACGAGCCCGAGAATGTCGGCCTGGCGACGGCGCGGCTCGGCCTCGAGCATATCGTGGTCACGTCGGTCGACCGGGACGACCTGCAAGACGGCGGCGCCGGCCATTTCGTCGAGACGGTCGCCGCCATCCGCCGCCACGCGCCGAACACCACGGTCGAAATCCTGACGCCGGATTTTCTCAACAAGCCGGGCGCGGTCGAACGGGTCGCGAGGGCGCGGCCGGACGTGTTCAACCACAATCTGGAGACGGTGCCGCGGCTCTATCCCGCGATCCGGCCGGGCGCGCGCTATTTCGCATCGCTGCGCCTGCTCCAGCAGGTCAGGGAAACCGACCCGTCGATCTTCACCAAGTCCGGCCTCATGGTCGGCCTGGGCGAGACGAGGGAGGAGGTCTACCAGGTCATGGACGACCTGCGCTCGGCCGACGTCGATTTCCTCACGATCGGCCAGTATCTGCAGCCGACGCGCAAGCACGCTCCCGTCGACCGCTTCGTCCATCCCGACGAGTTCCGGGCCTACGAAAAAATGGCCTTGGGCAAGGGCTTCCTGATGGTTTCCGCCTCGCCGCTCACCCGCAGCTCCTATCACGCCGGCGACGACTTCGCCCGGCTGAAGGCGGCGCGGGCCGCGGCGGGGGCGGCCGGCGGGCAGGGCGGTGCCTAAACACCGCCAGACCGCGATCCTGCCCTACGCGCCGGACCAGATGTTCGACCTGGTCGCCGACGTGAAACGCTATCCGGAATTCCTGCCCTGGGTGATGGGCGCGCGCATCCGGCGCCGGTCGGAGACCCTGATCGTCGCGGACCTGCTGGTCGGCTTCCGGATGATCCGCGAGCGCTACACGTCCCGCGTCAGCCTCGACCGGCCGGGCCGGATCGATGTGACCTATACCGAGGGCCCGTTCCGCTATCTGGAGAATCACTGGGTCTTCAAAGCCCATCCGGACGGCTGCGAGATCGAGTTCTTTCTCGATTTCGAGTTCAAGTCCCGGCTGCTGCAACGGCTGATCGGCGCCCTGTTCCACGAGGCGGTGCGCAAGATGGTCTCCGCCTTCGAAAGCCGTGCGCGCAAGCTGTACGGCGATCCCGCGGCGGTCCGAAAGGCCGCGCCGGTGGCGCCGCACGAAAATCCCGCCTAGCCGAGCCCGCTGCGGTCGGGCGCGAGCGCCACGGCGCCGTAGACGAAGGCCAGCTGCGCCGTATTGAAGGTCTGGTGCAGCAGGATGCTGGGCAGGATCGAGCGCGATCTTTCGTAGAGCCAGGCCAGCAGGCAGCCCATCGCGAAGGCGACGACCATAACCTCGATGCGCATATGCACGACCGCGAAGGCCAGCGCGCTCAGCGGTATCGCGCTCGCCGCCGCCAGCCGGTTGCGCAGCCAGGAATAGACCGCGCCGCGGAAGAACAGTTCCTCGAACATCGGGACGAGCAGCCCGCCGTACAGAACGATGGTGGCGGCAGCGACCCAGGAAAAATCGTCCGGTGCGAAAAAGTCGATGGCCGGCGGGTCGAGATCGAACGTCCGGCGCAGGAACAGACCGGCGGCGAAGGCCAGCGGCGTCGCCGCGAGGCCGAACAGGACGGCGCGCCGTTTCCAGATGTCGCTGGCCGGTCTGACGCCGAGATCCTGCCAGGTGTAGCCGGGGTCGCGCAGCAGGAGCGCCGAGACGGCGGCGCCGAACGCGGCCAGGTTGGCCGCCAGGTAGCCGATCAGGACGAGCTGTTTGCCGGCGCCGGTGACCGGCTCGGATTTGAGCAGGGGCACGAACTGGATCGTGAAGGCGTAGACCAGGACGGCGACGCCGACGGCGACCAGCAGGTCGCGCCCGGCGATCGGTTTCGGCGTCCCGGCCGTTTTCGGGGTTACGGTCGGGGCCGTGCTCATGGTTTCGCCGCGTCGATCGCCTGGGCGAGCAGGGCGAGGGCGTGCCGCGTTGCCGCCGCACGGATTTCTGCCCGGCCGCCGGCGAAAATCCGGCGGTCGGCGCCGGCCGCCCCGTCGCGCGCCGCTCCCTTGCGCGCCGCCCAGCCGAAATGGACCAGGCCGACCGGCTTGTCGGCGGAGCCGCCGCCCGGACCGGCGATCCCGGTGACCGACACGGCGACGTCCGCCCGGGACCGGTGCAGCGCGCCTTCGGCCATGGCCCGCGCGACCGGCTCGCTGACCGCGCCGGGGCCGCCCGGCCCGGTCAAGGCCGGATCGACGCCCAGCAGCTCCGCCTTGGCCTCGTTGGAATAGGTGACGAAGCCGCGCTCGAACACGTCGGACGAGCCGGCGATATCGGTCAGCGCGGCCGCGACCATGCCGCCGGTGCAGGATTCGGCGGTGGCGACGGTCAGGCCGGCCGTCCGCGCCGCCTGCAACAGTTCCGCCGGATCGACGGGCCTTGCTTCCGGGCTCACAGGTTCGGCTCCAGCCGGATGGCCAGCCAGGTCAGCGCCCCGGCATAGAGGCCGGCCGCGACATCGTCGGCCATGACGCCCCAGCCGCCGCCGATTTTCCGGTCGACCCAGCCGACCGGCCAGGGCTTGGCGATGTCGAACAGCCGGAACAGGCCGAACGCCAGCGCATAGTGCCACCATGCCGCGCCGGAAACCGTCATCGGGGCGGCGGGCAGCAGGGCGATCCACTGGCCGGCGACCTCGTCGACGACGATGGCGGCATTGTCGTGCCCGCCGGTCTGCCGGTCATAGGCCGCCGCCGCCCAGGCGCCGAGCGGCAGCAGCAGCAGCGTCGCCAGGCCGAGCCAGAGCCAGCCCGAGGCGCCGCCGGCCCACAGGATCGCCGCGCCGAAGGGCAGGGCGGCCAGCGATCCGGCGGTTCCCGGCGCGATTGGCGACAGGCCGGCCCCGAACCACACCGCCAGCCAGCCGGCGAAACCTTCCGGCCGTGCCGCCGCCACGTCACACCGTATCCGGCAGGTCGAGCGACACGACCGCCTGCGCCGCCAGGCCCTCGCCGCGGCCGGTAAAGCCGAGCTTTTCGGTCGTCGTCGCCTTGAGGCCGATCCGCGCCGGCGGCAAGCCGGTCAGGGCGCACAGGCTGCGCTTCATGGCGTCGTAATGCGGCTGCAGTTTCGGCCGCTCGCAGACAATCGTGAGATCGAGATTGATCAGCCGCCCGTCGGCCGCCGCGGCCAGGCCGAGCGCGTGGCGCACGAACCGGTCCGAGGCCGCGCCGCGCCATTGCGGATCGCTGTCGGGGAAGTGCTGCCCGATATCGCCTTCGCCCAGCGCGCCGAGCAGGGCGTCGGTCAGGGCGTGCAGGGCGGCGTCGGCGTCCGAATGGCCCTCGAGTCCCCGGGAATGGCCGATCCGGACGCCGCACAGCACGATATGGTCGCCGGGACCGAAGGCGTGAACGTCGAAGCCGTGGCCGACGACCGTGACCCGCGGCGCCAGGGCCCGGGCGATCCGGTCGGCCCGGGCTAGGTCTTCGGCCGCGGTGATCTTGAAATTGTCCTCCGATCCCGGACTCATGGCGACGGCGAAGCCGGCGGCTTCGGCGACCGCCGCGTCGTCGGTCAGCGCCCGGCCGGCCGCCGCTTCGTGCGCCGCCATCAGGTCGCGGTAGCGAAAGGCCTGGGGCGTCTGGGCCCGCCACAGCCGGTCGCGCGCGATCGTATCGGTCACGACGCCGGCCTCGTCGGTCCTCTTGACGGTATCGGCCATCGGCACGCCGGCGGCGGCGGCGGCGTGGCGGCGCGCCGCATCGAGACATTTGCCGACGATATCCGCGGTGACGAAGGGCCGGGCCGCATCGTGGACGAGGACGAATTCCGGATCGAGGTTATCGAGGAATTTCAATCCGTTGTAGACCGATTCCTGACGCGATGCGCCACCGTCCACGAAATGGACCCGCGCCGGGCCGGCCGCCTGCCGGGCCAGTGCCGCGTCGTCGGGGTGGATGACCGCCACGACGGTCGAGACCGCCGGATGCGCCGCGAAGACGCCGACCGTCCGCCGCAGCACCGGTTCGCCGCCGATCCGGGCATATTGCTTCGGCACGTCGCCGCCGGCGCGCACGCCGCGCCCGGCCGCCACGATCACGGCCGCGCAGGCGCCCACTCCTCCGCCGGGCTCTCCGCCCGGTCCTCCACCGGTTGCAGCAGGCTTCGGCTCTTCCGTCATGCTGCCGCTCATATCACCGATCCGGCATCGTTCCCATCCCGTGCTGACCGCCGCAGCGCCGGCGTGCGTTGCCGCAGCGCCGGCTGCGGCCTAGTTTGCTGAATTGCACAATAAACAGGCGCTGGACGAGAAATGGGCATTCGGGTCGGAAATGTGACGCTGGACGCGCCGGTCCTGCTCGCGCCCATGTCCGGCGTGACCGATCCGCCGTTCCGGCGGCTCGTGCGGTCGTTCGGCGCCGGGTTGGTCTTTTCCGAAATGGTCGCCAGCCGCACGATGGTGCAACGGACCCGCAAGTCGCGGCTCCGGGGCGACCTCAGCCGCGAGCGCCATCCCGCCGCGCTCCAGCTCGCCGGCGCGGACCCGGCGGACATGGCCGAGGCGGCCCGAATGGCCCGGGACGGCGGCGCGGCCCTGATCGACATCAACTTCGGCTGTCCGGCGAAAAAGGTCGTGAACAAGGCGTGCGGATCGGCGCTGATGCGCGAGCCGACGCTGGCCGCGCGCATCGTCGAGGCGGTGGTGCGCGCCGCCGATCCGCTGCCGGTGACCGCGAAAATGCGCCTGGGATGGGACGATGCGCACCGCAACGCGCCCGAATTCGCGCGGCTGTGCGAAGCGGCCGGCGCCCGGATGCTCACGGTCCACGCCCGGACCCGCGAACAGCGCTTCGGCGGCTGCGCCGACTGGGCGGCTGTCGCGCCGGTCAAACGCGCCGTCGGCGTGCCGGTGATCGTCAACGGCGACATCCGTTCGCCGGCGGACATGGCGGAGGCCCTGGCGCAGTCGGGAGCGGACGGCGTCATGATCGGCCGCGGCGCGTGCGGCAGGCCGTGGCTGCTGCGCGACGCGATGCGGCGCATGGCCGGCCGCCCGGCAGCCGCACCGCCCGCCGGGCCGGCGCTCGCCGCGCTCGTCAAGGGCCATTACGGCGCCATCCTCGAACATTACGGCGTTCCGGCGGGGGTCCGGATCGCCCGCAAGCACCTCGCCTGGTACGCCGAGGCCGCCGGCGTGCCGCCGTCCTTCAGGGCCGCGGCGAACCGGATGACCGGTCCCGCCGCGGTTCTGGACCTGATCGACCGGGCGTTCGCGGCGCCCGCGCCGCCGCCCGCGGCCCTGGCGGCCTGACCGTGGCCCTGACCGCCGCCGCAGCGCCGCAGGCACGGACCGGTGCCGGGACCGGGGCCCCGGCGGACGCCCCCGAGGACCGGGTGGAGGACCGGGCTGAGAACCGGACTGGAGATTGGGCGGACGGCCGGGCCTGTCTCAACGCGCTGGCGGACGCGATCCTCGTCGTCGACCGGGAAAACGCCATCCGGTTCGCCAACCCGGCCGCCGAAAATCTGCTGCGCTCCAGCCGGAAAGCCATCTGCCGGCGGACGCTCGCGCAGTATTTTCCGGAAGACAGCCCGGTTTTCTCGCTCCTGCAGCAGGCGCGGGAGACCGGCAGCACTGTCGCAGACAGCGATGCGTCGCTCGAATCGCGGCAACGGGCCATCCCCCATGTCGCGGTTCACGCCAGCCCGGTCGGCGACGGTGCGGAATCGATCGTGCTCAGCTTCCGGGAACAATCGATCGTCCACCAGATCGACCGCCAGCTCAGCCATCGCAGCGCCGCCCGGTCGGTCTCCGCCATGGCCGCCCTGCTGGCCCACGAAATCCGCAATCCCCTGAGCGGCATCAAGGGCGCCGCGCAGCTGCTCGAATCCGCGGCGTCCGCAGAGGACCGCCCGCTCGCCAGCCTGATCTGCGAGGAGGCCGACCGGCTGAACGCCCTGGTCGACCGGTTCGAGATCTTCGCCGACCGGCCGCTGGTCCGGCGCGAGGGGGTCAACATCCACGAAGTGCTGGGCCGGGTCCGGCGCAGCGCCGAATACGGTTTCGCGAAGAGCCTGCGGATCGTCGAGGACTACGATCCGTCCCTGCCGCCGGTTCCGGGCGACCGGGACCGGCTGGTCCAGATATTCCTGAACCTGGTCAAGAACGCCGCCGAGGCGGCGCCGGACCGCAGCGGCGAGATCCGCCTGCGCACCGCCTATCGGGCGGGCGTCCGGATCGCGGCGCCGGCCGGCGACGGCGCTATCCGGTTGCCGATCGTCGTCTCGGTCGAGGATAATGGCCCCGGCATACCCGGCGAATTGCGCAACCACCTGTTCGATCCGTTCGTGACGACCAAATCGGCGGGCAGCGGCCTCGGCCTCGCGCTGGTCGCCAAGCTGGTCGAAGAGCTGGGCGGGGTTGTCGAATTCGACCGGGACAACGGGCGCACCGTGTTCCAGGTGCGACTGCCGGCGCAGGAAGGGCCCTGACCCATGGCCGACGCGACCATCCTGCTGGCCGACGACGACCGGAGCATCCGGACGGTGCTGAGCCACGCCCTCGTCCGCGCGGGCTACGACGTCAAGGCGACCGGCAACGCCGCCACCCTGTGGGACTGGATCCAGGACGGCGCCGGCGACATGGTGATCACCGACGTCATCCTCCCGGACCAGAACGGCCTCGATCTCGTGCCGCGCATCCGCAAGCTGCGGCCGTCGCTGCGCGTGATCGTGATGAGCGCCCAGAACACCCTGGCGACCGCCGTCCGGGCGACCGAGCGCGGCGCGTTCGAATACCTCCCGAAACCTTTCGATATCAATGAATTGATCGGCGTCGTTAAACGGGGTTTGACGGCGTCCGCCCCCCACGGCGCCAACCGCCGGCCCGGCCGGGCGCCGGACGACGGCCTGCCGCTGATCGGCCGCTCGCCGGCGATGCAGGAGATCTACCGCACGCTGGCGCGGCTGATGCCGACCGACCTGTCGGTCGTCGTGACCGGCGAATCCGGGACCGGTAAGGAACTGATCGCCCGCGCCCTGCACGACTACGGCAAGCGCAAGAACCGGCCGTTCGTCGCGATCAACATGGCGGCCATTCCGCGCGACTTGATCGAAAGCGAGCTGTTCGGCCACGAAAAGGGCGCCTTCACCGGCGCCGATTCGCGCGCGCCGGGCCGCTTCGCCCAGGCCGAGGGCGGCACCCTGTTCCTCGACGAGATCGGCGACATGCCGATCGAGGCACAGACCCGGCTGCTGCGCGTGCTCCAGCAGGGCGAGTATCTTCCGGTCGGCGGGCGCTCGCCGATGCGCGCGAACGTGCGGATCGTCGCCGCGACCCACCGCGACCTGCGCACCCTGATCCGGCAGGGGCTGTTCCGCGAGGACCTGTTCTACCGGCTGAACGTCGTACCGATCCGGGTGCCGCCGCTGCGCGAACGGCCCGAGGACATTCCCGACCTCGTCGACCATTTCCTGGCGCGCGCGGAAGCCGAGGGCCTGCCGCGCAAGACCCTCGACGAAGCGGCCGTGGCGCGCCTGGCGCGCGCGCGCTGGCCCGGCAATGTGCGGGAGCTGGAAAACCTGATCCGGCGCCTGGCGGCGCTCTATTCCGAGGAAACGATCGCGACCGGGATCGTGGAGGCGGAACTGGCGGACCGGGACGAGGCGCCGGACTCCGCCCCGGACCGCGCCGGCGGGGACGGCGAGAGCATCGGCGGGTCGGTGGAGCGCCATCTGCGCGCCTATTTCGACGCCCATGACGGCAAACTGCCGTCGTCCGGCCTCTATGCGCGGGTGATCCGGGAGGTCGAACGCCCGCTCATTGAACTGTCGCTGGCCGCGACCAACAACAACCAGCTGCGCGCCGCCGGAATGCTCGGCCTCAACCGGAACACCCTGCGCAAGAAGATCGGCGATCTCGGTATCGACCTCGGGCGCGGCCGCCGGACGGCGCGCGAGCGCAGCGCCGGGCCCGGCTCCGGGTCCGGCCGGGGCGGCGCCTGATGGACAGCGCCGTTGCCCCCGTCCGCCGGCGCCAGCGCCTGATGCTGCGGCTCTCGGCGCTCGCCAACCGGGTCGCCCTGTCGAGCCGCCTGACCATCGGGCTGACGATCGCGGCCGTCGTCATCAGCCTGGCGACCGCGATCAACCTCGCGGAATCGCCGCTCGGCGCCGATCCGGCCATCAACGTCGCGCTGATCCTGATCGACCTGATGGTCGTCCTGCCGCTTGCCGGGCTCATCGCGTTCCGGATCGTCCTGCTCTGGTCGGCCCGGCGGCAGGGCAAGGCCGGGTCGCGGCTGCACGCGCGGCTGGTGCTTCTGTTCAGTTTCGTGGCGGTGGCGCCGGCGATCGTCGT
Source organism: Rhodospirillaceae bacterium (assembly GCA_009840595.1). Lineage (GTDB taxonomy): Bacteria > Pseudomonadota > Alphaproteobacteria > Bin65 > Bin65 > Bin65. The sequence goes on along the minus strand of VXNK01000020.1, from coordinate 42,273 downwards.
TGCGGTGTTTTCCGCCGCGATGTTCGAATTCGGCATCCAGTCCTGGTTCAGCAGCAGGGTCGGCACGGCGCTGCGCGAATCGGTTCAGATAACCGAGAAATACGTCGACGAGCACATCATCGCGCTGCAGGCGGACATCCGCAATCTGGCGTCCGATATCAACGAGAGCGCTCTGGAACTGATGAGCGAGCCGCAGCGCCTGCCCGACTTCTTCAACCGGCGCGTGCGCGAACGCGGCATCGTCGGCGCATCGGTGTTCGACGAGTTCGGGCGCGTGCTGGTCGGCAACGTCGGCAGCTTTTCGCCGGCGAACGAAACGCCGGCGAACCTCCGCGCCGCCATCTCGCGCATCCGCAGGGACGGCGACATCGTCCTGGTGGCGCGCCGGGGCGAGCACAATATCCGCGCGATAACGCGGCTGACGATCTTCTTCGATTCGAACCTCTATCTCTATGTCAGCCGCCCGATCGAGCCGACCCTGCGCTCCCACATGATGCGCATGAAGGAGGCGGTCGACGAATATCTCATGCTGGAGGGGCAGCGCTCCGGCATGCAGATCGGCTATTTCCTGCTGTACGGGGTGGTCTCCCTGCTGCTCCTGCTCGCCGCGGTCTGGCTGGGACTCTACTTCGCCAACCGGATGATCCGGCCGATCTCCGAACTGATCGCGGCGTCGGAGCGGGTCGGCAAGGGCGACCTCAGCGTTCGGGTGCGCAGTTTCGGCCAGGATGAAGTTGCCAATTTATCGCGGTCTTTCAATCAAATGACCGGAGAACTTGAACGCAACCGGGAAGAACTTGTCGAGGCGAACCGGCAGGTCGAGGCGCGCCGCGAGTTTACCGAAAAGGTGCTCGAGGGCGTGACCGCCGGGGTGATCGGCCTCGACGCCGGGCGCCGGATCAACCTGCCGAACAGGTCGGCGTCCGACCTTCTCGGAATCGACCTGGAAAGCCGGATCGGCGAGAAGATCGCCGATATCGTGCCGGAATTCGGCGAGATGATGGACCGGGTCGAGCGCAATCCGGCGCGCCGCCACGGCAGCGAGATCGTCATTCACCGCAACGACCGGGCGCGCACCCTCATGGTGCGCCTCGCCGCCGAACGCCTGGGGTCGGAAACCGTCGGCTACGTCCTCACCTTCGACGATATCACCGACCTGCAGCAGGCCCAGCGCACGGCGGCCTGGGCCGATGTCGCCCGCCGGATCGCCCATGAAATCAAGAACCCGCTGACCCCGATCCAGCTTTCGGCCGAACGCCTGCGGCGCAAATATCTCAAGCATATCGAGACCGATCCGGAGGTTTTCGACACCTGCACCGACACGATCATCCGGCAGGTCGACGATATCGGCCGGCTGGTCAGCGAATTTTCCAGTTTTGCGCGGATGCCGGCGCCGCGCATGAAGGAAAACGACCTGCGGACGCTGTGCCGGCAAGCGATTTTCCTCGAACGCTCGGCGCATCCGGCGATCGCCTACGAATTCGCGAAATCCCAGACGCCGCTGCACGTCCTGTGCGACGGCCACCAGATCGGCCAGGCGCTGACCAACCTGCTTCAGAACGCCGCCAACGCGATCGAGGAACAGGGCGGTCCGGAGGGTTCGGGTTTGGACTCGGGTTCGGGCCCGGCCGGCACCATCGCCGTCACGATCGACGACGATGAGGCGGGCATAACCGTATCGATCGCCGATACCGGGCCCGGCTTGCCGACCGACATGCTGCACCGGCTGACCGAGCCCTACGTCTCGACCCGGGCGAAAGGCACCGGACTGGGACTCGCCATCGTGCGCAAGATCATGGAGGATCATGGCGGCGAGTTGCGGTTGAAGAACGACTATTCGACGGAAAGGAAGATCTGCGGTGCAACAGTCAGCATGGCGTTCCCGGCGACCGTCCGCGCGGACAAGGCCGCCCGGCCCGTTCCGGCGGACGCCTGATATGTCCCGGTCCCGGTTCCGCTCCCGGTCGCGCCCGGACGGCTAGCCGATGTCCGCCGAAATACTCGTCGTCGACGACGAAGCCGATATCCGCAAGCAGATATCGGGCATCCTGACCGACGAGGGATACCAGACCCGGGTCGCCGCCGACGCCGAAGAGGCGCTTGGGCAGATTCGCGCCCGGCGGCCATCGCTGATCCTGCTGGATATCTGGCTGGAGGGCAGCCCGACGGACGGCATCGAGATTCTCGGCCTGGTCAAGAAGGACCATCCCGACCTGCCGGTCATCATGATCAGCGGCCACGGAACGGTCGAAATCGCCGTGAACGCCATCAAGATGGGCGCCTACGACTTTATCGAGAAACCGTTCAAGACCGACCGGCTGCTCCTGCTGGTCGAGCGCGCCATCGAGACCGAGCGCCTGAAGCGGGAGAACGAAGCGCTGCTCGAGCGCGCCGGCGGCGCCATCCAGCTGATCGGGAAGTCGCCGGCGATCGCGCAGATCGACCAGGCGATCGGGCGGGTCGCCCGCACGAGCAGCCGCGTGCTCGTCACCGGGGCCGCCGGCGTCGGCAAGGAGGTGGTCGCCCGGCTGATCCACCAGCGCAGCGCACGCGGCGACGGCCCGTTCGTGAGCGTGAACTGCGCGACCATGCACCCGGACCGGCTGGAGCAGGAACTGTTCGGCGAGGAGACCGGCGAACGCACGACCAGCGGCATCCTCGAACTCTGCCACGGCGGCACGCTCCTGCTCGACGAAGTGGCGGAAATGCCTTGGGAAACCCAGGGCAAGTTCGTGCGGATTCTCCAGGACCGGGGGTTCGAGCGGATCGGCGGCCGGGCGACCGTCGAGGTCGATATTCGCGTCATCGCGTCGACGAGCCGGCGTCTCGAAGCCGAAATCGCCGCCCGGCGCTTCAGGGAGGATCTCTACTACCGGCTCAGGGTCGTTCCCATCGATATTCCGCCCCTGCGCGACCGGCGCCCGGACATCCCCGAACTGGCCCGGCATTTCATGGCGGGAGCCGCCGCCCGGTCCGGCCTGCCGGCGCGCAGCTTCTCCGAGGACGCGCTGGCGGCCCTGCAGGCCTACGACTGGCCGGGCAATGTCAGGGAACTGGGCAACGTCATCGACCGGCTTCTCATCATGGCCCAAGCCGGTCCCGGCGAACAGCTGACGGCAAAGATGATGCCGCCGGAAATCCTGGGCGAGGAGACCATGCTGCCGCGCTTCGAAAAGGGCGGCGAGATCATGGCGCTGCCCTTGCGGGAGGCCCGGGAAATGTTCGAGCGCGAGTATCTGGCGGCGCAGGTCGACCGGTTCGGCGGCAATGTCTCCAGGACGGCGGAATTCGTCGGCATGGAACGCTCCGCCCTGCACCGCAAGCTGAAGCTGCTCGGCCTGACCGGCGGGGAGCGCGGCGCCGGCGACGGCGGCGATACGGTCCATTGATCCGCTCCGGCCCAACCCGGGACGGCCTCACCCAATGCGGAGTTCGTTGACATCATGCGCGTAATCGTGTGCGGGGCAGGGCAGGTGGGTCTCAACATCGCCCGCCACCTGGCGACCGAGAACAACGAGGTCACCGTCATCGACCGGTCCGAGGCGCTGATCCGGCGCATCGGCGACGCCCTGGACGTGCGCGCCATCGTCGGCCATGCGCCGCACCCCGACGTGCTGGAGCGCGCCGGCGCCGCCGACTGCGACATGATCATCGCGGTGACCCAGACCGACGAGGTCAACATGGTCGCCTGCCAGGTGGCCCATTCCCTGTTCGAGGTGCCGACCAAGATCGCCCGGGTCCGGGCGCAATCCTACCTGCAGCCGATCTGGGCGAGCCTGTTCAGCGCCGACCACATGCCGATCGACGTGCGCATTTCCCCGGAGGTCGAGGTTGCGCGGGCGGTCCGGCGCCGCATGCACGTTCCCGGCGCCTTCGAGGCGATCCCGCTCAGCATGGGCAAGGTGCAGGCGATCGGCACCCGGCTGGGCGAGGACTGCCCGGTGCTGGACACGCCGATCCGCCAGTTGACGTCCCTGTTTCCCGATCTTGCCACGGTGATCGTCGCCATCCTGCGCGATGGCCGGACGATCGTGCCGACGCCGGACGACCAGCTGTTGTCCGGCGACGAAATCTACTTCGTCGCCGACCGCGACCATGTCCCCCGCGCCATGGCGGCGTTCGGCCACGAAGAACCGGAAGCGCACCGGGTCATCATCGTCGGCGGCGGCAATATCGGCCTGTTCCTCGCCCAGGAGATCGAGCAGCAGGACGAGGAGGTCTCCCTCAAGCTGGTCGAGCAGGACGAGGCGCGGGCGAAGCTGGTCGCGGCGTCCCTGTCCCATACCGTCGTCGTCCACGGCGATGTCCTGGACAGCGACATCCTCGAAGACCTCAACATCCCCCATACCGACACGCTGATCACCGTCACCGACAACGACGAGGTCAACGTGCTCGCGGCGCTGCTCGCCAAGCGGCTCGGCTGCGCGCGCACGGTGGCGCTGGTCAACACCGAACACTACCAGCCGCTGGTCACCTCGCTCGGCGTCGATGTCGCGGTCTCGCCGCGCGCCATTACGGTGTCGACCATCCTCCAGCATCTGCGCCGCGGGCGGATCCGGGCGGTCCATTCGCTGCGCGAAGGGGTGGGGGAGATCGTCGAGGCCGAGGCGATGGATACCTCGCGGATCGTCGGCAAGCCCCTGAACAGCGCGAAGCTGGACAAGGGCATCATGGTCGGCGCGGTCGTCCGGGGCGACGCCGTCATCATGGCGCGCGGCCATACCGTAATCGAGGCGGGCGACCGGGTGATCCTCTATGCCCTGCCGAACGTCGTGCGCAAGGTCGAAAAACTGTTCTCCGTCAGCCTCGAATTCTTCTAGCCTGCCGCACATCGCATTCCGCGCCTTTCCCGATCGCGTTTCCGAGCTCCGCCATGTCCCGTTTCGCCTATGTCAACGGCCGCTTCACCCGACACCGCGACGCGGCGATCCATATCGAGGACCGGGGCTACCAGTTCGCCGACGCCGTCTACGAGGTGATCGCGATCCAGAACGGCAGCTTCGTCGACGAAGGGCCCCATCTGGACCGGCTCGACCGTTCGCTCGGCGAATTGCGCATGGCGCCGCCGGTCGCCCGGTCCGCCCTCAAACGCATCCTGCGCGAAACCGTCCGGCGCAACCGGGTGCGCGACGGCATCGTCTATCTGCAGGTCTCGCGCGGCGTCGCCCGGCGCGACCACGCCTTTCCGGCCCACCGGAAGAGTTCCCTCGTCGTGACGGCCCGGTCGATGAAGCCGAAGTCGGCGGCGCTGGCCGACGGCGTCGTTGTGGTGACGACGGAGGATATCCGCTGGAAACGCTGCGATATCAAGACGGTCGGCCTCTTGCCTAATGTGTTGGCCAAGCAGAGGGCGGTGGAGGCGGGCGCCTACGAAAGCTGGATGGTCACGCCGGACGGCGACGTCACCGAAGGCACGTCGGCCAACGCCTGGATCGTGACGGCCGGCCGCGAGGTCGTGACCCGGCCGCCGACCAACGCGATCCTCAACGGAATCACGCGCCGCACCGTCCGCGCCATCGCCGAGCGCGAAGGCTATGCGGTCGTCGAGCGGGTCTTCTCGCTCAACGAAGCGCGGGCCGCGGCCGAAGCCTTCCTGACCAGCACAACCTCCCATGTCATGCCGGTCGTGCGGATCGACGATAGGCCGGTCGGCGACGGCAGGCCCGGCCCGCTGACTGCGGCGCTTCAGGCCGACTACGCCGCCCACGCGGGCATGGCGCATCCGGACACGGCATGACGGCGCTGCCGGCGCCGGCCGCCGTCCTGTTCGACTGGGACAACACGCTGGTCGACAACTGGGCCGCCATCGCCGGCGCGCTGAACGCCGCGCGCGGCGCCTTCGGCCATCCGGAAATGAGCGAAGCGGCGGTGCGCGGCTGGGTCCGGCAGTCGATGCGCAACAGCTTTCCCGCCATGTTCGGCGACGCCTGGACCGAGGCGCGCGACATCTTTTATGGCAGTTTCCGCACGAACCATCTCGAAACGCTGAATCCGCTGCCCGGCGCCGCCGGGCTGCTGCGCGGCCTCAACGGGCTCGGCGTCTATGTCGGCGTCGTCAGCAACAAGAACGGCGAGTATCTGCGCAAGGAAATCCGCCATCTCGCCTGGGGCGGTTATTTCGGGCGCGCCGTCGGCGCCGGCGATGCGGTCGAGGACAAGCCGGCCGTCGCGCCGGTCGACCTGGCGCTTCGGGGAACCGGCATCGGCCGGTCGGACGCGGTCTGGTTCGTCGGCGACGCGGCGATCGATATGGAATGCGCCATCCGCGCCGGTTGCACGCCGGTCCTGCGGGCGACCGGCGACGAGCCCGAAGCGGCGTTCCGGGACTGGCCACCGGCGGCTGTGGCGGATTCTTCCGAAGGCATATTACGGCTTGCCGTCGATGCGCGGCGGCCCATATGACCCGTACGACCGGGACAAAGAGAGACTCTGAAGCTGGCGTGTCGCAACCGACTGCAGAAAAATAACGAAGGGATCGAGCATGTCGTCGGAAAAACAGAACCTGCAGGACGTTTTTCTGAACAACATCCGGAAGAACAAGACGCCGGTGACCGTGTTTCTGGTGAACGGCGTCAAATTGCAGGGAATTGTCACCTGGTTCGATAATTTCTGCATCCTGCTGCGCCGGGACCAGCATTCGCAGCTGGTCTACAAGCACGCGGTCTCGACGGTGATGCCGTCGCAGCCGGTCCAGCTGTTCGAACCGGACACGGCGGGCACCGACAACAAAGCCTGAAGCCGGGCCCCCGCCATCGCTACCGAACGACAGCCGAACGGGCTGCGGCCCCGCGCGCCGGGAGAGGCGGCCGGGCCGGCCCTGTCGGGTGCGCACGACCCAGGATCCGGGGCCCTGCCGGGGGCCCTGGTCGTTCACCCCTGGCGGCGCGGCGACGGCGGCGCGGCGGAACGCAGCGAGGACCGGCTCGGCGAAGCCGTCGGGCTGGCGCGCGCCATCGGGCTCGATGTCCGGAGCGCCCGTCCGGTGCCGTGCGCGCGGGTCGTGCCGGCAACCTGGATCGGCAAGGGCGCGGCCGAAGCGATCGGCGACGAGGTTGCGGCCGCGGGCGCGCAGCTCGTCGTCATGGACTGCACCCTCAGCCCCGGCCAGCAGCGCAATCTGGAGCGGCGCTGGCACTGCAAGGTCATCGACCGGACCGCGCTGATCCTGGAAATCTTCGGCGCGCGCGCCCGCACCCGGGAGGGCCGGCTCCAGGTCGAGCTTGCGCACCTGACCTGGCAGCGCAGCCGGCTGGTGCGCAGCTGGACCCATCTGGAGCGCCAGCGCGGCGGTTTCGGCTTTGTCGGCGGGCCGGGCGAATCCCAGATCGAACTGGATCGGCGGCTGATCGACGACCGGATCGCCCGCCTGAAGCGCGAGCTCGAAACGGTGCGCAAGCGCCGCGCCCTGCAACGCAAGGCGCGCGCGAAGGTTCCCTATCCCGTGGCGGCGCTGGTCGGCTACACCAACGCCGGCAAATCGACCCTGTTCAACCGGCTGACCGCCGCCGGCGTCGTCGCCGAGGATGCGCTGTTCGCGACCCTCGATCCGACGATGCGCAAGGTCGTGCTGCCGCGCGGCCGGCGGATCGTCCTGTCCGATACCGTGGGGTTCATCTCCGACCTGCCGACCGAGCTCGTCGCGGCCTTCCGGGCGACGCTGGAAGAGGTGGCGCTGGCCGATGTCATCCTGCATGTCCGGGATATCGCGCGGCCGGATACGGCGGCCCAGGCCGAAAGCGTGCGCCGGATCCTGAAGGATCTGGTTGCTGAAGAACGGCTCGCGTCGGGGACGATCGAGGTCTGGAACAAGATCGACCGCCTCGACGGCCCGGATTTGGAACGCCTGTTCAACCGGGCCGGCCGGGCCAACGACCGGATACGGCTGGTCTCCGCGCGCACCGGCGCCGGGATCGACGGCCTGTGCGCCGAGGTCGAGGCGCTGCTCGGCGCCGCGCGCCGGCGCATGACGATCCGCGTGCCGCACGAAAAGGGCGCGGCGCTGGCCTGGCTGTACGACCGGGGGGCGGTCGTCGAGCGCACGGACGACGAGGACGGCAGCCTGCTGACGGTCGATATCGACCGATCGGACTGCCAGACCCTGGACAACCGCTACGGCGTGCGCGCCGCGGCCCCGACCGGGGGCGGGGCGGGCGACGCACCTGGCTACCCGTGAGTCCGACGCCCAGTATACAGCGTGTAAAACCGCACTACTGCATGCAGTATTCTGGATACGGGTTGAATACGAGGCCGGTTCGATGACGCCGTCGGGCGACCGCAGCCCGCCGGCCGGCCCGCAGAACCCGCGCGGTCGCCCCGAACCACCGGATTTCGATACCGTCGACGGCATTCTGCGCGAGGCGGCCCGGACCATCGTGCTGCCGCACTTTCAAAATCTCGCCGGCGCGGATGTCAAGACGAAAACGGGCCCCAACGATTTCGTCACCGTCGCCGACGAACGCTGCGAAGCCTTTCTGCGCGAGGCGTTGACCCGCGCGCTGCCCGGCTCGACAACGATCGGCGAGGAAGCGGCGGCGGCCGATCCGTCGGTCATGGAACGGCTCGGACGGCCCGGCGACGTCTGGATTATCGACCCGATCGACGGCACCTGGAACTACGCCCACGACAATCCGCGCTTCGCCACCATCGTGGCGCTGGTGCGCGACGGCGTCACGGTTCGCGGCTACATCCATCTGCCGGTCCGCGAAGAGACCTACGCGGCCGGGCTGGGGCAGGGGGCCCACGGCAGTTCCGGCGCGCTCCGGATGCCGGCGCCGGCCGCCTTCGGCGCCATGACGGGCGCGCTCTATGTCGGCAAATCGCGGGCGCCGGCGATGTTCGAGCGCATCAAGGCGCTGCGCAACCGGGGGCGCCTCGGTCCGCGCCGCTTCGCCCGCTGCGCCGCCTGGGAGTATATCGCGATGCTGACGGGCAGGGCGCACTATACTGTATTCACTCGCCTGCTGCCCTGGGACCATGCCGCCGGAATCCTGATGATCGCGGAGGCCGGCGGCTGCTACGGCTATGTCGACGGCGCGCCGCAATCCGGCCCGTGGCGGCCGGTCGAACGCGATATTCCCTTCCTGCTGGCGCCCGACGCCGCAAGCTGGCGCAACATCCGCGACACGCTGACGGGAGACTGACCGGAGATCGGGAAATGGCCGGAATCCGCCGATTTATTTTGTAGGGGACGGTTTAAAACTTTCCCCCGCGGCCCCGGCGAGAGTCTGCGCGCCGCCGGCAGCGCGGGCAGGATCGCCCCGGTTCGGCAAAATTCCCGTTCCGCGAAAATCCTATTCCGCGGCCTTTGCCGCGCGCCAGTAGCGCTCTAGGTCTTCCATTGGCAGCGCCGCGATGTCGCCGCCATCGCGCCGAATGCCGTCTTCCACGGCGCGAAACCGCCGCTCGACCTTGCGGTTGGCCCGGCGCAGAGCCTCTTCCGGGTCGATGCCGAGCCGGCGGCCGATCTGGGCGACGGTGAACAGCAGATCGCCGAGTTCCCCGGCCATGCGGCCGGCATCGCCGCCACGGATTTCGGCGCGCAGCTCGTCAAGTTCCTCTTCGACCTTGCCGGCGATCGCCAGGGCGTCCGGCCAGTCGAAGCCGGCGCGCGCCATCCGACGGCCCAGCTTGTGGGCCCGGAGCAGGGCGGGCAGGGCGGCCGGAATATCGTCAAGAACACTCGATATTTCAAGGGATTGTTCTGATTTACTCACCCGCTCCCTGGCCTTGTGTTCCTCCCAGGCGGCCGACTGGGCCTCGGTCGAGGCGACCCGTTCCCCGCCGAAGACGTGGGGGTGCCGCCGTTCCATCTTGTCGGCGATGGAGCGGGCGACGTCGGCGAAGTCGAACGCGCCGGCTTCTTCCGCCATCCGGGCGTGGAACACGGCCTGGAACAGCAGGTCGCCCAGTTCGTCCTGCAAATCGGCCATATCGTTGCGGCCGATCGCGTCGGCGACCTCGTAGGCCTCCTCGATGGTATAGGGCGCGATGCTGGCGAAATCCTGCTCCAGGTCCCAGGGGCAGCCGCCGTCCGGATTGCGGAGCGCCGCCATGACGGCGAGCAGGCGCCGGATCTGCGCTGCGGCGTCCGCAGCCGCATCGGATGGATCGGCGGCCGCGATCTCGGCAGCTTCGGCAGCCGGAGAGGGGTCCGTCGTCATCGATTCACTCCCTGTGCGCCGTATCTATGATTCGCATAATATATATTATGGAAAATTAATCATGCCACCGGGACTGTAGCAGGACGATCTATCTTATTGAAAAGTCGATAAAAATTATCGGACGTGACTTGCGCCAGCCGTTCCATCGGCATCTCCCGGACCGACGCAAGGCATTGCGCCGTGTGAACGACGAAAGACGGCTCGTTGGTCTTGCCGCGGTGCGGAACCGGCGCGAGAAACGGCGCGTCGGTCTCCACAAGCAGCCGGTCCTCCGGCAGGTCCCGGGCGATCGCGCGCAGCTCGTCCGCCTTCTTGAAGGTCAGGATGCCGGAAAAGGAAATATAGAGCCCGAGCGCGATCGCCCGTTCGGCGAGCGCCCGCGAGCCGGTGAAGCAGTGGATGACGCCGGGAAAGGCGCCCCTCTCCCGCTCCGCCGTCAGGATCTCCATCGTCTCCCGGTCGGCGTCGCGCGCATGGACGATCAGCGGCAGGCCGGTTTCCCGCGCCGCGGCGATATGGGCGATAAAACTGGCGCGCTGGGTTTCTGGATGACTGTTCGTGTAAAAATAGTCCAGCCCGGTTTCGCCGATGCCGACAACCTTGCGCAACGCCGTTTTTTCAATCAGTTCCGCCGCGTTTTCAATGCCCTCGTCGTCGGTATTGTGGGGATGGACGCCAACCGAACAGTAGATTCTTTCATGAGCCTTCGTGATCTCAAGTATCTCGCCGAACCGGCTCAGCCGCGTGCAGATGGTCACGACGGTCTCGACTCCGGCGCGCCAGGCGCGGTCGAGCACGGCGGCGCGGTCCTCGGCCAGCGAGCCGAAATCCAGATGGCAGTGGCTGTCGACCAGCATTTTCAGGCTCGGCCTCGGATCGGTCTCGAATCTGGGGGCCTCAGGCGGCGTCTTCGGCCACGAAACGCGGGAATACCGGCCAGGGCGCCGGCAGCACCGTGCCGGGGGTGAGCCGCGCGGGCAGGGCCGCGAAGTCGCGGGCGCCCTCCCCGCCGCCCTCCTCGTCCGGCACCGCAAGCTGTTCGAGCAGCGCGCCCGCCGCGTCCGGCACCACCGGCTGCACGAAGATCGCCAGCTGCCGGATGACGTCGGCGAGGACATACAGCACCGTGTTCATGCGGGCGGGATCGGTCTTGCGCAACGCCCAGGGCGCCTGGGCGTCGACATAGCGGTTGGCGTCGCCGACGACGCGCCAGATCGCCTCCAGCATCCGGTGGATCGCCAGATCCTCCATGGCGCGCCGCGTCTCGCCGGGCAGCGCCTCGGCGGCGGCGAACAGCGCCTCGTCCTCCGCTGTGAAACCGCCCGGTTCCGGCACCCGCCCGCCGCAGTTGCGCGCGATCATGGTGAGCACGCGCTGGCCGAGATTGCCCAGATCGTTCGCCAGGTCGCTGTTGATGCGCTGCACGATGGCCTCCGGCGTCACCGAGCCGTCGTTGCCGTAGGGCACTTCGCGCATCAGGAAATAGCGCATCTGGTCGAGGCCGTAGGTTTCCCGCATCGCGTCCGGCGTTACGACGTTGCCCAGGGACTTGGACATTTTCTGCCCTTCGATGGTCAGGAAGCCGTGGCCGAACACCTGGCCGGGCAGCGGCGCGCCGGCCGACATCAGGAAGGCCGGCCAGTAGATCGCGTGGAAGCGCATGATATCCTTGCCGACAATGTGAATGTCGGCCGGCCAGTAACGCCGGTAAAATTCCGATTCTTCATCGGGATAGCCGGCAGCGGTAATGTAGTTTGTCAGCGCGTCGAGCCAGACGTAGACGATGTGCTCGTCGTCGCCCGGCACCGGCACGCCCCAGCGGAAGCTGGTGCGCGACACCGACAGGTCCTTCAGCCCCTGGCGCAGGAAATTCATCAGTTCGTTGCGCCGGTGCGGCGGCGCGGCGAAATCCGGGTTGGCCTCGTAATGGGCGATCAGCCTGTCGGTGTAAGCCGAGAGGCGGAAGAAGTAACTCGGCTCCTCGATCCACTCGACCTCGGCCCCGCCGGGCGTCAGCCAGCGGTCGCCGTCCCGGACCAGCTCGTCCTCGCTGAAATAGGCCTCGTCGCGCACCGAATACCAGCCGGCGTAGCTGCCGAGATAGATGTCGCCGGCGTCGACCAGCTTCTGCCAGATCGCCCGGGTCGATGCGTAGTGGCGCGGCTCGGTCGTGCGGATGAAGCCGTCGTTCGAGATGTTGAGCGTCCGGGTCATCTCCTCGAACTGCGCCGCGATCATGTCGCAGAAGGCCTTCGGCTCCATACCCTGGGCGCGCGCCGAGGATTCGACCTTCTGGCCGTGCTCGTCGGTCCCGGTCAGGAAGAACACGTCGTAGCCGTCCAGCCGCTTGTAGCGGGCGATCACGTCGGTCGAGATCGCTTCGTAGGCATGGCCCAGATGGGGCGCGCCGTTGACGTAGGAAATCGCCGTGGTGATGTAGAATTTGGGCTTGTCGGTCATGCCGTCGGAACCGCTGGCGTCTAGGGGGCGTCGAGGGTTGCAGAAAGGCCGGGCGCGCCGGGACCAGAGACATACGCCAAGCCGCGCGGCGGCGCTACAGCGGCCAATCGCCCTTGCGGGATTTCCCTGCGGAACCCCTCTTCGTCATTTCGACCGGAGCCTCGGCCCCCGGCCGGGGCGGAGTGGAGAAATCCGGTCCGCGCTCCGTCGACGCCACAGGCTCCGGCATCCGGCCGGCGCTCGTCGCCAGCCGGATTTCTCCACTCGCTTCGCTTCGGTCGAAATGACGGATGGGAGAGCGCTTCGGTCGAAATAACGGGCGAGGTAAGCGCCGCAAGCGCTTATCCGCCGGGCGGGGCCGCCGCCCGGACGAGGCGGCCGGTATCGCGGCACGCCTTCAATACGGTGTGGCGGCGGTCGAGGTTGAGCCGCTCGGCTTCGCGGAACCGGTCGGCGACCTCGAACCACAGCGCGGCGGCTTCATCCCGTGCCGCCGACGACGCGGCGGCGTGCGCCAGGCGGGCACTGCGGCGCGCCAGCAGTTCGCCGACGATGCGGAAGGCGGCCGTCGCCCCGCTGCGCGCAACCTGTTCGGCCAGGTCCAGCGCCGCCAGCCCGCCGCCCGCTTCCGGCGCCTCGAGAATGGCGTCGATCCGGTCCTGCAGCGCGCCGGCGTCCGCCTCGATAAGCCGGATCGCCCGGCCCGGACTGCCCGCGGCGAGGTTGAGCAGCGCCTCGTCCGCCTTTGGCGCCAGATCCGGCGCCGCCGCGCCGAGTGCGGCCCGGACATCCGCCGCCGGCAAGGGCGACAGGGCGAGAATCTGGCAGCGCGAGCGGATCGTCGGCAGGACGGTGCCGGAAACATGGCTTATCAGTAAAAACAGGCACTTGTCCGGCGGTTCTTCGAGCGATTTGAGCAGGGCGTTGGCGGCGTTCCGGTTCATATCGTCGACCGGATCGACGATCACGATGCGCCAGCCGCCGTCGGCCGCCGTCCGGCCCAGGAATTCCATGGCGCGGCGCACGTCCCCGACGACGATTTCGCCGCGCACCTTCCCGGTATCCGGGTTGACCGAACGCCGGATCACCCGCAGTCCGGGATGGGCGCCGGCGGCGATCTTCCGGGCCGCGGCGTCGTCCGGGCCGACGTCGGGCAGGCGGTCGTTCCTCATGCGGGCGTTCGCCATGCGCTCGCCGGGCGAGGCAGGGTCCGCCAGACCCGGCAGGGCCTGCGCCGGCGCCGCTGCGCCGTCCATCGCGCCGGACAGGACGGCCCGGGCGAAGCGGAAAGCCAGCGTCGCTTTGCCGATGCCCTCGCTGCCGGTCAGCAGCCAGCCGTGGGCGAGCCGGCCGCTGCGCCACGCCCTCGCCAGCACTGCCTCGGCTGTCTCGTGACCGAACAGCGCGTGGGTGTTCTCCGGGCCGGGCCGGGTCTCCTCCTCCTTCGGTTCAGCCATCGGCGAACAGCCTTTCCCCGACCGCCGCGGCGATCCGCCGGGCCACGTCGTCGACCGGCGCGGCGGCATCGACGACGACGCAGCGCGCCGGTTCCTTCCGGGCGATGTCGAGAAAGCCGTCGCGCACCGCTTCGTGGAACCGGAGATCGCGGCCTTCGAACCGGGTCTCGGTCTCGGGTCCGGCAGCCGTTCGCCGCCCTGCCCGCGCCAACCCCGCTTCGGCCGGCAGGTCGAGAACGATCGTCAGGTCCGGCGTCAGGTCGCCCGCCGCGAACCGGGTCAGCGCGGCCAGCCCGTCCAGCGGCAGGCCGCCGGCATAGCCCTGGTAGGCGAGGGTCGAATCGGCGAAGCGGTCGCACAGCACCCAGGCGCCGCGCGCCAGCGCCGGCCGGATGACCTTCCCGGCGTGGTCGCGCCGGGCCGCGGCGATGAGCAGGGCTTCGGTCATGGCGTCCCACCGGTCCGGCGCGCCGGTGACGATCAGCGCGCGGATCGCCTCGGCGCCCGGCGTGCCGCCCGGTTCCCGGGTCGTCACGGTCTCGATGCCCCGCCCGTCCAGCCAGGCGGCGAGCAGGCGGATGTGGGTCGACTTGCCGGCCCCCTCCCCGCCTTCGACGGTGATGAAGCGCCCGGCTGTAGGCCCGCGATCCACCACCGGTCTACTGCCCGGCACCGGCAGGTTGGCGAAAGCCCCAGCGCAGCAGGCGCACCGCTTCGCGCTGCCGGCCGGCGGCGCTCGTCAGGCCGTTGATCACCAGGATCAGCCGCCGGCCGCCGCGCTTCGCCGAGGCGACGAGGCCGTAGCCCCCGGCCCGGGTCTGGCCGGTTTTCAGACCGTCCGCGCCCACGACCCGGCCGAGCACCGGGTTCCGGTTGCGCCACGTCTTGCCGCCGAACTGCACCGAGCGCAGGGCGAACAGCCGGTAGCGCACCGGGAACCGGGCGACGATCTCGCCGGCCAGCCGGGCGATGTCGCGTGCGCTGGTCAGGTGGCCGGGGGCGGTGAAGCCGGTGGCGTTGCGGAACGCGGTGTCGCGCAGACCGAGTTGGCGCGCGCGCCGGGTCATCGCCGCGGCGAAGGCCGTCTCGCTGCCGGCCAGCCGCTCGGCCAGGGCGACCGTGGCGTCGTTGGCGGAATACACGATCGTCGCCCGCACCAGGTCGCGCACCCGGTAGCGGGCGCCGCGCTTGAGGCCGACGCGCGACCCGCGCTGCCCGGCGGCATGGCTGCTGGCGGCGATCCGCGCCTCCGCGGAGAGCGCGCCGGACCGCAGCGCCTCGAAGACCAGCAGGGCGGTCATCAGCTTGGTCATGGACGAGGGCCGCATCCTGTCCCCGGCGTTCTTCGCCAGGAGCGTGCGAAAGGACGGATACTCGACCAGCAACGCCTGTTTCGCCGGGGTGGCGATGGCGCTTCCGGCCGCCCTGCCCGCTTCCGCTGCTGTGGCCGGCGACAGGATCAGGCATGTCGGCAGGAGTAGGAGCAGGCAGGAGCGCATCGTCACCCGGCGCGGTCGGAGGCGGCGCCATTGTACGGATAATTCGCCGCCCGGATAGCCTCGCGCGCCGGCATTGCTTCGGCAGGCGCCCGTCATCGTAGGGGGCGTCAAAGGGGATCATGTCGCTGACTATGCGTTTGCGGCCAACTGTCCTTCCGATGGCCGACATATTTCACCCATCCCAACATTGCCGCCCCGGACGGAGCGCAGCGAAGATCCGGGGCCCAGGGGCCACCGGCTGAGACTGTTCGGGTCGGCCCTGGGCCCCGGATCAAGTCCGGGGCGGCAAAGTCAATGGTATGGACCCCTTTGAAACCCTACTAACCGGGCACTTGACGCGCTAGTTTCCCTTGCGACGGATGGGTGGCCGAGCGGTCGAAGGCACCGGTCTTGAAAACCGGCAGGCGTGAATGCGTCTCGTGGGTTCGAATCCCACCCCATCCGCCAACTTCGAGCGATAACAGGCTGATATAATATAATTTTATCTTATTTTTTGGAACATTCACTTCATTATATATACGCCGGCGCGACCCTGTTCTTGCGGAATTTGCGGCCGCTGCGATACGGCCGGCAACCGCACCGCCCCCTCACGCCGCCTCCGATCCGGCCGGCCGCGCGGGCAGGTCCGGCGTCGCCTCCCCGTCGTCCTCCCCGCGCACCGGATAGCCGGCGATCAACCAGTCGACGATGCCGCCGTCCATGTGGACGACCTCCCGGTAGCCGGTTTCGAGGAAGCGGGCGAAATTTTCCGCGGTCCGGCGGCCGGAGCGGCAATGGAAGATGCCGATCTTGCCGCTGTCGCCCTCGGGCCGGAAGCTGTCGAAGGTCGAGAGCGGATAGTGCGCCGCGCCGGGAATGTATTCGTCCTCGTATTCGATGTCCTCGCGCACGTCGATCAGCACGGCCTCGCCGGCCTCCAGCAGCATCTTCGCCCGGTGCACGTCGACCGCCTGGACGGTGATGTTCTTCTTGTTCGAAAGAGTCGCCATCGGTTCCGATCCTTTCGTCAGGCCGTTTGCCGGAAGCCGGGGCCGGCCAGGGCGCCCGCGCAGTCCAAGGCGCGGTCCAGGTCGCGGATCAGGTCGTCGGGATGTTCGAGGCCGACCGACAGGCGGATCATGTCGTCGCCGATGCCGACGGCGGCCCGGCCTTCGGCGCCGATCCGGTGGTGCGTCGTCGAGGCCGGGTGGGTCGCCAGGCTCTTGGCGTCGCCCAGATTGTTGGAAATCGGGATCAGCTGCAGGGCGTTGAGCAGGGCGAAGGCTTCGCGCCGGCCGCCTTCGATCGTACCCTCAATCATAAAGGTGACGACCGTGCCGCCGTCCGACATCTGGCGGCGCGCCAGTTCCGCCTGGGGATGGGAGTCGAGGAAGGGATAGAGCACCCGGCGGACGCCGGCGCGCGCTTCCAGCCAGTGCGCGATTTGGGTCGCCGTCCGGCACTGGCGCTCGACCCGCACCGCCAGGGTCTCCAGCCCCTTGAGCAGCACCCAGGCGTTGAACGGGCTCATGCTCGGCCCGGTGTGGCGCACGAATGGCGAGAGCGCCTCGGTGCAGTATTCCTTTGAGCCGAGGATGGCGCCGCCGAGGCAGCGCCCCTGCCCGTCGATATGCTTGGTCGCGGAGTACACCGCGACATCCGCGCCGAGTTCGAGCGGCCGCTGGAGCAGCGGCGTGGCGAAGACATTGTCGACCACCACCGTCGCGCCGGCGTCGTGGGCGAGGCCGGCAACCGCCGCGAGATCGACGATTTCGAGCTGCGGATTGGTCGACGTCTCCAGGAAGACCGCCTTAGCCGGGGTTGCCAGCGCCCGCTCCCAGGCCGCGAGGTCCGTGCCGTCGACCAGCTCGGTGACGATGCCGAAGCGGGGCAGGATATCGGTGCAGACGAAGGCGCAGGAGCCGAACAGGGCGCGCGACGCCACCAGCCGGTCGCCGGTGCGCAGCAGGCCGATCAGGGCGGTGAAGACCGCCGACATGCCGCTCGCGGTCGCCACGCCGGCCTCTGCACCCTCGATGGCGCACAGCCGGTCGACGAACATCTGCACCGTCGGGTTGCCGTAGCGGCTGTAGACGTAGCGCAGGTCGGGGTTCTCGAAGGCGTCCGCCGCCTCCTCGGCCGAGCCATAGACATAGCCGGAGGTGAGATACAGCGCCTCGGCGGTCTCCTCGAAGCCGCTGCGCACAATCCCGCTATGGACCGCGGCGGTTTCCGGGTGAAGCGGATCGGGGAAATCCCGGAGAAAAGCCCCTGTTACGGGTCCCGGGGTCGGCTGAAGGATCTGGTTCACGGTCATCCCCATGGGTTGCCGGTCGGCGGGCCCACGGAAGATGCCTCCGTGGCGCTTTAGCAGTTGGTGACGCGGATGCAAGCTGCCCGATCAAATCCCGCGGATCCGGTAAGGGGGATCGGCCCATACAAAAACCCGTCGCGGCGTCCGGACGGGTTCCCACCTCTTTAGCCGCATTTCTTCAAAGCGCCCGCAAGTCGGTCTAAATCGGCGCCGCTCCCCATATGGATCGTCGCCGTGGCGGCGTCAAGTGCCGGATATGTCTTGCGGTTACCGGACCGCCCGTGCGCAGGGTTCTCCGTGGCAGGGTTCTCTGTGGGCAGGGTTCGAAGCCGGTCTTCGCGCAATCGAACCGTAGGCCGGGTGCTGCAAATCTGGCACCATCGGCCGGGCACCCGGAGAGGAGACCCGCGGAATGACCAGCCAGCTTGCCTGGGGAACGGCCTTGATCGTGCTGTCCATCGCGATTCAGGCCGTCCTGATGGCCGTGGCCGTCCGGACGATCCGGCGCCGCGCGGCCTGGCTCGGCCGGCCGCCGTATCTTCCGAAGCTGGCCGGCGCCTTTTGCGGCGTCTCGCTCTGGCTGCTCATGGGCCTGGGCGCGAGCATCTGGATCTGGGCAGTTTTTCTCCATTGGACCGGCGCGCTGGCCGACCTGGAGCTGTCGCTCTATTTCTCGCTCGTTTCGTTCACGACGCTTGGCTTCGGCGACATTCTGCTGGACAAGCCCTACCGGCTGCTGTCGGGCATGATGGCCGCCGACGGGCTGATCCTGTTCGGCCTGACCACGGCCTTCCTGATCGAGTTCATCCGCAGCCTGCACGTCGCCCAGGCCGAAGCGGCCGACGGGGACTGAGCGCCGGTTCGCGAAGCGTCCCGGAAAGGTCGGGGAAACATCGGCCGCATTTGCGTGGGCGGCGACGCGCCGACTTTACACTTCTTTACCTGCCGGAAAAACGCGGGAAATAGCGCGCTTCTAGGCTGCGTACCGTCCGGAAGCCTGACGGCGAGCACGAAGTTGCAGGGTCGGGTCCGTTCCAAGAGTCGGGCGCTTCCGGACACTCTCCCGTTTCCCAGAAGGCAAGATTCCGTGACCGACAACAGCCGATCGGACAGCAATGCCGTCAACGCACGCCGCGCCCTCGCTGTGACCGGCGCGTTCTATATCCTGATCGCGTTCGAGTTCCTCTACATGGCCTCGCCATTTGCGGCGTATTTTTACGGGGTCTATGGCCTCGGACTCGACTGGTTGCAGGGCTCCCGGACGACCAGTTGGCTGATTCAGTTCTTCATGCCGCATCTGGTCGAGGAGACGACCTCGTTCGCAATCGACATTCACGAGAGTGTGGGACTGTTCCTGTTTTTCGGCGGCCTGGCGGCCTTCGCGGCCGGCGCGGTCCAGATCTATTCCGCCAAGCTCAGAGGCAGAGGCGCGGTCACCGGCGGTCTCTATCGCCATATCCGCCATCCCCAGTATCTCGCGCTGATCGTCGCCAGCATCGGCATGCTGATGCTCTGGCCGCGCTACCTGGTCGTCATGGCCACGGTTACCGTGATCTTCGTCTACATCGCGCTGGCGCGGGCCGAAGAGAGCGTTTGCCTGCGCCGCTTTCCCGGATATGCCAGCTATCTGAAGAATACGGGCATGTTTCTACCGGCGGCGTTCAGCCCGAATTTCAAGCTGCCGGTCGGCGATAGCGCGGCGGCGCGGATGGCGGTCTGGGCGCTGGCCTATGCGGCATCGCTGGGCATCGCGCTTCTGGTCGCGCTTGGCATCCGTGCCCACGCAATCGCTTCGTTCCATATCCTCACGGAACGGGAAGGCGTTTATCTCTCCGTCGTCGCAATTCCACAGCGGCAGTTGTCCGAAGTCGCGCGGATCGCGCGCGCGGCGCCGGAGGTCCGGGCGGCAATCTCGGGAAAGACACACCTGATCGCCTACGTCCTGCCGACAGGTATGTATATCTCTGAAATCCCGATGCATTTGCCGCCCGGCGCGCGCTATTCCCATCGCGTTCCCGCCGACCGCAATCCCGCCCGTTACAAGGTCGTCTTCACACAGGCGGTCTTCGGTCGCCGGGCACCGCTGCCGGAACCATCCGGAATCCTGTGGAACGCCGTCCACAAGACCGCCCTGTGGGAGGTCTATGTCGACCTGGGCGCCGGACAGGTCGTCGCCAGCTACCCGCCGCCGGAAAAGCCGTTCTACGGCGACCGGCAGGTACCGCTTTTTTGAGGATGCACCATGCGCATCAATCCGCCGACCCTGTTCTGGATCCTGATCGCCGCCGGCTTGGCCGCGGACCGGTTCCTGCCCCTGATGCGCTTCGACGCTCCCTGGCTTCCGTGGGCCGGTGGGACGCTGGTTGTCCTTGGCGCGGGCATTTCCGCGGCCGGAAAGCGCCTGTTCCGGCGTGCCGGCACCAACGTCTATACCTTCGAAAAGCCGGATATGCTCGTCACCGAGGGCATTTACGGCTTCACCCGGAATCCGATGTATCTCGGCATGGTCCTGATCGCGACGGGTGCCGCACTGGTCTCGGGAACGCTTTCGGCCTGTCTGCTGGGCGCGGCCTTCGCTCTCGCCGTCCGGTATTGGTACATCGCTTACGAAGAGGCGGAGATGCGCCGTCAGTTCGGCGACCGGTACGAAGAATACCGCCGGAATGTCGGACGCTGGTTCGGACGGTTCCGGCGCGCCGCATGAGCGGCCCGATGCTATGCCGCTGGCGCACCGAATCTCGCGCCCGCCGGGCCTGCCTGCCCGGCCCGAACGGGGTTTGTGGAACGGCGATTCCGTCCGCGGCCGGGCCGTGCTAGGGCAGCCGGTATGACCCGTCTGCTAATGATCGAGGACGATTGCGCGCTTGCCGAGCTGGTCGGCGACTATCTTGGCCGGGCCGGCATGAAGCTGGAGCACCGGGCGAGCGCCGAAACGGGCCTGGCGGCCGCGGTCCGGGGTGACTACGACGCCATCCTGCTCGACCTGATGCTGCCGGACGGCGACGGCCTTGGCCTCTGCCGGGACATCCGCGCCCGCTCCGACGTGCCGATCCTGATGTTGACGGCGCGCGGCGAGGAGGCGGACCGCATCGTCGGCCTGGAAATCGGCGCCGACGACTATCTGCCCAAACCGTTCAATCCGCGTGAATTGCTGGCCCGGCTGCGTGCCGTCCTGCGCCGCAGGGCCGGCGGCAGCGAGGCGGCGGCCGGCGAAACGCTGCGTTTCGGCAGGCTCGCCATCGACCGCGCGGCGCGGCGAGTGCTCGTCGACGGCGAAGCGAGGCCGCTCACCGGCCATCAGTTCGACCTCCTGTGCGCTCTGGCCGAGAATGCCGGCCGGGTTCTGACGCGCGAACAACTCATGGACCGGGTGCGCGGCGAAGCCCTGGAGGCCTACGACCGGAGCATCGATGTTCACATTTCGAGGATCAGGGCTGCCATCGAGGACGATCCCGGCAGTCCGCGCCGCATCGTGACGCTTCGCGGTGCGGGTTACCTCTTTACCCGCAGCCAGGACGAGGCCGGGCCCGAAGACCGCGGACCGTGAGACGGCGCCTCTTCTTCCAGGCCTATGTCGCCCTGCTCGGCATCGTCGTGTTGTTCGCGGCGCTCGCCGCTCTCGGATGGTGGCTGACCCATGACGAAAGCCCAGGCGCGGAATTGCGCCGAAGCGTCGGCGCCCTGCTCGGCGAAGCCCTGCCGCCGCCCGACGCTCCCCGCGCCCGCACAGAGGCGGCCCTGGCCCGTCTGGGCCGGCATGTCGGTGGCCGAATCTCGATCTTCGGGCCCGAAGGCCGGCTGCTCGGCAACCTGGGCACGCCCCTGCCGGCGCCGGAAGAGTCGCCGTCGGACCGGCGCATACGCCAACGCGGGATTTTTTCCGTGCATTTGCCGGACGGCCGAACCGTCCTGTATCTGCCGGACCGGACACCGGGTCACACGCCGACCGTCGGTTTCCTGGCCGCCCTCGCCCTGCTGGCGCTTGCCGTTGCCATCGGCGCCTATCCGCTGGCACGCCGGCTGGCCGGCCGGCTCGAACGGTTGCAGACGCGGGTCGAAGCGCTCGGTGCGGGCGACCTCTCCGCTCGGGTCGCGGTAGAGGGGAAAGACGAAGTTGCCGCCCTTGCGCACAGCTTCAACCGGGCTGCCGAACGCATCGAGGCACTGGTCGAGGCTCAACGCCATACCCTGGCCGCCGCGTCCCACGAGTTGCGTTCGCCGCTGGCGCGCATTCGCGTGGCCGTCGAACTGCTCGCCGAGAACGGCGATCCCGCGCTGCGGACGCGGGTCGAGCTCGACATTGCCGAGCTGGACGACCTGATCGAGGAAATTCTGCTGGCCAGCCGCCTGGCGGGCCTCGAACCGCCGCTGCGCCCGGAAAGGATCGACCTCCAGGCTCTCGCCGCCGAAGAAGCCGCTCGCGCCGGGGCGGATTTTTCCGGCGCGCCGGCAACGATTGAAGGCGAAAGCCGGTTGCTCGTCCGCCTCGTCCGCAACCTGCTCGACAACGCGGCATGCCACGCGCCGGGCAGTCCGGTCCTGGTCGAACTGGAGCAGCGGGACGATTGCGCCCTATTACGCGTTTCGGATCGGGGTCCGGGAATCCCGGAAAGGGAAAGGGACCGAATCTTCGAGCCCTTCTATCGGCAGTCGACCGTGCGTTCCGCGACTGGCTCCCGTTCGGAAGAAAGCCCGCGCGACCAAAGAGGGGCCGGGCTGGGACTCTATCTGGTCCGCCGGATCGCCCGGCGCCACGGCGGCGAGGCCGTCTGCCGACCGCGCGCCGGCGGCGGTGCATGCTTCGAAATCAGCCTTCCCCTTCCGGAGGCATAGACCGGCAGACCGGCGTCCTCACCACGCCATATCCAGAATCTCCCGCACCTGGGCCGCCTCGGTGATCGGGCGCGGGTTGGAGCGGACCATCATGTTGCCGAGGCTGCCTTCGGCGATCGTGTCGAGTTGGTCTTCCGTTATGCCGACCGCGCGCAGTGTGCCGGGCTGGCCGAGCCGGGCGATGAGATCGGCAACGACGTCGGCCGCCGCCTCCCCTGCCCGGCCGAAGGCGTCGCTGACCAGCGCCTGCCGGGCCGCGTTCGCCGGCGCGTTCCAGCGCAGCACGCTCGGCAGCATGACGCAGCTGGTGTGGCCGTGGGGCACGCCGCCGACCGCGCCGAGCTGGTGGCCGATGCCGTGGCTGGCGCCGTACTCGACCCGGCCGAGGCCGAACGCGGCCAGCCACACCGCGAGCTGGCAGTCGCGCCGCGCGGCCAGGTCGTCCGGACTTTCCTTCGTCCGCGGCAGCGCATCGGCGAAAATCTTCAGGGCATGGATGGCGGTCGCGTCGGGCAGCGGCTGGGCCGAGCGCGAGCACAGGGTTTCCACGGCATGGTCGACCGCGCGCACGCCGGTCGACAGCCACAGCCATTCGGGCGTGTGGACCGTCGCCGCCGGGTCGAGGATCACGGCGGCCGGCGCGCTGTCGCGCGCGATGTAGGCGTCCTTGATGCCGCGGGCCGGGTCGGTCACGCCAGCGATGTTGCTGAACTCGGCGCCGGAGAGCGTGGTCGGCACTGCGATCTGCCGGACCGCGGAGGGTCCGACCGCCGGCACCGTGCGCGCGCCGTCCTCGGCCACCGTCACGCGGTAGGATTTCAGGGCTTCCGCGTCGCGCACATCTTCGGCGAGGCACAGGATGGCGGCCTTCACGGTGTCGATCGGCGTGCCGCCGCCCACGGTGACGACGATATCGGCTTCGCTACGCCGGATCGCGGCGGCGCAATCGATGACGGTGTCGATGGGCGTATGTTCCCGGCAGCCGGTGAACAGGCCGGCGAGCCCGTCGCCCAGTTCGGCCTCGATGGCGGCAATCAGGTCGGTCCGGGTGGCGAGGGTCGTCGAAGCCACGATCAGCGCCCGCCGGGCATCGAGCGCCGCCATCTCCCGCGCAACCGCCGCGGGCGCCGGCGTGCCCCAGCCGACGCGCTCCTGGGCGAGAAACTGGAACAGGCCTTCTGCAACCGTCATGGCGTCCGTCCGGTGGTCGTGCAGGTTATTCGTCGATCGAGGCCCGGCCGCCCGCCGCCGGGGGCGCCCCTAGTCCAGGATCGGCTCCGGCTCCAGCTCCAGCGTCGCCGCCAGGTCGCCGAGGCGCCGGCCGGCCGCTTCGCCGGAATAGTGGGCGGCGTGGGTTTCGACCTGCAGCGCCAGGCCGCGGTCCGTGCGCTCGAAGCGGCTGCCGGCGAGGATTTCGGGCCGCCCGGCGGCGACGGTGTAGCCCAGCCGCAGGGCCTGGCCGAGCGCGCGGGCATCGCGGATATCCTCCTCGCCGAGGCCGGTGTCGCGGGCGATCCCTTCCATATGCTCCTGGATGCCGCCGCTGTAGCGCGCGCTTGCCGTCAGGGCGAGGAAGGCGCGGCCCGGATGGTCCAGGCCCATCAGGGGGGCGGTCAGGATGCGGTCCCAGGCGTGGCGGTTGCGGTAGTCCGGATGGTCGATCCAGCCGGCGTCGGCAATCTCGCAGGCCGCCCGGCGCAGGCGCGCCCGTTCGGGGGTTTCCTGCGGGAAGAGGCCGGCGGTCCAGGCGGCGAGCGCCGGTCCGAGGCCGGTAAAGCGGCAGAAGCGCTGGCCGTAGGCGGCCGCGCCGGCGAGCAGCGGGTCGGCGCGCCGGGCCTTGAGGTCGAGGGCTTCGTACAGCACCCCCTCCCGGACGCCGCGCGCGGCGAAGACGATCTGCGCCGGCCGGGCGATGCGGATCAGGCGGCGCAGCACGATGGCCGACGCCCGCACCGCCTCGATCCGCCGGACGGAAATCGCCGGGAGCCGCTCCAGCCCCCGCTCGCTCTGGCGCGCCAGCAGTTTGGCGAAATCGGCGAAGTCCGCGGCCCCGGCCCGGTATCCGTCGATCATCCTCAGCGCCCGGTCGTGCTGCGCCATATGCACCTTGGCCAGCGAGCGCCAGGCGCCGCCGACGGCGTAGAGCGTCTTGCCTTCCGCGCCGGCCAGCCAGCCGATTCCGGTGAGCGCCCTCCTGACCTGTCCGCCGACCGTTTCGCCCTGCGCCATCGCCTCGTTCAGGCGCAGCGGGCCGAGCGGCAGGGTCGCCATCTCGTGGGCCTGCTCGCCGCCGACCCGGACCAGCTCCAGGCTGCCGCCGCCCAAGTCGCCGACGATGCCCTCGGCGCGGGGAAAGCCGGCCATGACGCCATAGGCCGAAAGCCGCGCCTCGTCCTCGCCGCTCAGCACCCGGACCTCGAGGCCCGGATCGCGCCGCAGCGCGTCGATGAACTCGGGGCCGTCCGCCGCTTCGCGCACGGCCGCGGTGGCGAAGGCCGACAGGCTCGCCACCTTCATGGCGGCGGCCGCACCGGCGAAGCGGCCCAGATTCGCCCTGGCCTGGACAACGCCCTCCGGGTTGAGCCGGCCGCTGGCGCGCATGCCGCGGCCCAGCCCGCACATCACCTTCTCGTTGAAGATCGGAATCGGCGCGCGGGCCGAACCCTCGAACACCACAAGGCGGATGGAATTGGAGCCGATGTCGATGACGGCGACCCGCCGCCCGAGATAGTCGTGCGCTGCCCGGGCCTCCGGGCCGGCCGCCTCTCCGACGGGCAATACGGCAACATTACCGGCAGCGAAACTTTGCGCGGCCGCGTCTTCGGCGAGGCCGGAGGTCATTCAGGCGCGTTCCCTCAACGTCGTCCCCTCAACTGCATCCCGGCGGCGGCAGGTCGGCCGGCGGGCGCCGGCCCTTGCTGCGCCCCTTGCCGTAGAGGGCGCTGCCGCGGCCGGAAAGGCTCGGATTGGTCATGAAATAGGTATGGCAGGAAAAGTCCTTCGACGCACGCCCGGAAGCGTCGCCGGTTCCGGTACCGGTTTCGGTGTTAGTTTCGGGGCCGGGCGCAACCCGGTCGTAGCGGCCGGCCGCGTCGAGTACCCAGCTCTGCAGGTTGTCGTTGATCTGCGCGACCATGATCTGGTCGAGCATCTGCTCGTGCACGGTCGGGTTCTCGATCGGCACCAGGCTCTCGACCCGGCCGTCGAGGTTGCGCGGCATCCAGTCGGCCGACGACAGGTAGAGCGGCGCACCGCGGTTCGGCAGGGCCTTGCCGTTGGCGAAGGCGACGATGCGCGAATGTTCGAGGAAGCGGCCGATGATGCTCTTGACCCGGATATTCTCCGACAGGCCCGGCACGCCCGGCCGGAGGCAGCAGATGCCGCGGACCACCAGGTCGATCTGCACCCCGGCCCCGGAGGCGCGGTAGAGCGCGTCGATCAGCGGGCCGTCGACCAGCGCGTTCACCTTGGCCCAGATCTGCGCCGGCTTGCCGGCCCGGGCGTTGGCGATTTCCGTTTCGATCAGCTCGAGCAGGGTCTGGCGCAAGTCGATCGGCGCGACCGCGAGCTTCTGCATCGGCTCGGGCCGGGCATAGCCGGTCATGTAGTTGAACAGGTGGGCGGCGTCGCGGGTCAGCACCGGATCGCAGGTGAAGAAGGACAGGTCGGTATAGATCCGCGCCGTGACCGGATGGTAGTTGCCGGTGCCGAAATGGGCATAGCTGGCCAGGCCGTGGCCCTCGCGCCGCACGACCAGCGAGACCTTGGCGTGGGTCTTGAGGCCGATGAAGCCGTAGACGACCTGGGCGCCGGCCCGCTCCAGGTTGCGCGCCCAGCGGATGTTGGCTTCCTCGTCGAAGCGCGCCTTCAGCTCGACCAGCGCCGTGACGCTCTTGCCCGCCTCGGCCGCCTCGGCCAGCGCCGCGACGATCGGCGAATCGGTGCTGGTCCGGTACAGGGTCTGCTTGATCGCGACGACGGAAGGATCGCGCGCCGCCTGGCGCAGGAACTGCACGACGACGTCGAAGCTCTCGTAGGGATGGTGGACGACGATGTCCTTGGCCCGGATCGCGGCGAAGCAATCGCCGCCGAAGTCGCGGATGCGTTCCGGCGAGCGCGGGTTGTAGGGCTCGAACAGCAGGTCCGGCCGCCCGTTGTCGATCAGCTGGTTGACATCGGCGAGGCCGAGCAGGCCGTCGATCTCGATAACGTCGTCTTCCGGCACCTCCATTTCCTTGACGACGAAGCGGCGCAGGCTCGCCGGCATCGCGGCATCGACCGACAGATGAATGACATGGCCGCGCCGGCGCCGTTTCAGCGCCGTCTCGAACAGGGCGACCAGGTCTTCGGCCTCTTCCTCGATCTCGATGTCGCTGTCGCGGATCACGCGGAACAGGCCGCGCGCCTGGACCTCGAAATCCGGGAACAGGTGGTGCAGCATCAGCCCGACCAGGTCCTCGAGCGTCACATGGCGCGCGGACTCGCCGGGCAAACGGATGAAACGGGGCAGCTGGTCGGTCAGGCGGACCAGCGCGTAGAGCGAATCGCCCTGGTCCGGCTGCGCCAGCTCCAGCGCGATCGTCAGGCCCAGATTGGGGATAAAGGGGAAGGGATGTGCCGGATCGATCGCGATCGGCGTGAGGACCGGGAACACCTCTTCCATGAAATGCCGGTCGAGCCAGGAGAGTTCGGCGGCGCTCAGCGCGCCCGGATCGACAACGCCGATGCCGCGCGGATCCAGATCGGCTTTCAGCCGCCGCCAGGTATCGAGCTGGGAATCGATCAGGTCGCCGGCGCGCTCGTGGATCGCGCGCAGCTGTTCCGCCGGGGTCAGGCCGTCCTGGCTCGGCGCGGTCACGCCGGCCTCGACCTGCCCTTTGAGCCCGGCGACCCGGACCATGTAGAACTCGTCCAGATTGCTCGAGGAAATCGACAGGAAGCGCAGGCGCTCCAGCAGCGGGTGGTCCGGATTGTCCGCTTCCTCCATGACCCGCTCGTTGAAGGCGAGCCAGGACAGCTCCCGGTTGATGAACCGCCCGGAATCGGTCGGCGAAATGCCTTCGGCGTCCGGAATGTCCTCTCCGGCGTCGGCGAAACGCGCGTCGCTGTCCTGTAGCAGGGCGATCCGGTCGTCCATCGGGGGGTCCGCGTCAATATCGGGCGTCAGCCCTTCTCCGGGCTAATATATAACAGATTCGCGGGAGAACATAATGGCCGGTACCGAAGACCACCGCCGCATCCTGATCCTGCGGCACGCCAAGTCCGACTGGCACGCCGGGGTCGGGTCGGATTTCGAGCGGCCGCTGAACGGCCGGGGGCGCCGCGCCGCCGCGCTCATGGGGGCCTGGCTGGCCGACGAAGCGCCGGTCCCGTCCCTCGTCCTGTGCTCCGCGGCCCGGCGCGCCGCCGAAACCTGGACGATCGTCGCCCGGCAATGGCCCGCCGCGCCGGAGGCCGTGCATGACGAGGCCCTCTATCTCGCCGAGACCGCCGATCTGCTGCACCGCCTGCGTTCGCTGGACGACGGCGTGGCGACGGTCTGCCTGGTCGGCCATCATCCGGGCTTCGACGGCCTGGCGATCCGGCTTGCCGCGGACCGGGCGGCGCCCGGGGTCGCCGAGATGCGCGCCAAATTCCCGACCGCCGCGGTGGCCGATCTCGCGTTCGACGGCCCCTGGTCCGCGCTCGGCCCGGGCAAGGCGGCCCTGCTACGCTTCGTCCGCCCGAAGGACCTGGTTTAGGCCCGGTATTCGATGCGGAAGCCGATCGCTCCGTCCGGAGTGGCATCGAGGGGAAGTCAACGGCATCGGTAGCCGGAACGGCAGCAGGCTGCAGACGCACGGTCTGCAAACATCGTCACCCTTTCAAAACTTGCCCGCGCGACGATGCCTGCTCTAAGGAAGACGCGTGCCGGCCCGCCCGGCGCGCAACACCGCGCAACACAGGGGGAGGAACGCCAGATGACCGCCCGGTCGCTCGAAGACAAGATCCGGTCGATCGGCAACCCGGTCGACATGCTGCGCAACGCCGCCGCGGGCCCGTACCAGTTTCCGATCCAGTCCGAATTTTCCAACTGGCGCGACGAGCAGGAGGCCTGGCGCCGGACCGCCGTCCTGTTCGACCAGTCGTTCCACATGACGGATCTCTATGTCGAGGGGCCCGACACCCGCCGGCTGGTCGAGCACCTCACCGCCAACGCGGCGACCAACTGGCGCCGCAACGTCGCCAAGCAGTTCGTCGCCTGCGCGCCGAGCGGCTATTTCGTCGGCGACGCGATCCTGTTCATCCTCGAGGAGAACCGGGTCAACATCGTCAACAAGCCGATCACGCGCAACTGGGTCGTCTGGCACGCGGAACAGGGCGGATTCGACGTCGAACTGACCACCGACGACCGGGCGCTCGACAACCGGGGCCGCCGGCTGGGCTACCGCTTCGAGGTCCAGGGCCCGAACGCCTGGGCGATCCTCGAAAAGGTCAACGGCGGCCCGATCGAGGGCATCAAGTTCTTCCGCATGGGCGAGATCGATGTCGCCGGACGCCGGGTCCGCGCCCTGCGCCACGGCATGGCCGGCGAAGCCGGGCTGGAGCTGTTCGGCCCGTTCGACGACCACGGCCTCGTCCGGGATACGCTGCTCGAAGCGGGGCAGGAATTCGGGCTGCTGCCGGCCGGATCGCGGACCTATTCGACCGTTGCGCACGAAAGCGGCTGGTTCCCCTCGCCGATGCCGGCGATCTATTCCGGCGACGAGCTGAAGCCCTACCGGGAATGGCTGCCCGCCGACGGCTTCGAGGCCTCGATCTCGCTCGGCGGCAGCCTCGTCAGCGCCGACATCGAGGACTACTACCTGACGCCATGGGACCTGGGATACGGCCATATCGTGAAGTTCGACCACGATTACATCGGCCGGAGCGCGCTGGAGGCGATGAAGGACCGCCCCCACAGGCGCAAGATGACGCTGCGCTGGAACAAGGACGACGTGGTGCGCGTCTTCGCCAGCCTGCTCAGCGAAGGCGACCGGTTCAAGTATCTGGACATCCCGGCCTCGCACTACGCCACCCTGCCCTACGACCTGGTGACCCACGAGGGCCGGCCCGCCGGCATATCCCATTACCCGGTCTACAGCTCCAACGTGCGCACCTGGATCTCGCTGGCGCTGCTCGACGAAAGCGCAGCGCAGCCCGGCACGGAGGTATCGGTGCTCTGGGGCGAGCCCGACGGCGGCACCGCCAAGCCGACCGTCGAGCGCCATGTCCAGACCGAAGTCCGGGCCACGGTCGAGCCCTGTCCGATCTCCCTGACCGCGCGGACGGACTACCGGGCCTGACCGCCGGATCGAGGCCGGCGCGGCACGGTTCGGCAGGATTCAGGCAGCCAACAGGTCGAGCTTCTCTGTCCGGTCTGTACCGAACAAGACGCTCGCCTATAACCTCGTGCGCGGGCACTCCGGTTCAGGAACACTCCTCAACCTTTTGTTTTAGCGTGTATTTTTAGCCCATACACCGCAAAGCAGCCGTAGCCTGCCGCCATCGCGAAGGGCCAGAGCAGCAGGCCGATCCAGGTGAACCAGAGACCGGCGGCGACCGCGACCAGGATGCCGCCGGCGCGCAGCCAGCCCGGCGCGCCGAGCAGCTTCAACCCGCCCCAGGCGCAGGCCGCGCCGTAGCCCAGCCAGACCGCCAGCCCGGCCCAGCCCGCCCACTCGGAACCGCCGATTTCGACCGGGGCCTCGACCAGCGGCTCGACGGGCAGGCCGTAGACCGTCGCGGCGGCGAACAGCGCCTCGCCCAGGAACAGGATCCGCAGGCCCCGCTGGACCGCCGCATCGTCCGGCGCCTCCGGCCGGTGCGCTGCCCGGCG
This sequence comes from Rhodospirillaceae bacterium, assembly GCA_009840595.1. Classification (GTDB taxonomy): domain Bacteria; phylum Pseudomonadota; class Alphaproteobacteria; order Bin65; family Bin65; genus Bin65. Next base: position 11,713 of record VXNK01000020.1, on the reverse strand, counting down.
GAGCAGCATCAGCGTGGCGAGCCGGAACGCCGAAGCGGCGAGCGCCAGCACCAGCGCCGGGCCCAGCAGCGCCGGCGCGACGAAGGCGAGGAGAGTCAGAAGCGCGGCGAGCGCGCCAGGGACGGCGATCGTCATGGGCGGCCTGCTCTTCCTCCGTTCGGCGGCGCGTTTCCGCCCGTATGTCCTGCCGTGTGCCCGGGCCCGCCTCCGGTCAGATCCGGGCCATCTCCTTGGCGCCGACGATCAGGCCGATGCCGTGGCAGATCCAGCCGCCGAGCATGACCGCGCCGGCAAGCAGCGCGAGCATGCCGAAGGCTGCCCCGCTGCCCGACACGAGCAGCGCCAGGGCGATCGCGACCAGACCGCTCGCGACGAGGTAAACGATGCCGATCGCCCTCCAGAGCAGGGAGCCGACCTGGGCGCCGAAGCCGATCGCCGCCACCGAAAACCAGATCCACGCCGCGATCATCGCCAGGAGGACCCCGAAGGACAGGGCGTCCAGCACGCCGAGGCCCCCGCCCCCGGCCGGCGCGGCGCCCGTCGCCGGCAGGTTGCCGCCGCCGAGCAGCGTCAGCAGCAGATTCAGCGCCAGGGCGGTCATCAGCGTCAGGATCGGGAAATCGGCCCTGCTGTACGAGAACGCGTTGAACAGGCCCTTCGTCGTCCAGTAGACGAAGGTCATGACGCCGTTGTAGACCGCGGTCATCAGGACCAGCATCGCGCCGAAACCCGCGGGGTCCGGCCGCCCGCCCGCTCCGACCGCTGCCCCGGCCAGCATGATTCCGGATACAAGCACCGCCAGGATCAGGAAGAAGACCAGGATTCCCCCGGTGCGCACCATTGCCGCCGACATTTCGCCCTCGTCCCTTTTTCGCGTGCCGGATTCCGCCCCCGGACCGGCGCGCCGTCAATGCCGATCTGGCCCGGCGCCGGCGCCGGCCCTGTCCGCCGGTTGCCGCAGCCTCCGTCCTACAGCGTCGACATCGCCTCGCCGCCGTCGATAACGATATTCTGCCCGGTAACGTAGCCGGCATGGACCGACGCCAGGAAGGCGCACATGGCGCCGAACTCGGCCGGATCGCCGATGCGGCCGGAGGGATTGCCGTCGTAGCGGCTCTGCATCTCCTCGTCGAACGGGATGGCCTTGCGCTCGGCCATCGCCGCCACGTTGGAGCGCAGCCGGCCGGTATCGAACGGCCCCGGCAGCACGTTGTTGATTGTGACGTTGTGCTTCACCGTCTCGCGCGCCAGCCCGGCGATGAAGCCGGTCAGGCCCGCCCGGGCGCCGTTCGACAGGCCGAGGCCGGGCAGCGGCTTCTTCACGGCGTAGGAGGTGACGTTCAGGATCCGGCCGAAGCGGCGCCCGATCATCGGGTCGATCACCGCCTTGATGAGCAGGATCGGCGTAATCATGTTGGCGTTGCAGGCCGCGGCCCATTCGCCGTAGCCCCATTCCCGGAAATCGCCGGCCGGCGGCCCGCCGGCATTGTTGACCAGGATGTCCGGCTCCGGGCAGGCCGCGAGCGCCGCCGCCCTGCCCGCTTCGGTCGCGATGTCGCCCGGCGCCGGCGTCACCGCCTGCCCGGTCGCCGCGGAAATTTCCGCTGCCGCGCGCTCAAGGTCGGCCGCCGTGCGCGCGGTGATCGTCACGCGCACGCCCTCGCGGGCCAAGGCTTCGGCGCAGGCGCGGCCCAGCCCCTTGCTCGCCGCGCAGACCAGCGCCGTCTTTCCGTCAAGTCCCAGGTCCATGATCCTCCCTCCCGGCGGCGGCGGCCGGCTCATCCGGCCCGCCGCTCCGGTTCAACAGTTCCGCCGCCAGGTCCCGGCCGATCCGGCGCCGCCGTTCCAGCGCCAGCCGGTCGATCCGCTCGACGAAGGACCGGACGGCCGGAAACGACCGCTCGATCCGCGGCAGGACATAGCGGACCAGGCCCGGCTGGACGGCGAGCTGCCGGTCGCCGAACTGCTTGCGCAGCACGGTTTCGAGCAGCCCGTCGTCGGGCAGCGCGATTTCGGCCGCGGGCAGTGCGGCGATGCGCGAGCGCAGGTCCGGCAGGTCGGTGCGCCAGGCCGCCGGCCGGGTGCGCGCGGTGAGCAGCAGGCTGCCGCCGGCCAGGCGCACGGCGTTGTAGAGGTGGAGCAGCGCCTCCTGCCACGCCGGCACCGCGGCCAGCCGGGCGTCGACATCCTCCAGCAGCAGGGCGCCGCCCCGCTCCGCCAGATCCCGGCCGGCGCCCAGGTCGAGCGCGCCGTCGCCCAGCTCGGCGGCGCCGCTGACGGCGCGCCAGACCGCCGCGAGGTGGGATTTTCCGCAGCCTTCGGGGCCGTGCAGGATCAGCCCGGCGCCCGGCCAGTCGGGCCAGCGGTCGATCCAGCCGACCGCCAGCGCATTGCATCCGGCGACGGCGAAATCCTCGCGCGCCAGCGCCGGCCGGAACGGGAGATCGAGCGTCAGTTGGCGCGGCCCCCCGGCGTCTGCCTGCCTCATTCGGACGGTTCGCTTTCCCGCTGCCGTTCGCCCAGGACCCAGAAGGTCTTCGCTTTCCGCCCCCGGCCGCTGCTCTCCTGCTGCAACGCCAGGCCGAAGGCCGGCAGACGCGCCGCCAGCGCGTCCGCATCGCCCCGGTGCGTCAGGGCGAGTTGCGCCTCGCCGGCGGAAAACGCGATCACCCGGTGCCCGGTGACGGACGGGGCGGCGGCAAGATTTTCGCGCACCCGGACCCAGGCGGCGAGGTCGCCGAACCGCAGCACGACCCGCGTGGTCGATACCGGCCCTTCGGGGACGATGACCCGGTCTTTCCAGCGTTCCTGGAGCCGCCCGGTCAGCACCGCCGCGGCTTCCGCCATCGCCATCGCCGTTTCGCCCTTTGCGGTCACCGGTTCGAGCTCCTCGGACACGCCGCTGCGCAGATTGAACAGGGCGGCGGAGACCGTCAGGCCGCCTTCGGCTTCGGCTTCGGTCCCGGCTTCGGCTTCGGCTTCGGCTTCGGTCCCGGTGGCGGCCCCGGTGGCGGTCCCGGCGGCGGCGACCGCCACCAGCACCTGTTTCGCCCCATAGGCGCGCGCGATCGCCGCCAGGCTCTGCGCATCGCGGCCGGCCGCCTGTTCGGCGTCGATCGCCTGCAGGTCTTTCAGGCTGCCCTCCGGCAGGACGACCGGCACCAGGCCGGGCTCGCGTTCGGTCGCCGCCCAGGCGTCGCGCCACGGATTCGGATCGTCCCACAGGACCGCGCCGCCCTCGCCGCGCCAGACCGCCAGGACGAGCACCGGATCGCTGCGCCGCGCCGACCAGCCGAGTTGCTCGGCCTTGAGAAAGGCGCCGACCGCCTCGGGATTGAACAGGTAGCTCAGCGCACCGTCGAACGAGCGCCCGGCCGGGCTGTCCTGCCGCTTGGCGCGCACAACCTCCAGCCCCCGGACCATCTCGCGGGCGCGCTCCGGCGGGACCGGCGGCAGAAATTCGCGGTCGCGGATCGAGGTCAGCCGGTGCAACAGGCGCTCCAGGGCCGCCGGCGCGGCGTTCAGCGCGGCATCGGTCCGGGCCGCCCGGTCGGTCTTGCCCTCGCCCTTCGCCGCAACGTCGCGGACCCAGTAGATGTCGCTTTGCGCGGCCGCCGGACCTCCGGCAAGAAGGACGGCGAGAAGGGCGGCAAACGCGGCGGCCGGCAGGCGGACGCCGGCTGTACGGGCGGCCGGGCGGGACGGTCGTCGGGGCGGCGAAATCTGAATCATCGACAGAGGCGGCGAAAGCGGGATTGCGTCGGGCCTGCGAGGCCGCCTAAATCTAGCCCGGAATTCCAGCCGGGGAAACCGCCGTCATCGCTGCCGAACGCACCCCGAGAAGTGACCGGCCCCAAAGCAGTCGGCCCCGGAGTTATCGGGACGCCGGGGTCGATATCGCGGCCGGCGACCGGCTGGTCGAACGGATCGCGCCGATGGCCGGAGCGACCGCGCGGCCCGGCGCGATGGGCGGGATCGGCGGCTTCGGCGGCCTGTTCGACCTTGCCGCGGCCGGTTATAGCGACCCGATTCTCGTGGCGGCGACGGACGGCGTCGGCACCAAGCTGCGCATCGCCATCGAGACCGGCCGCCACCGCACGGTCGGCATCGACCTCGTGGCCATGTGCGTCAACGATCTCGTCGTCGGCGGCGCGGAACCGCTGTTCTTCCTGGACTATTTCGGGACCGGCAGACTTGAGCCGCACGTGGCCGCTGAGGTCGTCGAGGGCATCGCCGAGGGCTGCCGGCGCGCCGGCTGCGCCCTGATCGGCGGCGAGACCGCGGAACTGCCGGGGCTCTATGCGGCGGGCGACTACGATCTCGCCGGCTTCGCGGTCGGCGCCGCGGAGCGCGGGCGGGTGCTGACCGGCGAGGCGGTCGCGCCGGGCGATATCGTGCTCGGCCTGGCGTCGGACGGCCTTCATTCCAACGGGTTTTCGCTGGTCCGGATGTTGTGCGCCGATGCCGGGATCGGCTGGGACGAGCCCGCTCCGTTCGATCCGGCCCGCCCGCTCGGGGAAGCGCTGCTGACGCCGACCCGGATCTACGTCCGCAGCGTTCTGGCGGCCCTGAACCGGAATGAGGGCGCCGGCGGCATCGGCGCCCTGGCGCACATCACCGGCGGCGGGCTGACCGGGAATATCCCGCGCGTCCTGCCGCCCGGCCTGGGCGTCGACCTGGACGGCGGCGCCTGGCCGATCCCGCCGGTCTTCGGCTGGCTGCGCGAAACCGGCCGGCTCGATCCCGCCGAAATGGCGCGGACCTTCAACTGCGGCCTCGGCATGGTCGCCATTGCCGCGCCGGATGCCGCCGGCGACGCCGAGGCGCGGCTCCGCGAACGGGGCGAAACCGTTGCGCGGATCGGCACGGTCGTGCCGCGCGACGCCGGGGCGCCGGCGGTGCGGATCGCCGGCTGGGAGGACCGATGGCGCGCCTGAAGGTCGGCGTGCCGATTTCCGGGCGCGGCTCCAACATGACGGCGCTGGCCGAAGCCTGCGCCGACCCCGGCTTTCCGGCGGAAATCGTGCTGGTGCTGTCCAACGAACCGGACGCGGCGGGGCTCGGACGGGCGCAGGCGTTCGGCATCCCGACGGCGGTCGTCGACCACCGCGGCTTCCCGGACCGCGCCGCGTTCGACGCCGCGATGACGGCCCGGCTCGAAGCCGCCGGCGCCGATTTCGTCTGCCTCGCCGGCTTCATGCGCCTGCTGACCGCCGGCTTCGTCGAGCGGTGGCGCGACCGGCTGCTCAACGTCCATCCCTCGCTGCTGCCGGCCTTCCGGGGGCTCGACACCCACGAACGCGCGCTGGCGGCCGGCGTGCGGCTGCACGGCTGCACGGTCCATTTCGTCCGGCCGGAACTGGACGACGGGCCGATCGTCATGCAGGCGGCCGTGCCGGTGCTGCCCGACGATACGGCCGGCAGCCTCGCCGCCCGCGTCCTGGCGCAGGAGCACCGGATTTACCCGGCCGCCCTGCGGCTGGTGGCCGAAGGCGCGGTGCGGGTGGAGGGCGAGCGGGTCGTCCACCGGCGCGGCTGGTCCGGCGGCGGCGCGCTGGCCGCCCCGCCCCTGCCCTGAATTTTCTTCTGTAACGCGGCCGGGGCCGGCGCCCCTTACGCCGCCAGGGTTTCCTCGATCCGCTTGCGCAGCATGTCGAGGCGCTCGCTGCCCCAGAACAGTTCGTCCCGGAACACGAAGGTCGGCACGCCGAATACGCCGATCTCCTCGGCCTCCCGGCACAGCGCGTCGTGGCGCCGGCGGCCCTCGCCCTGCGCCCATTCGGCGAAGCCGGCCGACGGCACGCCGGCCTCGTCCAGCACCGCGGCGACCGCGGCCGGGTCCTCGATCTCGAGTTCGCGCTTCCAGAAGCGCAGGAACGCGCGGTCGATATAGGGCTCGAAGCGGCCGTGGTCCTGGGCGCGCAGCATGCCGATATGGACGATGGAGCTGTCGAAGATCTTCTGCGGGCCGCGCACGGTCAGCCCGCGCGTGTTGGCGATCCGGCGCGCGTCCATGTAGGCGTAGCGGACCTTGCGCCACTGATGCGCGTTGCGGGTCTCGACCGCGCCCAGGAAATCCGGGATTTCCAGCGTGTAGGGCTTCCAGACCGGCTCGATGCCGAACGCCGCCGCCAGCGCCCTTGTCGGTTCCATGGCGAGGTAGGCGAAGGGGCTCTTGACGTCGATATAGACGGTGAGTTCGGGGGTGTCAGGCACTGCCGTCACGGCTCCGGTTGTCTGTTGTCGTCGCGTGCGCGGCCTAGATCCCCAGGACCTTCCGCGCATTTTCCTTCAAAATCAGGGGTTTGACTTCCTCTTTTATGTTCAGGGTCTCGAAATCGGCGAGCCAACGGTCCGGCGTGATGGCCGGCCAGTCGGAGCCGAACAGCACCTTGTGGCGCAGCAGCGAATTGGCGTAGCGCACCAGGATCGGCGGGAAATATTTCGGCGACCAGCCCGAGAGGTCGATATAGACGTTCGGCTTGTGGGTCGCGACCGAGAGCGCCTCCTCCTGCCACGGGAAGGAGGGGTGGGCGAGCACGATGGTCATCTCCGGGAAATCCGCCGCGACGTCGTCCAGATACATCGGGTTGGAATATTTCAGCTTCATGCCCATGCCGCCGGGCATGCCGGCGCCGACGCCGGTCTGGCCGGTGTGGAACAGCGCCGGCACCCCGGCCTCGGCGATCGCCTCGTAGAGCACATAGGCGCTGCGGTCGTTCGGATAGAAGCCCTGCATGGTCGGGTGGAATTTGAAGCCGCGCATGCCGTAATGCTCGACCAGCCGGCGCGCCTCGCGGGCGCCCAGCTTGCCCTTGGCCGGATCGATGCTGGCGAAGGGGATGAGAATGTCCGAATGCTTTGCGGCCTCCTCGGCGATCTGCTCGTTGTCGTAGCGCCGGAAGCCGGTCTCGCGCTCGCAATCGACGGCGAAGATCACCGCGCCGATGTTGCGTTCGCGGAAGTAGGCTGCGGTCTCGTCGATCGCCGGCGGCCAGTCGCGGCCGGTGCGGAAGTATTTCTGCATCCCGGCCTGGAATTCGGCATAGCCGTCGTCGGCGTGGGTGCCGCACGGCTCCTCGGCATGGGTGTGGATGTCGATGGCGGCGACGGCGTCCGGATCGAACATGGCGGCGAAAGCTCCTCGTTGCGGCGCCGGGACCGTAGCCCGCATTCAGGCTGCCGTCACCAGCGGTTGGATATCCTCGACGTCGGTCGAGTTTCTGGCGACGTCCAGATCGTACATCCGCTGGAGATTGAGCCAGAATTCGGGCGTCGTGCCGAGCGCCTTGCCGACGCGCAGCGCCGTATCCGCCGTCACACTGCGGCGGCCGTGGACGATCTCGTTGATCCGGCGCGGCGGCACCCGGATCGCCGTCGCAAGGCGATACTGGCTGATCCCGAGTTCGTCGAGAAACTCCGCCAGGTGTTCGCCCGGATGGGTGGGTTCGGCTTTGGGCATCGGATTCCCCGGTATCGTCTCCTGGTATGTGGTCCAACCGAATATCGCGCCAACGCACCGTTGTGTCACCCCGGCCGGCCGAAGGTCGAACCGGGGTTCTGAGGCTGTCCTGAGCCTGTCGAAGGGGCCGGCCCGACGGTCCACGCCTGTGGTGCCGCGCCCCGGATTGCCGCTGCGCTTCGTCCGGGGTGACAGTGTGGGCCGCAACCCCGTCGATTGCGCCGGGGCGGCGGGCCGATTAAGTAAGAGGCCGCTGGCCCTTCACGCTCTCTTCCGACAGGTATCCGCGCATGAAAATCCGTTTCAGCAAGCTCGAATTGCCGAAAGACGGTTCGCTCGTTGTCTTCGCCCTGAAGGGCGGGGCGCTCCTGGCCTCGGCGCAGGCCGTGGACAAGGCCCTGGACGGCGCCGTCGCGCGCGCGGTCGCGGCCAGCCGCTTCAAGGGCGGCGGCGGCGATGCGCTGGTCCTGCCCAGCCCCGGCGACGGCCGCTGGGAGCGGGTGGTCCTGCTCGGCCTCGGCAAGCCGGCGGAGTTCGACGCCCTGGTGGCGCAGAATGCCGGCGGACGGGCGGTAACGGCGCTCAACGGCGCCGGCGCGAAATCCGCCGCCCTGCTGCTCGATCCGGTCGACGGCGGCAAGATCGGCGGCGCGGAAGCAGCGGCGCGGGTCGGCTTCGGCGCTCGGCTGCGCAGCTACCGCTTCGACCGCTACCGCACCAAGGAGAAGCCCGACCGTAAGCCGACGCTGGCGCGGATGACGGTCGGCGCGCCGGACGCCGCGGCGGCGCGCAAGGCGTTCCGGCCGCTGGACAGCCTGGCCGACGGCGTGTTCCTGACCCGCGACCTGGTCTCCGAGCCGCCCAACATCATGTATCCGGAAACCCTGGCGGCCCAGGGCGAGGCGCTGCGCGACCTCGGCGTCGAGGTCGAGGTGCTCGGCGAGGCCGAGATGCGCGACCTCGGCATGGGCTCGCTGCTCGGCGTCGGCCAGGGCAGCGCGCGCGAATCCAAGCTGCTGGTGATGCAGTGGCAGGGCGGCGGCGCAAAGGAGCAGCCGGTCGCGTTCGTCGGCAAGGGCGTCACCTTCGATACCGGCGGCATCTCGATCAAGCCGGCCGCCGGCATGGACGACATGAAGTGGGACATGGGCGGCTCCGGCGTCGTCATCGGCCTGATGAAGGCGCTGGCCGGCCGCAAGGCGAAGTGCAACGCCGTCGGCGTCGCCGGGCTGGTCGAAAACATGCCCTCCGGCACGGCGCAGCGGCCGGGCGACATCGTCACCTCCATGTCGGGCCAGACCGTCGAGGTGCTCAACACCGACGCCGAGGGCCGGCTCGTGCTGGCCGACGCGCTCTGGTACACCCAGGACCGGTTCAAGCCGAAATTCATGATCGACCTGGCGACGCTCACCGGCGCGATCATCATTGCGCTCGGCAACGAGAATTGCGGCCTGTTCGCCAACAACGACGAGCTGGCCGACCGGATCGCCGCAGTCGGCAGGGCGGTCGGCGAGCACGCCTGGCGCATGCCGCTGGGCGACGCCTACGACAAGGAACTGACCAGCGACGCGGCGGACATGAAGAATATCGGCGGGCGCGGCGCCGGCAGCATCACGGCGGCGCAGTTCCTGCAGCGCTTCGTCAACGACGTGCCCTGGGCCCATCTCGACATCGCCGGCGTGACCTGGAGCAAGAAGGACAAGCCGACCGTGCCCAAGGGCGGCACCGGCTTCGGCGTGCAACTGCTCGACCGCCTGGTCGCGGAGCATTACGAGGGGTAGGAGAAGGTTTCGAACCGGAAACATTTCCGTAACCGCGCGTTTGCGGCCCGCGGCCGTTCTGGTGGCTGACGCCCTCGACCGCCCCTCAGTGTCTCCCCGGATGGAGCGAAGCGGAAATCCGGAGTCCAGAGTCGCCCGGCACGGCATCGCTTCACGGCTCTGGGCCCCGGATCAAGTTTTTATGAACTTGAGCAATAATCATCTAAACAACTGTATTTATTGAATATATCTCTCTGACTCAGACAGTGTGTGGACGGAATTACCGGATCAGTCATCAAATAGAATGCAGATTTTTTCAAAATCAGGACGGTCCTTGGCGGCGCGAGGCAACGTATTGCGATTTTCGGCCTCCGAACCCGTGGTAATGGTTCCGTCGGGCCGTGGAGCCGGGGGCCTTGCCGCTGGCTTCGTATACCGAGACGACGCAGCATCCCGTGTTTCGCCATCTTCACCACCTCCGGTCGTTCAGACTGGCACGGTTCGACGGAGCCACTACCGCGAAACGTCGTGCGTGAACTGACTCACAGACCTATACGGTACGGAGTGCGCATCGTCCAGTTGGCGCGGAATATCTAGCTGTTAGCATTGTATGCCAAAGCCGAGATCCGCGAGAGGGTCGCCGTCTACGCTGTATCTTCCCTGCTGTCTCCGGCACGAAAGAGCAATGTGTAACCTGTAGTCTCACGCACCCAATAGTTAGGAGCTTGGAGCTACCGTGGTTTGTCATTTGACGTCAGGCTGTCTACACAAGAAAACCACTTGAACCGAAGGCAACGAGTGCTCATGATACCAGTTGCGATCACCGCTAACACCCTGCCCCTTACCGATATTGTCCGCAAAGTCGTCGTTACCGTCCTTTTCCGGCGCTAATTTGCCAAGAGATTCACCACCTGTCACACCAGCACGCCAGCCTGGGCCAGGTTCCCCAACCGGTTTGCCTGCATTCTTGATGTCGGTAGTGCCTATGAGGAATCTTCCTTGAAGATCCGGTGTGCCGCTTTGGCTACAAACTACCCATCCAGGCGGAACACTAGCTCGCTCCAGGGCGAACTTAGGAATAATTGTACCGGGCCCCAAAAGATCGTCCATTGCCTTTTCAACTGCGTTATCTGCAAGACGTTCAAACGATGATGTAAAGCCGCCGAGCCAGAAGCCAACGCCCGTAAGCGCAATAACAATGGACAGAACAAGACTACAAAGAGATGCGAACAAGTGCCAATTCACCTTAGTTCTTTGTGACATCTATTTTTCCTTCGGTTGCTGCATGACAATATGAGTTCGCCGACGGCAGGGGCACGTCCAGTTCGCGTAAGCAGTAAGCGAAACCGCGAACCACAGTCAACAGCAAAGCAGCTTCAATCGTCGGCGTCTTGTGCGGCGATGCCGGCAAGCTCGACCGGAGGGCGTCGGGGAAGCGGGCGATCAGCGACAGGCTGCCGCCCATCGCCTCCACCGTCCGGCGCAACGTGGACAGCAGCAGGTCGCTCCGCTTCTCCAGCCGGGAGATGGCGTCCTGGCTGATGCCGAGCTCGCGCGCGACGCTCGCCTGGGTCAGCGCGCGGGCCTTGCGCAGTTCCCGCAGCGTCATTTCCTCGGCGATCAACGTGGCCGGGTAGAGTTGACTTGGACGTGGCGTGCATGGCATTGGGTGAATGTACGACTGAATCCGGTACTTCGGCGGTGCTAATGCAACTTTTCAACGAAGATACGATGAACGCGCCCTGGGGCTTGGAATCGAAGTTCAAGCTGGTGGATATGGCACTCAATTTCTTCGACGTCGACAAGCTTGCAGCAAGCTACAGCGCAATTGGCAAGGCCTTTCCAAAAAATAGGAAACCAAAGCCGCTCACTGGGACAGATTTTTTTCAGTATATCGTTACGAACGGGAATTTTCAGAAGAAACCGAATGCGCTACGCGTAGCGCAGATACTCAAACAAATGGTAGCCGACGGCCTTCTGATTCATTCTGGGTACGGTCGTCCATCAGTTGGCGGTTTAGGGGACTATTACCTGTATGCGTCGATGAAATGGAATTTGTCGCGCGGACAATTCTTGTTGGCGCGGACTCTCGGCCCCGATTTCCTCTATCGGCTGTGCGCACCGGGTTTGGTGCATATAACCGGAACGAATAGCAAGGGCGACGTAGTCGCGGGTACCGGCATTGTCATTCACCCATCCTATGTCCTGACTTGTCGACATGTTATATCCGACATGGAATTAGACGCCTGCCAAGAGTTTCAGGGCAACAAATTCTCGATCCGGCCCGATTCGATCTACAGACATCCTGACGTCGATATAGCGATTCTTCAAGTAGACCAGCCAACGTTGGTTCCGTTGATAGGGATCAAGTATCAGCGTCCAGTGGTGGCGCAGACGGTCTTTACGCTTGGCTATCCGAAGCTTTCCGGGCTCAGGGGTAAGCATCCGCCAAGGACCGCAGGGTATGTCGGTTTGAGTTTGTCGGCGGTGT
>VXNK01000024.1 GCA_009840595.1 Rhodospirillaceae bacterium | reverse complement strand
ACACCGAACCGGGGGAAACCACACGGAACACGCCGCCGCCCGCCAGGGCGGCGACAACGCCGTCGCTCGCGACGGCTTCGCGTCAGGGATCGTCACCCGAAGGGCGAAGACCGCCTGCGGGCTTCGTGGAGCCGGGCGCGGCCTGCCGCGGCCGGCGGAGTAGAGCCCGGTGCCCGGTCCCCCCGGGACCGGGCAGACGCCCATAACCCGAGGGAACAGCCTCAGATGGCAATTCCGGACCATCATGCCGCCTTCCGGTCCGCCAGGACCCTGGACGCCCATTCCGCGGCCTTCGCCAGCACATCGCCGTGACACGGCAGCGGCTCGCACCAGCACGCGAGCCAGCAGCCGTCCAGTTCGGCGAGCTCTTCCAGCGAGACTTCGCCCGCACGAATGCGGCGCCACAGGTCCTCGCGATAACGCGCGATCGCCTGGTCTCTCGAACAGGCCGGACCGATCCTGAACGGATTGCCCCACTTGGTGCGGCGGTCGATCAGCACGGTGTTGTCCAACACCTGTGCATATTCGAACTCTTCCCGCAGCCTGGGCTCGGTTCTCAGATTGATGACGGCGTCCATGTCCTCTCCCTCCCTCTTCAGGGCGTTCGCCCGCCCGCCGCTCTCCTCTCGCTCTCCAGACGTCGGGCCCCGGCCTGCGGCAGCGCTGCTCCGGTCCCACGGCAAAAAGAAAGGCCGGCGCTTGCGCACCGGCCCGTAGTCAGGGAGGAAGGGAAGCTGCCGGCGCAGGCTCAGAACGGGATGTCCGAATCCGGGTCGTCGGCCTGCGCCGGGGCGCCGCCGGCCGGCACCGCCTCGCCGTCCGCCGGCGACGGGGCGGTTTCGGCCGCGGCCCGGGCGGCGCTGCCGTTGGCGCCGGCAGGCTTGTCCAGGAATTGCACCCTTCCGCCGGGCACCAGCAGGATCTCGGTGGCGAAGCGGTCCGAGTCCTCGCCGTCCTTGCGCCAGGTTCGGGTCTGCAGCTTGCCCGCGACGTAGACCAGGCGGCCCTTCCTGGCGTGCTTGGCCAGCATGTCGACGAGGCCGGGCTGGAAGGTCACCACCTTGTGCCACTCGGTCCTGTCCACCCGGTTCCCGGAATTGCGGTCGATGAACCCCTCGTCGGTGGCGATGCTCAGGTTGCGGCCGAGTTCAAAGTCCGCTTCCGGCGGGTGGAAGGGGACGGCGCCGGCACCAGGGAAGAAGGAAATCTCTCCCGCCTTGATCGCGCCGTCCGGCAGCAGGTAGAGATCGACCCGGCACAGCGGGAACGGCCGCGCCAAATCTGCCGCCACGTCGAGCCCCGCGTCCAACTGGATCGGCCGCGCGCAGGGTTTCGGGGGTCGCGGGTACAGCAGTGAAAAATCGAGCGGCGCCCAGCTCGGCGTATAGAGCTGCCGGGTGTGGGTGCCGAAACGATCAAGGTCTACCTGGATCATGAGGGGCCGGCCGGCGGCCATGAAGAACTTGAAGTCCCGCGCCGGCCGGCCGGTTTCGTCCCGTAGGAGCGGCTCAAGGATCAGGCGTTTCCGTATACCCCTGTAAGTCGGCTCCCGGCTTCGCCGGTAGTAGTCTGTTCGGAGCCAACGCCGGATCCGCTTCTTCTCGTCATCGAACAGCGTCCGCGTCTGGTCGAAGATCAGGACCGGCCCGCTCATGTGCGCCGGCTTCAGGATCGTGTCGCGGTCGAAAATCCGTCGCTCGCACCGCTCCAGAGAATCGAACACCCCCAGAGTCGGGACGATCAGTGGTTCCCATTCTGGCGTCTCGGCGAGCCATGCCTTGAACTCAACCTTATCGGTCGCGCGGCGCGCGAGCGCCATATCGCCCTTGAAGTCGTGTTTGCTCGCCAGGAACAGTTCGTTGAGGGTGCGGGGAGACCGGAGATTGGGCCGGTATTGCAGCCGGTTCCATGCCGAAAGATAGTCCAGAGCGCGGTCGAAGGGCGGTCCCGTCGGCAGCCGTCGCTTCAGCTGGCGAATCGCCTTGTGAACTTTCCGACTCCACATCCCGGCCTCGCGTTTGCGCCGCCTGGCACACCCGCTGGTGCCAGGCCGTTGCAAACGCCTCCAGGAATCAGGAGTGTCCCCGCCTATTCTCCGGGCATCGGAGAGCTACCCCGGTGCCGGGCTATCGGATATCGTATTCAGCGGGCGACCCGGCGCTAACCGGGGCCCTAGAGGCGTTTGCAGGGGCGAACGTGCCGGGGCGCGTTAATGGCTGTCAATGATTTTTCATGGGATTTACTGGGGGCTATTTCGTCCACCCGGACAGCGGCTTGGGAAACACGCCACTGCATTCGGATCGGGCGCGACACGGCCGCGAGCATTCTCCCCGGCTCGATAGGCGTGCCCACGCCATGTGGCATGGGTGGGCAGTCAAGCTCGGCGACAACGCGAAGGCCCAGCAAGCCTGGGCGCGCTATACCGGACGCAAGATCGAACGCGGGTCCGGCTACGGAGTGCGCCACGTCTGGGGCCACCCCTGGGATCCGGACGCATTCACCGCCGGATGGAATCTCTGCTACATGCCATTCTGGGCCGGCATGCTGACCGAACCGCAGCATCCTCATCCGGAACTGGAAATGGCGGTTCGCCAGGCGGCATGGGACCTCTACTTCGGCGATGATCCGGTCTGCGATCCCTTGGAATTCGTCGCTGACCCCGGTATCGATCTTGACGCGATCCTGGGCGGTCAGCCGATCCTGCTGCTGGTCGGGACCAGCGCACCCACCGGCCGCTTGTCATTACCTGCTGGCGCATCTGGAGACGAAATCGACGCCCGCATCCGCGAAATCAAGAAATCGACCAATCAGAGCTGGTCGAACCTCCGGAAGGCGGTGCTGTCGCTCCAAGGCAAGCCGCACGAACCGTTCGGAACGCGTAACGTTGAGGCAACCGCCCGCAGCGTGGTTCGGCGCATTGGGCGGGAAACGGGACTGGATATGGTCGACCTGGGGCTGCGGTTGATCGCAGAACGCTGAATGAGCGGCGTTGCCACAGTGCCGAGCGTCGCGAGCGGGTGGGCCATTTCATCGAGTGTTGCTGACCGTGAATTCAGGCTTCGCACGTTCACCGCCGGGCGCCCGGATTTGGTCACTTAGCGCTGACGCGAAGGAACCACTAGACACGGGTGTCCGGATACGCCTGCGTCTTGTTCGTGGGCTTGCAGGGAATACCGATTGAGGGCGTACTTCTTTAGTGGACAGATGCGACCGTACCCAGCGGATGCCTACGACCGGTGGCAGAGGTCGGTAACGTCCGGTCGGGTCGCCTTGATGTTCCCGGCGACGATGGCGATATAGCTCAGGTTAAGCGGCGGCAGAAGGGCATCGATCATGAGCGGGAACGGAAATGCTGCGGCGGACAATGTAGTCCGACTGCGCCCGGAAAAAGAAACCGGGCGGGCTTCCGAGAAGAAATGGGGCGAGGAGGTCATCTCCCTGGGCTTCTGCATCGTCCCGTCGCTGCTGCTGCGGGCGCAGAACCGCCTGGGGCTCAACCCGACGCAGCTCGCCGTGCTGATGCAGCTCTGCGATTTCTGGTGGGAACGCGACCGGAAGCCGTATCCCGGCAAGGCCGTCCTGGCCGAGCGGTTGGGTCTCAGTGCCCGTCAGGTGCAGCGCCACATCGCGGACCTCGAAACGGCCGGACTCGTCAAACGCATCGAGCGTCGGGCCATCCATGGCGGAAAGCTGACCAACATATACGACCTCGGCGGGCTGGTGGCGCGGCTGAAGAAGCTCGAACCAGAATTCCGCGAGGTGGACGAAGCCGCCAGGATGGCCCGCAGGGCGGTCTCCAAGCGGGGATATCGCCGAAACCGAACCGGCGGTGCGGCCAAACCGTCATGAGCGGATTCGGGCTTCAAACAAGAACCCCGGGCGCATACCGGGTGGCAGAGGCGGGTCCGGGGTGTACACAATGAATATGGAGGACCGGGGGCCGGACGTCAACGACTTCTGCTACACGGACGAAATCCTCGACGATCTCGAGGTTTTCCTCTCGCGCGAGCGCCTCGGCACGTATCTCGATGCCACCCGGGAAGACCGGGAAGGGGCGGTCCGGCTCCATGTCTGGAACACTGCGGTCAGCGCCGCCTTCTACGGACCGCTGCAGGGCCTGGAGGTTGCGCTGCGTAACGCCATGAACCGCACGCTTGGCGAACGATACGGAGCTGCCTGGTACGACAACGGTCGAGCGGGGTTTGACAGGGGCGCCCTGGAGCGGATTGCGAGCGCCAGGGCCGATTTGGCGCGAGACCGGCAGCGCGACGATCCACACCGGGTCGTGGCGGCGTTGTCGTTCGGATTCTGGGTCTCGATGCTGGGTCCCGGAGGCCGTGTGGCCGCGGGGCGCAGGGCCAACTACGAGATGACACTCTGGCGCCCGGCGCTGCGCGGGGCCTTCCCGCATCGTGCCCCGCTGACCCGCAGGCAGGCCCATCGGCCGTTGAACGCCTTGCGGACGTTGCGCAACCGGATCGCTCACCACGAACCGATATTCGCGCGGAATCTCGTTGAAGACCATGAGCGGATTCTTGAGGTCGCCGGGTGGATATCGCCGGCGACCCGGGCATGGATCGAACACCACAGCCGTGTCCCCGCCGTTCTCGAAACCGCGGGAGTCGCTGGCGATATTCGGTTCTGACCGGTCGCTGCTCTGGATCCGGCGATCTGCCGGATCGCGAAACCTGCCCGCCGTTCGCATCGGCGCTCAGGCACGACCGAGAGCTCCAAGACCGCTCAATCGATCCCGGATCGATGTTCCGAGGCACCGCAACCGGGCGATTGATTACCAGGCCCGACACAGCCGAGCGCGGCAGCCGGGACGGCAACCATGAAGGCGGAGTCGCGCGCGCGGAACCCCTGGAAATTCACCACAAGGTCGTCGGCTTCGGGCAAGGTGGGCGTCACCTGCGCCAGACTGGCCCGTAGCAGAGTCTTGAGGTTGTTCTCGGGTTCCTTCCAGGCAATGACATGCAGGACCTTTCCGGGCCGTAGCGCCATTTTCCCGAGCGCGAAATGCGGTGCGTCGACCCGCAGTGTCCTGCCGAAATCAATAATGAAGAACCCTACGACGACGACTTTCTCCACATGGCCGACGATCAGCAAATCGCCTTTCTTCCTAGCGAGGTTTTCCGGACGCCTGTCCGTGCCCCCCCCCACGGCGGGAACAGGATGCTGAATGTAGGAACTGCGCCCCGATCGAATACTGGTTCGGTCCATCTCGGCCCGAACCGGCTACCGGCGCCGACACGGACCGCGGTTTCGTCAGAGATGGCGATGTGCTGATCTCCTGACGCATGGAGGCTGACCTTTTCGGCGTTCGGGACGTCGCGGTTGTAAATGTACGCATCGCCGTTCCGCCCGACGCTCACCCCCCAGCGAACCGACAGGCCTCCATCGCTCAACACGCAGAAATTGATCGGTCCCGCAGTTAGGGGGAAACCGACTTCCGATCCGCCGCGACTCAGAGACAGGACCTGCATCTGGTCGTCCTGAAACGAGACCTCGCCAAGGACCGCCAGGATTTCCTCTTTTTCCATATTTGAACTCCAAAGATCGATGCACGACAAACTGACCCGGTGGCCGGACGAGCTCGTGCGAATTCCGGGCCGCAGTGGCACCCCTGTCGCCCGCCTTATAGACCTTTGAAGCTGCCCGGAAAAGAAAAATATTGCTCTGATAGTTCTTTACCTATATTCATTAAGATAAGCATTGAACAAGCAATGCTCACATGATAGGAGATGCCACATGGAAATGCAAATCCGACTGGAAGGCACCGCGAAGGAAATCAGCGATGCGCTGCAAGCCTTGTCATCGACAGGGGTGCTCCATGCCACCGCTTCGCAACTAGCCGACCACGTGCCTCCTGGCACGACCGAAGCAGCATCGGCAGACACGGAGATTCCGGTCGTCACTACCCGGTTCGCCCGCCGTGCATTGACGCGGCGGCGCCTGTCCAAACCCATGAGAAAGGTGCTGAAGGCGCTCTACGAGGCGCATCCTGGCTGGCTCTCATTGCCCGCGCTCCACAAGGTGGCAGGCTATCGACCCCCTCAGTTTGCGGGGCTGATGGGCGCTTTCGGAAGGCGAATGGCGAACACCGAGGGCTACGATTCCGAAGCGCATTTCTTCGAGTACCGCTGGAACGACGACGAGGGTACCTGGGACTACCGCCTGCCCGACACCGTTCGTGAGGCGCTGGAGCTCGAAGAACTCATTTGACGGTATGCGACGGCGTGAAAGCTCCCCGCATGCGTCTAGCCGGCGCTTTGCCGTTCCTGCTCAACCCGCTATCAATTCGATGGCGCGTTGAGCGGGGACAACATGAAGGCGCCAACCGAACACGGCAGCGCGATCATGGCGCAGGCCGATAGAGCAGTTCACACGATGATCGGCGATTTTTTTTGCGATCATACTCCAGGCGCCGCATGAGCCCACTAGCGCCCCCTGTGCTACTCAAGTGTAAGATTCCATGCAGGAAATCCCCTACCCGTGCCGTTTGACTCGGTCGAATTGCAGGGCCAAATCGACTTCCGGGAGTGTAGTGTTGCGGGAGTTGACGAAAGATGCCGGAGAGCGAGGATCGCGGGATTGCCGTCATGCGCGGTGCGGCGGCGAACGACAACCCCGGCTCGGGGGCCGGGGCAGGTGGCGAAGCGGAAGGACGGGTCGATATCGCCGTGGTGACGCTGGCCCGGTTGATCGGGCGGCGCATCGCGCGCGAGGAACTGGACAGGCTCGACGCCGCCAACGACAACGCGCCGGAGAAGGACGCCGGCGAGAGATAGGAGATCGGAAGACATGACCCTGCGCTGCGCCCTCTATGCCCGCTACTCGTCCGACCAGCAGCGGGCGGCCTCGATCGAGGACCAGTTCCGGATCTGCCGCGAGCGCGCGGCGCGCGAGGGCTGGAAGATCGCCGGCGCCTACAAGGACTCGGCCATCTCGGGCGACAGCATGATCCTGCGGCCCGGCATCCAGGCGCTGCTGGAGGACGCGCGGCGGGGGATGTTCGAGATCCTGGTCGCGGAGGCACTCGACCGGGTGAGCCGCGACCAGGCGGACGTGGCGACGCTCTACAAGCACCTGCGCTTCGCCGGGGTGATGATCGTCACCCTGTCGGAAGGCGAGATCAACGAGCTCCATGTCGGGCTCAAGGGCACGATGAACGCGCTGTTCCTGAAGGACCTCGCGGCCAAGACCCACCGGGGTCTCAGGGGCCGCGTGGAGGCCGGCAAGTCGGGCGGCGGCCTCTGCTACGGCTACGACGTGGTGAAGTCGTTCGACGGCTCGGGCGACCCCGTGCGCGGCGGGCGGACCGTCAACGCGACGGAGGCCGAGATCGTGCGCCGGGTGTTCCTGGAGTTCGCCGACGGCGCGAGCCCGCGCGCGATCGCCCGGCGGCTGAACGGGGAAGGCGTCCCCGGCCCCTCGGGCAAGCTCTGGATGGATACCACCATCCGGGGCCACGCGAAGCGGGGCACGGGGCTGATCAACAACGAGCTCTACATCGGCCGGCTGGTGTGGAACCGGCTGCGCTACGTCAAGAACCCTGAGACCGGCAAGCGGGTCTCGCGGATCAACCCGCCGGAGGAGTGGATCGTCGCGGAGGTTCCCGAGCTCCGCATCGTCGACGACGCGCTGTGGAAGGCGGTCAAGCACCGCCAGGGCGAGATCACGGTGCAATACGCCACCGTCATCGAGGCGACGCAAAGCGCGCGGGCCAACCGGCTGAACGGCACCCACCGGCCCCGCCACCTGCTCTCGGGCCTGCTCGAATGCGGCGTCTGCGGCGGCCCCTATGCCATGCGCGGCCAGGACCGCTACGGCTGCTCGAACCACATCATGACCGGAACCTGCTCGAACGGCAGAGGCATCCGCCGCTCCGTAATCGAAGAGCGGGGACTGTCGGGGCTGAAGGACCGGCTGATGGCGCCGGAGGCCGCCGCCGAGGCGATGCGGGCCTGGGCCGAGGAGACCAACCGGATCAACCGCGAGCGCCGCGCCTCGGGCGCGAGCGACCGCAAGGAGCTGGCCCAGGTCGAGAAGAAGATCGCATCCATGATCGCCGTCATCGAGGACGGCGGCTATGTCCGGGGCATGGTGGACCGGCTGCGCGAGCTGGAAGCGCGCCAGGACGAACTCAACGAGCGACTGTCGGCGGCGCCCGCCGACCTCCCGGACATCCACCCCAACATCGCGGACGTCTACCGCCGCAAGGTAGCGCGGCTCGCCGAGGCGCTGGACCATCCGGAGGACCGCGACGCGGCGGCATCCGCCATCCGGGGCCTGATCGAGCGCATCGTGCTCACCCCGAGCGAGAAATGGGCCGAGATGGACGCCGTGCTGCACGGCGATCTCGGCGCGATCCTCGAATGGGCCGGAAACGGACGCGAAAACGCGAAGACCGACATCCCCATGCCGGAGATGTCGGTCTCGGTGGTTGCGGGGGCAGGATTTGAACCTGCGACCTTCAGGTTATGAGTTTGGTAACGACACGGGGACTTGAGGCCTCGGGAGGATGCTACAGGGAGATTTTTCTTGATTTTCCTGTGGTTTATGCTTCCGTTGAGGTCATTCGAGGGATATCGAGACCCCGCCGGATTGATGCAAAGTGTTTGCCAATAGTTTGCCAGAATGCTACACGGTCCCGGCAACGTCAAGGACCCTCGCCATGGCTTCCAACCGCATCCCCCGGTTGACCAAGCGCACCGTCGACGCCATCAAGGCGAACGGCAGCGATGCCGTCTACTGGGACGGCGAGCTCACCGGCTTCGGCCTCAGGGTGCGCAAATCGGGCCGCAAGAACTACGTCGTCCAGACCCGGGTGGACGGCAAGCTGCGCTGGTTCACCATCGGCCCGCACGGGCCGCTCACCCCGGACGAGGCGCGCACGAAGGCGCTGGAAGTCCTCGCCGAAGCGAAGAAGGGAATCGATCCCCGCACCGCGGAGGCGGCGCGGGAGGCCGAGCCGACCATGGCGAACCTGGGCAAGCGGTTTCTCGAAGAGTATGTGCCCGACCACTGCAAGAAGAGCACGCAGCTGGAATACGCGCGCTCGGTATTGCTGTTCGTCGATCCGGTCATCGGGGAACTGCGGGTCGCCGAAGTGCAGCGCAAGGACATCGCGGCGCTGCATCACGATCTGCGGGACAAGCCCTACCAGGCCAACCGGACGCTGGGCGTTCTCTCGAAGATGTTCTCGCTCGCCGAGGTCTGGGGCTGGCGGCCTGACGGCACCAACCCGTGCCGGCACGTCAAGCGCTTCAAGGAGCACAAGCGGGAGCGCTTCCTGTCGGAGGAGGAGACCGAGCGGCTGGGCGAGGTGCTGCGCGAGGCGGAGGCGGAGATGCCGTCGGCGGTGGCGGCGTTCCGGCTGCTGCTGCTCACGGGCTGCCGGATGTCGGAGATCCGCGACCTGAAGTGGCAGTATGTGAAAGAGGACTGCATCGAGCTCCCCGACGCGAAGACCGGCGGCCGCGTCGTTCCGCTCGGCCCCGAGGCGCGCGCGGTGCTGGCGGCGATTCCGCGCGAGGACGACAATCCCTGGGTGATCGCGGGGCGTCTGCCGGGGACGCATCTCACCGACCTGCAGCGGCCCTGGCGGCGCATCCGCGAGCGCGCCGGGCTGGAGGACGTGCGCATCCACGACTTGCGGCATTCGTTTGCCAGCAGGGCGCTGGCGCTCGGCGAGAGCCTGACGATGATCGGGAAACTCCTGGGTCATACGCAGGTACAGACCACCGCGCGTTACGCCCACCTCGCGCGGGATTCGATCCAGAGCGCAGCCTCGCGGATCACCGGCAGCATCGGCGGGAATCTCTTGGGGGGCGACAAATCCGGATCCGCCG
>VXNK01000114.1 GCA_009840595.1 Rhodospirillaceae bacterium | reverse complement strand
TCCCGTCATTTCGGGCGGAGCAAGCGGCGCGGCTTCCCCGTTTCGCAGAGGAATCCGCTGAAGCGGGGGAAGGACAGGTCCGGCGGGGCCGGAAGGGCGCGGCGCGACCGGCGCCCCTTTCGCCGCGTTGCCATCGGCCGGTTCCTTGATTATGTCGCACACGCAGCGCGCCAGTAGCTCAGCCGGATAGAGCGTCGCCCTCCGGAGGCGAAGGTCAGGGGTTCGAATCCTCTCTGGCGCGCCATTTCTCCGCCACATGCCGAGCGCCGTTCCGCCCCGGCCGCGATTGCGCCGGCGGCCCCTTTCGTGGCATGGTTTTCCCGCGGCGCGCTGCGGTCCGGCACAGGACGGCAGCGGCACGCGACGGCCTTCGACAGACGGAAAGGGAGAAGGCAGATGACACAAGCGACAGCGATGAACGGCGCACACAAGGGCACGGCCATCGTGGTCGGCCCCGAGGATGGCGACAGCTACTGGCAGCCCCTGCCCTCGACCGGGCATATCACCGCCAAGATCACGCCCTACACCGCGCCCTACGACGATTTCGCCTCCGGCATCCAGGTGCTGGAGCCCGGTGCGGCGATCCGCGAGCACGGCCACCAGCGCGCCCATGAGCTGATCTTCGTCTACCAGGGCACCGGCCACGCCATCATTGATGGCGAGCGCTACGAACTGAAACCCGAAACGCTGATCGTCGTCGGCCGGCGCGTGCTGCACTATCTGGAGAATGAGGGCGACGACCAGATGCGCATGCTCTGGGTCATTTTCCCGCCCGGCCTGGAGGACTGGTTCCGCGCCATCGGCCGGCCGCGCACCCCCGGCGACGGCCCGCCCCCGGTCTTCGAACGGCCGGACAACGTCCGCGAGATCCAGGACCGGCAGAAGTTCCTGCGCCCCGAGGATGCGGCGGCGGGGTGATTGGCCCGAAGGCGCCGATCCTCAAGGAAGTCTCGTTCGACCCCGCCGTCCTGACCGACCGCCGCGCCGCCGAGGGCCTGTCCTGAGCCTGGCGAAGGGCTTGCCGGTCTGAAGCGCGGCGCCGCGCCGGCTTCATCGCAGGGTGCTGCCTGCGGGTTGACAGCCCCTTTGAGAACATTATATGAACATGAGGCCGGAGTGGACCGGCCTGCCCGCCGGGCCCGGCCATGACGAATCATGACATTTCCTGACACATCTCCACCCCTCCTCCCGACCGGGCACACTCCTTGCCCGTCATCCCTACCGGGCGCAAACCTCACCCGTCATTCCGACCGGAGCCGCCCGGAGGGTGGCGTAGTGGAGGAATCCCGTCGCTGGCTCCCGGGTTCCCGTTGCCGGGATCGAGTCGAGATTCCTCCGCTCGCTTCGCTCGGTCGGAATGACGGTGTGGGGTTTGCGGTTTCGGTGTCCGGTTCGGAACGGCGGACGGGGGCAGAGAAGGCGGAGCCATGACATTTCATGACACATCGCGGCGTTTCCCGGGCCATCGCGCTGTGGCATGGTCCGGGCCTGCCGTTTGCGGACCCACAAAGCCGGCCTCTACGCCATGAACCTTGCGACGCCCCCGGGCGCCCCTCCCGCACCCCCGGTTTCGTCCGATGCCGTTTCGTCCGGCGCCGTTTCGCCCGATACCGTTCCCGCCGCCGGAACGCCGCTGGCGCCGGATTGCCGCGGGCTGAATTTCTTCGATATCGACCGCAGCCTGCAGGCGCTGCTGCCGCTCTACCTGCCGGACGATCTGCGCGAACACATGACGCCGCATTTCCGGCGGCTCGGCGCCATCGCCGGCGGGCGGCTCGACGAACTGGCGCGGACCGCCGACCGGCATCCGCCCGTCCTGCATCCGCGCGACGCCTACGGCCGCGACGAGGAATGGATCGAGTTCCACCCGGCCTACCGGGAGATGGAGCGGATCGGCTTCGGCGACTTCGGCATTCACGCCATGTCGCGCCGGCCGGGCGTGCTCGGCTGGAACGGCACGCCGGTGACGGCGAAATACGTCCTGCAATATCTGTTCGTGCAGTCCGAGTTCGCCCTGATGTGCCCGATCTCGGTGACCGACACCTCGACCGTGCTGATCCAGAAATACGGCGACGCGGCGGTCCGGAAGCGTTTCGTGCCCCGGCTGACCAGCCAGGACATGGGCGACATCTACAAGGCCGCCCAGTTCATGACCGAGAAGGCCGGCGGCTCCGATGTCGGCCGGATCGAGCTGGCGGCCCGGCTCGAGGCGGGGCCGGACGGGCCGGAATGGCGGCTCTACGGCGACAAGTGGTTCTGCTCCTGCGCCGATGCCGACGTCGCCCTGCTGCTCGCCCGGCCGGAGGGCGCGGCCCCCGGCACCGCCGGCCTCGGCCTGTTCGCCCTGCCGAAGCGCCGGGACGACGGCAGCCGCAACCGCTACCGGATCGTGCGCCTGAAGGACAAGCTGGGCAGCCGGTCCATGGCGTCGGGCGAGATCGTCTTCGAAGGCGCCGTCGCCTATCCGCTCGGCGAAGTCGGGCCGGGCCGCAATAGCGGCCTCAAGCAGATGCTGGACCAGGTCAACCTGAGCCGCCTGTCCCACGGCGTGCGCGCCGCCGCGATGATGCGGCGCTGCCTGAACGAGGCGCTGGTCGCTGCGCGCGGGCGCAGCGCCTTCGGCGGCGCGGTGATCGACAAGCCGCTGATGCGCCGGCAGCTGCTGAAGCTCATGCTGCCGGCCGAACAGGCCCTGTCGATGGCGCTGTTCGCCGCCGACCGGCTGGAGAAGGCCGAAGCGGGCGACTCCGGCGCGGCGGCGCTGGTCCGGCTGCTCACGCCGCTGCTGAAATTCCGCACCTGCCGGGACAATATCGCGGTCGCGACCGGCGCGATGGAGGCGCGCGGCGGCAACGGCTATATCGAGGATTTCGTCAACGCCCGCCTGGTGCGCGACGCCCATCTGGGCGTGCTGTGGGAAGGCACCTCCAACATCAACGCGCTGGACGTCGTGACCCGTGCCGTCGGCAAGGCGGGCGCCCAGGAGGCGCTGCGGGAGACGCTGACCGGATTGCTCGAAACGGCGCCCGGCCTGCCCGGCCAGCTCAAGGGGGCGCTGGGCCATGCCGCCGGCCGGGCGATCGCGCTCGCCGAGGAGGTTGCCGCGGCCGGCGACGAGCCGCGCATGCGCCAGGCCGCCGACGCGCTCTACCACGCCGCGAGCGCCGCCGTCATGGCCCACGAGGGCGCCCGGATCGCGGCGGCCGGCGGCGAGCGCAAGCGCCTGCTGCTGGCGCAGGCGGTCCTGGATTATCGGCTGAGCCCGCAGGACCCGCTCGCGCCGCGCGGCGACGATCCGGCGGTTGCGGCGGCCCTGCTGGATGCGGCGTAAGCCGGCGAAAGGTCCGGATCAGCCCCGGCCGCCGCCCTTCGGGTGGGCGGCTTCGTAGACGTCGAGCAGGCGCGCGGTGTCGACATCGGTATAGCGCTGGGTGGTCGACAGGCTGGCGTGGCCCAGCAGTTCCTGGATCGCGCGCAGGTCGCCGCCGCCGGCGAGCAGATGGGTCGCGAAGGAATGGCGCAGGGCGTGCGGCGTCGCGGTATCCGGCAGGCCGAGGACCGGGCGCAGCCGCCGGACCAGCAGCTGCACGATGCGCGGGCTGAGGCGACGGCCTTTCGCGCCGACGAACAGCGGGCCGTCCGGCGGCAGGGCGTGGGGGCAAAGGTCCAGATAGCGCGCCACCGCCTCGTCGACGACCGGCAGGACCGGCAGGACGCGCTGCTTGCCGCCCTTGCCGGCGACGATCAGGGTCGGGCCGAAGGGCGCCGCGCTGCGGTTGAGGCCGAGCGCCTCGGCGATGCGCAGGCCGCAGCCGTAGATCAGTGTCAGCACCGCATGGTCGCGCGCCGCGATCCAGGGTTCGGGGCTGTCGGTCCCCGCGCTGTCGAGCAGGTCTCCGGTCTCGGCCACGGTCAGCGGCTTGGGCACCGCATGGGGCAGTTTCGGCGCGCGCAGGGACGCGACCGACGGGTTGTGCAGGATTTTCTGCCGGTCGAGGAAAGCGTAGAAGCTGCGCACGGCGGAAACCGCCCGCGCGGTCGAGCGGCGCGCCATGTCCGAACGGGAGGCGAGCCACGAACGGAAATCCGCCGGGCTGAGCCCTTCGAGGGCGGCCCGGTCGGCCCGCGCGCCCCGGTGGCGGCCGAGAAACAGCAGGAAGGCGACCAGGTCGCGCCGGTAGGCCGCCACCGTATGATCGGAAGCCCGCTTTTCGTGACTGAGCCGGGCCAGCCAGTCGAACAGGTCGCGGCTCACGGCGGGGTCGAGGGCGGCGTCGAAATCCGGGCCGGCGCCCGCCGATGACGCGGATGCAGGCGGCGCGGCCGTCAGCCGGGCAGGTTCAGCCATGCGCGCGCGGTGCTTTCGATGACGCGGGCGAGGAACCGGAATTGCTGGCGGCCGCCGCGCTCGGCGAAGGCGTCCGGGTCGCGGCTGCCCAGGGCGAGCAGGCCGGCCGGCGCGCCGCGGCCGATGCACAGGCGGATCAGCAGGTCGGAGCGCACCAGCGAGGCCGCAGCGCCGTAGAGCAGGCGCTCCGCCCGCACGGCGTCGCGGCACCGTTCCGCGGCTTCGGGGCCGCCCAGCAGGGCGTTCACCGCGCCGCAGGGCAGCAGGTTGACGCCGCTGCGCGTCCGGCCGTTCGGCTGGCCGTCGCCGGCCTCGATGCACAGGCCGACCGCGTCGATCCGCAGAGTGCGGGCGACATCGTGGGTGATCGCCTCGACGAAATGCTCGAAGCTGCGGGCGTCGATCAGGGCGAGGCAGGCATCGTGAACCTGCGCCTGCTGCCGGACCAGCCGGCGCGCGCCGTCGACCGCGGTCCTCTCGCCGCGGCGCGCGATGGCCAGGTCGCGCTGCAGGCGCTTGACCAGGAAGCGGCCGAAATCGACCGGCCCGTCGGTCCCGCCGGCGCCGGCGACCGGCGGCGGGGTCAGAATGGCCGCGAGTTCCGGCCGGTCGGTCAGGAAGTCCGGATGGCGGCGCAGCCAGTCGGCAACCCGGTCGGCCGAGAGGGCGGCCGGCGCCGGCGGTCTGGAGATTTCCGCCTTGCTCACCGCCCCGGCCCCCGCCTGCCGCCTTACCCGGCCTTCTCGGCCGGCGCATCCTCCGACAGGATGGCCTGGCCGGTCTTTTCCCAGTCGGCGAGAAAGGCCGCCAGACCCTTGTCGGTCAGCGGATGCCGGAACAGCTGACGCAGCACTGCGGGCGGCAGGGTCGCGACGTGCGCGCCCATGCGCGCCGCCTCGACCAGGTGCATCGGGTTGCGGATCGAGGCGACCAGAACTTCCGTTTCGATCTCCGGATAGTTGTCGTAGATCCCGACGATATCGGCGATCAGCTGCATCCCGTTGGTCGAGATGTCGTCGAGCCGGCCGACGAAGGGCGAAACGTAGGTCGCCCCGGCCTTGGCCGCGAGGATCGCCTGGCCGGCCGAGAAACACAGCGTGACGTTGACCTTGATATTCTCGCTGCGGAAGGTCCGGCAGGCCTTCAGCCCGTCCATCGTCAGCGGCACCTTGATCACGACATTGTCGGCCACCCTGGCGAGCTTCTGCCCTTCGCGGACCATGGTGTGGTAGTCGGTCGCCGTCACCTCGGCGCTGACGTCGCCGGGCACGACCCGGCAGATGCCACGGATCGTTTCCAGGAAATCGCCGCCGCTCTTGGCGATCAGCGACGGGTTGGTCGTCACGCCGTCGAGCAGGCCCGTCGCCGCCAGGTCGCGGATCTCGTTAAGATCGGCCGTGTCGATGAAGAATTTCATCGCGTCGTCCCGTCTCCCGGGTCTCCTTCCGGTCCGGTCCGGGCGTACGCCGGACCGGCGCTGGCCGCGGGCCGAAGCCTCTGTTATCCGTCGCTCTCATGTTAGCCCAGCAAATCCGGCCCGCCAAGCCGCTGACCCGTCCGCTGGCCCGCCTGCAACGGAACCGGCCGGCCGCCTTCCAGGCAGGGGCGGATGGCTAGCGCCGACCGGGTCAAGGTGCTGCTGCCGATGCCGGTCGGCAGCGGCTACGACTACCGCATACCCGCCGGGATGGCGGTATCGCCCGGCGATTTCGTGCGCGTGCCGCTCGGGCCGCGGTCGATGACGGGCGTGGTCTGGGGAAAGGCCGACGGCGCCGTGCCGGACGACCGGCTGAAGTCGATCGTCGCACGACACGATGCGCCGCCGCTCAGCGCCGCGCACCGCCGGTTCGTCGACTGGATCGCCGCCTACACCGTGACCGCGCCGGGATCGGTGCTGCGCATGGTCATGCCGGTGCCCGAAGCGCTCGATCCGCCCGCTCCGTCTACCGGCTACCGGCTGGCGGATTCCGTCCCGCCCGCGCCGGGGACGGGGCCGCGGATCACGCCGCAGCGCCGGCGGGTTATCGACGCATTGGCCGGCGAAGAACCGGTCGCGGCCGGCCGGCTCAGAGCGCAAGCGGACGTGTCCGCCGCCGTGCTGGCCGGCATGGCGAAGGCCGGGCTGATCGAGGCGGCGCCGGTCGCCGTCGGGGCGGACTGGCCGGCGCCGCAACCGGCCCGGCCCGGCATCCGCCTTTCCGCCGACCAGCGCGCTGCGGTGCGGGCGCTCGGCCCGGCGGTCGGCGGCGGCTATGCCGCCTTCCTGCTCGACGGCGTGACCGGATCGGGCAAGACCGAAGTCTATTTCGAAGCGATCGCCGAAGCCTTGCGCCAGAGCCGGCAATCCATCGTGCTGCTGCCGGAAATCGCGCTCACCGCGCAGTGGCTCGCCCGCTTCGAGCAGCGCTTCGGGACCGCGCCGGCGCCCTGGCATTCGGATCTCACCCGCGCCCAGCGGCGGCGGATCTGGCGCGCGGCCGCGACCGGCGCGGCCCGGGTCGTGGTCGGCGCCCGTTCGGCGCTGATGCTGCCGATGCCGGCGCTCGGCCTGATCGTCGTGGACGAGGAGCACGACCAGAGCTTCAAACAGGAAGACGGCGTGATCTACCACGCCCGCGACATGGCGGTGGTCCGCGCCACGCTTGAAAAGGCGGCTGTGGTCCTCGCCTCGGCGACGCCGGCGCTCGAATCGGTCGCGAATGTCGAGCGCGGCCGGTATACCCGCCTGGTCCTGCCCGAACGCCACGGCGGCGCCCCGCTGCCGGCCGCCGAGTTGCTCGATCTGCGGCAGGAAGGTCCGCCGCGCGGCCGCTGGCTCGCCGACCGGCTGGTCCATGCCATGGCCGAAACGCTGGCGGCGGGCGAACAGGCCCTGCTCTATCTCAACCGCCGGGGCTATGCGCCGCTCACCCTGTGCCGCGGCTGCGGCCTGAGGCTGGAGTGCCCGCAGTGCGCCGCCTGGCTGGTCGAGCACCGGCTCGCCGGCCGGCTGGAATGCCATCATTGCGGCCATACGAGGCCCTTGCCCCGGCAGTGTCCGGAATGCAGCGCGGAGGACAGTTTCGTGCCGTGCGGGCCGGGCGTCGAGCGGCTGGCCGAAGAGGTCGCCGGCCTGCTGCCGGACGCCCGGGTCCTGGTGGCGACCAGCGATACCGTCCGCGGGCCGGCCGCCGCCGCAGCGCTGGTGCGCGACGTCCGGGACGGCGCCGTGGACCTGCTGATCGGCACGCAGATCCTCGCCAAGGGGCATCACTTCCCGAAGCTCACCCTGGTCGGGGTGGTCGATGCCGACCTGGGCCTCGCCGGCGGCGACCTGCGGGCGGCGGAGCGGACCTGGCAGATGCTCAACCAGGTGGCCGGCCGGGCCGGGCGGGCGGCGCGTCCGGGCCGCGTCATCCTGCAATCCTGGCGGCCGGACCACCCGGTGCTGCAGGCGATCACGGCCGGCGACCGCGACGGCTTCATCGCCGCGGAAAAGGCGGCGCGCGAACGCTACGGCATGCCGCCCTACGGCCGGCTGGCCGCCATCGTCGTCTCGGGCCGGCAGGCCGGGGCGGTGCGGCAGGCGGCGGCGGCCCGGGGGCGCGGCGCGCCGGCACAGGACGGCCTTCAGGTGCTCGGCCCGACGCCGGCGCCGCTCGCCCTGCTGCGCGGCCATTTCCGCCACCGCCTGCTGGTGAAAGCGGCGCGGTCGGTCAACCTGCAGGACTATATCCGGCGCTGGCTGTCGCGGACTCCGCAGCCCGGCGGCATCCGCATCAAGGTGGATATCGATCCCTACAGCTTTTCCTGAAGCGTTTCGCGCCGGCGGCGCATCCGGCAGGAGACGCCCGGAACGTCTTGGGCAAATCGCTGCGGCCACATTACGCAGCGCCGGTTTCTTGCCGGTCCCGAAGCCGCTATGTTAGCAAAATCCGGCCTGAAAGGCAGGGGTCCGGGCATGCGTTTGCCCCGGAATTTCCTAGCAAAATCACCAATTTCCACGGCAGTCTGCCGCGCTCCGGCGCTGAAGGTCCGTCGCATGCCGTGGAGCGGGACATCGGATATTGGCGTCTCAATCGACCGATACCAGCGGCATCGCCGAGCGGTACGCAACGGCGCTGTACGACATGGCGGACGAGGCGAAACAGCTCGACGCCGTGGCCGACGACCTGCGTGGACTGAAGGCCCTGCTGGAAGAGAGCGGCGACCTGCGCCGCCTCGTCCGCTCGCCGCTGATCGGCCGCCAGGCCCAGACGGCGGCGATGATGGCGGTTCTCGAAAAGGCCGGCGCCGGAGACCTGACGCGGCGCTTCGCCGGGGTGGTCGGGCACAACCGCCGCCTGTTCGCGCTGGGCGCCATGATCGACGCCTATCTCGCCATGCTGGCCCGGCGGCGCGGCGAGGAAACCGCCCATGTATCGAGCGCCGCGGCGCTCAGCGAGGATCAGCAGGCGCGGCTCGCCGAATCCCTGCGCAAGGCCGTGGGGTCGAAGGTGCGGGTCGAAACCGCGGTCGATCCGTCGCTGATCGGCGGGCTGGTCGTCCGGGTCGGATCCCGCATGATCGATTCGTCGGTCAGGACCAAACTGCAGCGCATGCAACTTGCGATGAAGGGAGCCTGAGGGCATGGACATCCAGGCCGCAGAAATCTCCGCAATCCTGAAGCAGCAGATCGCCGACTTCGACACCGAAGCCGACGTCGCCGAGGTCGGCCAGGTGCTGTCGGTCGGCGACGGCATCGCCCGGGTCTACGGGCTGGACAATGTCCAGGCCGGCGAAATGGTCGAGTTTCCCGGCGGCATCAAGGGCATGGCGCTCAATCTCGAGATCGACAATGTCGGCATCGTGATCTTCGGCGACGACCGGGATATCCGCGAGGGCGACACCGTCAAGCGGACCGGGGCCATCGTCGACGTGCCGGTCGGCACCGGCCTGCTCGGCCGCGTCGTCGACGGGCTGGGCAACCCGGTCGACGGCAAGGGGCCGATCGAGGCGGCCGAACGCGCGCGGGTCGAGGTCAAGGCGCCGGGCATCATCCCGCGCCGCTCGGTGCACGAGCCGATGCAGACCGGCCTGAAGGCGCTGGACGCCCTGGTGCCGATCGGCCGCGGCCAGCGCGAACTGATCATCGGCGACCGCCAGACCGGCAAGACCGCCGTGGCGATCGACACCTTCATCAACCAGAAAGGCGTCAACGCCGCTGAGGATCCGGCGACCAAGCTGCACTGCATCTATGTCGCCGTCGGCCAGAAGCGCTCGACCGTCGCACAGATCGTCAAGATCCTCGAGGAAAACGGCGCGATGGACTATTCCATCGTCGTCGCCGCCACGGCGTCGGACCCGGCGCCGTTGCAGTTCCTGGCACCCTATACCGGCTGCACGATGGGCGAATATTTCCGCGACAACGGCATGCACGCCGTGATCGTGTACGACGACCTGTCGAAACAGGCCGTCTCTTACCGCCAGATGTCGCTGCTGCTGCGCCGCCCGCCGGGGCGCGAGGCCTATCCCGGCGACGTGTTCTACCTGCATT
>VXNK01000070.1 GCA_009840595.1 Rhodospirillaceae bacterium | reverse complement strand
CCGGCGCGCTGCGTCCTTCTCTATGCGGCGGACGATGTCGAGCGCCAGTTCGGCCTGTCGGCGCGCTCGCGGCTGACCCGCGAGGAGATCCATGGGATCCTGCGGGCCCTGCGCAATCTCGACCGGAAGAAGCGCTTCGACGGCGACGTGGTGGCGACCGCGGGCGAGATCCTCGGCGAGGACGAGGAAAAGGCGTTCGAACGCGACTCCGCGACCGACGACACCCGGGTGCGCACCGCCGTCGCCTGGCTGGAGGAATCCCGGCTCCTGACCCGGGAGGAAAACGTCGTCAATGTGTTCCCGTCCTCGCTGCGGGTGAGTTCTGTCGACGAGGCGAAACGGCGGCTAGCCGGCGCGAGAATCGCGGACTCCTATCGCAGGCAGTTGCTGCTGATTACGGAATCGCTGATCGGTGCGGGCGCCGACGAAGGCGTCAGCACGGACGAGCTCATGGGGGTCTCGGGCCTCAGTCCCGAAGGCGTGCGCGGCGCGCTCTACGATCTCGAACGGTTCGGCATCGCCAGCAACGACACGGCGCTGACCGCGTTCGTCCACACCGGGGTCGACCGCTCGTCGCCCAAGCGCCTCGAAGAGGCGGCCGCACTGGAGACCGCCCTCATCGCCCACATGCGGGAGAGGGCTCCCGACCTCGGAAAAGGGGACAGTTCGCCCCTTCATCTGCGCATCGCCGCCCAGGCGCTGCGGGACCGGGATCTCGCCGATCCGCTGCCGGAGCGGCTGCTCCGCATCGTCCGCGGCATCGCCTTCGACGGACGCGGCGAGGACGACGGCGCTCCCGGCAGCCTCACGGTGCGCAAGCGCGATGCGGAGACTGCGCGGATCACGCTGAATCGCGAATGGGGCACGCTGGAGAAGTGGGCGGAGATACGCCGGGAGGCGGCCGGCCGACTGCTCGAACACCTGCTCGGCTGCCTGCCGGGCAGCAGCCGCGGCACCGATCTGCTGGCCGAGACCACGCTCGGGAAGCTCCTGCAGGCGATCGAGTCCGATCTGGTCCTGAAGAGCAGGATCCGGAATCCGGCGAAGCTGCTGGACCGGGCCCTGCTCTGGCTCCACGAGCAGGAAGTGATCCGCCTCAACAAGGGGCTGGCGGTGTTCCGCCCGGCCATGACGATCCGGCTGGAGCAGCGCGACCGGCGCGGGTTCTCTCGAGCGGACTTCGAGCCGCTTGCGCTGCACTACAAGGGCCAGGTGCTGCAGATCCACGTCATGGTGGAGTTCGCCGAACGCGGGCTTGACGCCATGAGCGATGCGCTACGCCTGGCGATGGACTATTTCGCGCTGTCGGAGGAGACGTTTCTCGCCCGCTGGCTGCCCGGACGGGATCGGGAGATCGGCCGGCAGACGACGCCGGCGTCCTGGCGCGCCATCGTCGAAAGCCTGAAGAATCCGGTTCAGCAGCGCATCGTTGCCGACGACAGGGAACGGACCAACGTGCTGGTGCTCGCCGGCCCCGGGTCGGGCAAGACCTGCGTTCTGGTGCACCGCATCGCCTGGCTGATTCGCGTCAGGCGGGAGAAGGCCCGGGGCATCCTTGCGCTCGCCTACAACCGTCACGCCGCCGTCGATATCCGCCGCCGGCTCGCGGAGATGATCGGCGCCGACGCGCGCGGCGTGACGGTGCTCACCTGCCACGCGCTTGCCATGCGTCTGGCCGGGGAAACCTTCACCGGCCGGTCGGAGCGCCCGGATGACGGCACGTTCCGGGACGTGATGCGCCGCGCGATCGCCCTGCTCCGCGGCGAGGAGCTGTCTCCGGAAGAGGCGGACGAGCGGCGCGAGCGACTGCTCGCGGGTTTCCGGTGGATTCTCGTCGACGAATACCAGGATGTCGGTCTCGAGCAATATGAACTCATATCGGCCCTCGCCGGCCGGACGCTGGAAGAGGACGCGGGCAGGCTCACCCTGTTCGCTGTCGGCGACGACGATCAGAATATCTATGCCTTCAACGGCGCTTCGGTGGAGTTCATCCGCCGCTTCGAGGCCGACTACGGGCCGAAGCCCGTTTACCTGACCGCCAACTACCGCTCGACAGCGAATATCGTGGCCGCGGCCAACGCGGTGATCGCGCCCGCCCGGAGCCGCATGAAGGCGGGGCATCCCATTCATGTCGACCGCGCCCGCGAGAGGGATCCGCCGGGCGGAGAGTGGACGGACCTGGACCCGGTCTCGCGCGGGAAGGTTCAGATTCTGCCGTCGGGCGGCGACCGGTTCAGCCAGGCGCGGGCCGTCATGGCGGAACTGTTGCGTCTTTCCGGGCTTTCGCCTGATTGGGACTGGTCGCGCTGCGCGGTCATCGCGCGCGAGTGGGAGTATCTGGTCCCGGTGCGGGCGTTCTGCGAGGCGCACAACGTGCCGGTGCAGATGGCGAACGAGGAAATCCCGAAATTCTGGCGCCTGCGGGAAACCCGGGCGTTTGTCGATTGGCTGCGCGAACGCAAACCGCGGATCGTCGACGGCGCGTCCCTGCACGACTGGGCGAATGCACAGCCCTCCGATCCCTGGCACGACCTGCTGCGCCAAGCCGTCGACGAACATGCGCTGGAAACCGGCGGCGGCGAGACCCCGGTGGATCATTTCATCGAGTGGCTCGCCGAGTGGAGCCGGGACATACGCCGCCGCCAGCGGGGATTGATGCTGCTCACCGCCTTTCGCGCCAAGGGGCTTGAGTTCGATCATGTGGCGGTTCTGGACGGAGGCTGGAACCGCACGGGCCGTGACGAGGATGCCGATGCGCCGCGCCGTGTGTATTATGTGGCCATGACGCGGGCACGGCAGACGGTCACGCTCGCGAGCCTCGACGGTTCCCGCGGCTTCCAGGCCGAACTGGTCGATTGTGGCGCAACGATCCGACGTGAGGCTGCCGAGCTTCCGCCTTGCTCGGAGGCGGTAGAATACCGTCATGTGCGGCCGACCCTTGAGGATATCGACCTGGGCTTCGCCGGACGCCGCCGTGCTGGCGATCCGTTACATGGCACCATCGCCACGCTGCGGATCGGCGATCCGCTGAGCGTGCGGGTCGGAAAGGACGGACGTT
This sequence comes from Rhodospirillaceae bacterium, assembly GCA_009840595.1. Classification (GTDB taxonomy): domain Bacteria; phylum Pseudomonadota; class Alphaproteobacteria; order Bin65; family Bin65; genus Bin65. The sequence goes on along the minus strand of VXNK01000070.1, from coordinate 73,140 downwards.
GGACGTTGCTGGATCAGGCTGGCCGAGACGTGGGACGCCTTGCCAAGTCCTTCAGGCCGCCGCCGGGTATGCGGCACCGCTCGGCTGAGGTGTTCGCCGTGATCGGCTGGAGCCGCGAAGCCTCGGACCCGAAATATCACGACGCCATGAAATGCGACGCCTGGGAGGTGGTCGTTCCCGAGTTGATTATGGAACCGGACCGGTGAGTAACCCCGGGGAACGGCCGGGTTCGCCCCCCGGCGCGAGCAGCGGCTTGCCTAAAAGACCGAATGGTGCCTGGAAGACGAGGCCGAGAAATGCGGCTGATCAAGGAGCTTCGCCACGCCGGCGAATGGATTAGAGCAAAGGGCCGCAATGGACCTACCGGGCTTCCGAGCGGGCGCTACCGGAACTCCGAGAAAAACTGGGCCGCGTGCCCATCGGGGCCCGCGAGAACGTCTGATCGCATCTCTACAGGAGCGAAGGCCAGTTCGTACTGACCGTCGCGTGGGACGCCATGATCGGATGGTACGATCAGGGAGAGTGGGCATGAGCATTCCGGACCACAAGACACGGCTGCACGTCACACTCGACAAGCGCCTGGTGGCCTGGCTAGACACCTAGGATCGAGCGGGCGCGCGCGCACCGTTCGACCATCATGGCGGCTTTGGCAATTACCAAACAAGAGGAAAATGACGGATGCGCTCTAATAGACATGAAGAAGATCATCGTTAACCTTCCAGCATGGTAGGGGAAGCAGATGAGCGCAAATGGCGCAAATATGGTGACCTCGTACCGCGCGCTGAGGTTTTTCGTGGGCGTTCTTGGTTTAGCCCTGCCGCCGGTGCTCATAGTGGGAGGCTACTTCGCCGGAGATGGTTTTCTCAAAACCCTCAGCACCTACTACCATTCGGAGAGTCCGCTCCTTCGCGGTTATTTCGTCGGCACTCTCTCTGCTGGCGGAGCGTTCTTGGTCTGCTACAAAGGGTACGACTCGAGGGACAATTGGGTGGCAAATGTCGCCGGCTTCGGGGCACTTTTCGCTGCTATCTTCCCGACTTCCATGGAGGACTGCTCGCCTCTCTCCTGTGCGGAGATGGCCTTCAGCAACGTGCATGACATTTCAACCCTGGTCTTCTTGGCCGCCTCGACTGCGATGGTCTTGTGCCAGTTCAGAAAGACCGGAACGAAACCAATGACGATCGGAAAGGCGAAACGCAACTGCGTCTATACGTTCTGCGGCGCGTTTATGCTCGTAGGCACCGCGGCGCTTACGATTCTATCTCTGGTGGAGAGCAACATTCCTTACATTCTTCTCATAGTGGAGTCATTGGTGATACTCGCGTTCGGCGCGGCCTGGCTTGTCAAGGCGTTGAATCCATGGGAATCGTGCACCGCTTTTGCTTCCCCGAACGGCGGAGAGACGTAAAGGGCTTTGAACACCCGAACCGTTGTGGGGTCTCAGGGGCGGCTTCGACCGCCCCTTCCTGTTCCGGCTCCCCGCCGGTCTTCGGCGCGATCCGGTAGTCTCAGACCAAATCCCGCGCCGTTTCGGCGATCCGCCGGGTTAGCATCATCGTGTGGATGGAAGGGCGGTTGAATGGCGCCTCGACAGCACTGCGACGCTCGGCTGGCAAAGCGTCTTTCGGTCGAAGGCGTAAGACCTCGGTGAGGGTGAGAGTGCTGGTCACAAGTTCCACCTCGCGCGCTCCACCAATGACAGCACCGCCTGGCATTGATCGACTTGCTGCTCCTCCTCTTGCAGCCACGCGAGGAAGCAGTTCGAATCCCAATATCGACGATCAACCATCAGTCGACGGCAAGCAGCCCGCTGTAGCAGGCACGATGCCAACTGGTTTCGGAAAATGGAAATTGAAGTGCATCGGGCCATCATTCGGGGCTTGAAGTGGATTGGAGCCATGTGGGCCACCCGGCTGTCGACGTCGCAGCGCCGCATGGATCCCTTCGGGCGCCGGCGGACGGCGGGCCGGCAGCGGAGCAGGATGGCGGTGCCCCAGTCCAGTTCAATCCGCGGGCCACGCTCAGCCGGGTCCCGCGCGAATGGAGCTGCTGCTCTCTCGACTTCAAGGCATGCCGGAGAGGGCGAGCGCCAGCAGGGGCATGTTGGAGCGGATGTCCACCTGGTCGATGCGCAGGCCGAGGAAGGCGAGGCAGGCCGCCGTCTCGGCCTCGGTCTCATAGGTGCCGTGGTCGATTCCCGTCTCCAGCTCGATCACGGTGTAGAAGGGCGGTCCCGCCTGTACAGCATACCTGTCTGGCGCGCGGGAATTGGAGCGGTAGGCGCAGGCGGGACAGCGCGCAGATCCTGCCGTGCCGGTCCCGCAATCCACGCACCGCCGCTCAGCGCGCCGCCGGGCGTAGCGCTTCCGGCTCGTAGCACTCTTGCGCCCGGGCGAGACCCGTTCCGCCTCCAGCGCGGCGTGCCGGGCGCAGCGCGACAGGCCGCCGGCCGCCGGCTCCGAACAGCGCACGCAGAGGCCGGCAGCCGCACGCGCGGCGTAGCGCCGGCGCAGGCGGGCATTGGCGCGCGCCTTCGCGGCGCTGCTGCCGGGCATGACCGGCGCCCCCGCTCAGCGTGCGTAGCGGACGGCCGCCAGCCCGCTGGCGCGCAAGCCCCACAACTGCAGCCCGGAGGCCTTCAGGTCGAGGGCGGTGCAGACGATGATCTCGTCGCGCCCGGGCTGGAACCTGCCGACCTCGGCCGCGCTGGCGATCGTGCGCTTCGGCCTGCGCCCGCCCCCCTTCACTTTCGGCTGCCCGGCCCCGACCGGGTGGATCTGCCCGTCGGGCCGGGCGCGGTAACGCTCGACCGCGTAGCGCTCCCCGTCGAGCCCGCGCCCGAATATGTAAATCAAAAACGTCTGTGCGCTGCGCTGCGACGGTCGGCGAATCCCCATGGCCTGCCCCCCTTCCCTTGCGATGGCGAAGGCCGGGGGCTCCCTCCACATCGCCGCCCGGCCGCCCCGCTCCCGGCCAGGCTCCCGCCCCCGCCGGCGCCGGGACGGGACCGGGGCGAAGGGGACCGGATCGGGCCGGCGCGCAGGCCGGTCGGCAAGCGAAGCTCCTTCGGGGACCGCGGTTGACCGGCGCGACGCCGTCAGGATAACTGCCGGCCATGAGCGATACCGGCCCGGAACTCGACCGCCTGCAGGATCGGCTGGCCGCCATACCGCCCCACTGGAACGGCATGAATGTCGTGGAACTGGACGGCTATGTCGCGGGCCTGATCGTCTGCCAGGCCCCGGTCCCGCCGTCGGAGTGGCTTCCGGGGGTCTGGGGCTCGAATCTCGGCTTCGAGGATGCCGAGGGGACGGAGGCGACGGTCGCGGCCGTGATGGGGCATTACGACCGGATCGCGGGTGAACTCGCGGAAAGGCCGCAGGACTATGTGCCGGTCCTGGGATTGGACGCCGACACCGGCGAGGAGTTGTGGGAGCCGTGGATCGACGGCTTCGAGCGGGCCATGCGGCTGCGTCGGGCGGTCTGGAGGCAGATTGCGCGAAGCGACGACCGGGAGGCGACCGCGGCGCTCAGCATGATGGTTGCGCTGAGCGAATCCCGCCGCGGCCGGTCGGACCTGACCGAAGAGGCGGAAGAGAAGCTCAGGCGGCTGGCGCCGGAACTGATCCCGAATTTGGTGTGCAAGCTGCACGCATGGAGGAACTCCCGGCAAGCCGGAAATGCCGACAGCACGCTGTCAGCGTAGCCCGGAGGATGCTGCGATGGAGGTCCGGGGTCATGATCGGCCGACGAGAGAAGACCGTGACCGGAAGCGCCGCAACCGCGGCGCGCAGCGCATCGCGTATGCGGCAAGCAGATTGTGCACGCGGCTGGAAGCGAGGTCGGATATCGTCGCTACAGGGGGGCCGCATGTTGAAATAACGCCGTTGCGACAGGATGACGGACCCAGCGCAGGCCGGGTCCGGGTGACTGCAGGAGCCCAGCGGCGCCGTCGGTTCGACATGAGGTCCCCGGGCCCGCTACGGGATAGAAGGCGAAACAGGCGTTACGATGTGAAACGGAGTTTGGCCGGCGCCCGGGGGCATGCAAAGCCGGTGAGGGACAGCAGGTTGAAGTCACGCCACTGCGGTGCGAAGACCGGCTATGCCAGACGTTTCTTCGGGCGAAGCGGAGAATCGAGGCTCGGCAGATCGACAGGGCCATCGGCATCACGCGTTCCCCGCCCGTGCGGGGATGAACCGGAAGCCGGCTACCTCTTCAAGGCGGTGGTGTCGCGTTCCCCGCCCGTGCGGGGATGAACCGGCGGCGAAGGCCAAGCCGAGAAATGAAGCGCTTGCGTTCGCGAGCATGCGGGCCAAGCAGTTTTCGCGCGCTACCTCAACGTGACCACGGGTCTGGTGAGCCGGTGGGAGCGCGGCGAGAAGTGCCCGCGCGGTCCTTCGCTGAAGCTGCTGACGCTGGTGGCGAAGAACGGTCTCGGCGCAGTGGCATGAAATTCGCAGCCTGGAACACGGTGTTGCGATAGTGTTGACATGCGCCTTGAAAAATCCCGCATCTCTGAAATAATTCAATGAATACATACTATTATATTTTAGGAAACTGCCTTCTCGAATGTTCGCCAAGCACGGCCTTTCGCGGCAGGCGGACCTGGTGCGCCTGGTGCGGTCCCTGGCCGGCCTGCCGTAGGGTCCGGCGCTGACAGCGGACGCTGCCTGAAACCGGCGCCGGCTTCGCCCGGCACGCATTCCGCCGGTACCCGGGTCATAGCGAAAAATATCGCGATTTCTCCCCAAAATTGGGGACGCGCAGCCGTGCGTTGCCGGCACATCTTCCGCACCCGTTTCCGCGCCGTGGCGGCCGGCCGGAAGATTGAATCGAGTGAGGTATGGGAAGACCGAACACCCCCGGAAGAATCGGCAACCGAAGGAAGGACGCCGGTCGCGCCGGCGGCAGTAATCCCGCCGCTTTCGGCTCTCAAGAAGGCGGCCGCCTCTCCCGTCGCGTTCCCGCTCGCCGCCGCCGCAATCTCCACCCCGCTTCGAGACCGGGACGGGAATGAAGATCGACGCAATGCGGGTTACGACGGAACGAAGCCCGGAGGCCGTGCTCGACTTCTGGCTCGGTTCCTTGCGAACGGCATCGGACGCTTCGCGCGAGAACTGGAAGCAGAGGATGCGGCGGTGGCGGTTGGGGCCGTTCGCCAGAAGCTCCCTGAGCTGGGACGAGTTTCAGGCGCAACGCGAGTGGTGCGAACAGATCCATCGCGAGGGGTTGAAGCGCTTCTTTCGCGATCCGGCCTGGGAGACGCCGAAGGGCATCCTGGCCAAGCTGATCGTCCTCGACCAGTTTCCGCGAAGCGTCTATCGCGGCACGGCGCTCGCTTATGCCAACGACCCCCTGACCACCTCCATGGCCTTGCAGGCGTGCGAATCCGACAAGGAAATCGCACACTACAATGTCGTCGAGCGCTTCTGGCTTTATGTGGCGTTCGCCCATGCCGAAGACCTCAAGGTCCAGGAGCGCTCCGTCGAGAAATTCAGCCGCTGGAGCGTCGACCTTGTCGCCGAGGCGCCGCCGGAGCGGCGCAGGATCAGTCAATTCGTCAGCTGGTCGGTGCTGAAGGCGGCGATCGAGCACGCGGAGGCGCTGCTTCTCTTCGACCGTTTCCCGCACAGAAACATCGCCTTGCAGCGGCCCCATCGCGGCGGCGAACCGCGCTACCTTAACGACCCGATGCGCCCGCTCTGGTCCTACACCCAGCCGCCCAACCCGGATTATTTCGCGCTGCTGGGCGCGTTGCACAGAATGACGGGCGGACTCGACGCAGACCGGGTAAGCCGCGACGCCCTGGCCGGCCTGCTTCGCGGCGCGGGGATTTCGCCCGACGACCCGGGCTCGCCGATGCAGGTCTTCGAGATCGCCGGCGCGGCGGCCGTCCCGTATCCGCTGGTCTACCGGCACCTGCTGCTTCCGGAACAGGCCGGGACGCTGGACATCCTGCTCCGGACGGCGCCGGTGCGCGAACTGATGACGGCGGTCAAGCGACTGTTTCTCAGGAACGGCGAGTCGCTCGGCGAAGGCGAACTGGTCTGGCCGCCGAGGAGCGCAAAGGACTCCATGGCGGGGGCGGTCGATGTCACGGCGCTGAACGCGCTCGTTCGCGGCGGCGGGCGCGCCGGAACGGCTGCCGGCAAGACGCAGCAGGGAAGCGGACCGCGCGACGACGTCGATTCCGTCGAACCGTCGGCAACCGGTTTGCCGAAACCGGCCGGGCCTTTGACCCTGACGGTATTCAACGACAGCAGCGAAGTGGAACGCCTTGCGGCGGCGGTCGACGAGTTCGCGAACGGACATCGTCTCCCGGATGCCGACCGGTTCCATGTGCAGCTTTGTCTGGAGGAGATCTTCATGCATATCGTCGAGCACGGCCACGACAACGCCGCCGCCCACGGCATCGAATTCCGCCTGGAGATGGACGAGGAAAACCGGAACCTCTCCATCGGGATCGTCGATGACGGCCGCGAACTGGATCCGGAATCCTACATGTTCCAACTCGGCCCCGATACGATCCAGGAGGAAAATGTTCTGGATCGCCTGGGCCTGCAAATGGTGCGGAGCTGTGTCGATGGTTTGAGCTACCGGCGCGAGAACGGACGCAACCATTTGAGCCTGACCAAGAAGATCAGGAATTGACCGGAGCCGGACGGGCGCGCGGCGACCGGCAGGACCCGGGAACCGCGAGACCATGAGCGGACCGGAAGTCGTCATAATCGGCGCCGGCCAGGCCGGGCTTGCGACCAGCTACTGTCTGACCGCCGAAGGCATCGACCATGCGGTGCTGGAGCGGGGCGTGCTTGGAGACAGCTGGTCGCGCCGCCGGTGGGACAGTTTCACCCTCGTCACGCCGAACTGGACGGTCCGCCTGCCGGGGGCCGGGTATCGCGGCAGCGACCCCGACGGTTTCATGGGCCGGGACGAAATTGCGGCCTTTCTTGCAGACTGGGCCCGGCGCTTCGGATGCCCGGTCCGGACGGGCGTCGCCGCGACCGCTCTCGGCCGGGGCCGGAACGGGCGGTTGCGCGTCGATACGATGGACGGCCCTTTGGAAGCGCCGGCAGTCGTGGTGGCCACCGGCACGATGCAGGCGCCGCGCCGGCCGGCCTTCGCGGAGTCGGTTTCGCCCCGGATTCGTCAACTCGACGCGGAAACCTACCGCAACCCCGGGGATCTGGCGCCCGGCGCCGTGCTCGTGGTGGGCTCGGGCCAGACGGGCGGGCAGATCGCCGACGAGTTGCGGCTGTCCGGCAGGCGGGTGCTGCTGAGCACCGGCGCGGCGGGGCGTGTGCCGCGCCGGTACCGGGGCCGGGATTGCGTCGCATGGCTCGCGGACCTCGGTTTTCTCGACCGGACTCCCGGCATGCTGGAGTCTCCCGCCCAGCGCTTCCGGGCCGAGGCCCAGGCCAGCGGACGCGACGGCGGGCGCACGATCAGCCTGCACCGTTTTTTGCGCGATGGAGTCGAACTGCTCGGAAAGCTGGTGGCGGTGGACGGCGAAACGGCCCGGTTTGCCGACGACCTGCAGCAGAATATCGAGGCCGGCGACGGGTTTTCGCGCATGTTTCGGGAGGCCGTGGACGCCTATGTCGAACGGAACGGTATCGCCGCGCCCCTCCCGACGGGCGAGGAGCTCGACGGCGAAGCGCGGGCGGACGATCCGCCGGCAGTGCCTCGTCCGTCGATCGACCTCCGGGCGGAGAATGTCACCGCCGTCGTATGGGCAACCGGGTTCTCCTACGACTTCTCATGGATCGACTTTCCGGTGTGCGACGAGACGGGCTATCCGGTGACGGACCGCGGGGCAACGTCCGTACCCGGCCTGTATTTCATGGGCCTCAACTGGATGGTGACGAGAAAGTCCGGCCTGCTCTACGGAGTCGGCGACGACGCCCGGGATGTGGCCGCCGGCATCGCGAACTACCTCGAAAGCCTCAACTGACCGGTGAGCGGTCTGGCACTCGTTTTGTCGAAAATCCACGCTCACCGGTATCCGGCTGCCGTCGCCGCAGGCTGCGCCGAATTGCGGGATCGAACGTAAAGGGAGACCCGCCGCCCTCCCGGAATGTACCAAACGGCGGTGCTCTCCGGGATCACGCGCCGCCGGCCTCCGCCCCGGCGTCGTCGAGCCGGGCGACCCGGATCGAGGTGACCCGGTGGCCGCGGCGGCGCAGGATTTCGAAGCGGAAGCCGTGGAAGGCGAAGACCTGGCGGACCTCGGGAATCCGCCGCGCCTCGTGCATGACCAGGCCGGCGACGGTGGCGGCGTGTTCGTCGGGCAGGTCCCAGCCGTATTCCCGGTTGAGGTCGCGGATGGTCACGTCGCCGTTGACGACCAGCGAGCCGTCGCGCCCGGCGCGCACCCCGGCGACCGTGCGGTCGTGTTCGTCGGCGATGTCGCCGACGATCTCCTCCAGGATGTCCTCCAGCGTGACGATGCCCATGAAGGCGCCGTATTCGTCGACCACGGTGGCGAAATGCTCGCGCCGTTCGCGGAAGGCGTGGAGCTGGTCGAGCAGCGCCGTCGATTCGGGGATGAACCAGGGCGCGGCGGCGATCTTGCGGATCTTCAGCTTCTCGACGTCGCCGCCGGCGCGGTGGACGGCGCGCAGCAGGTCCTTGGCGTGCAGGACGCCGACGATGTTGTCCGGATCGCCCTTGAACACCGGCAGGCGGGTATGGGGGCTCGCCAGCACCTGTTTCACGATCTCCGGCGCCGGCCTGTCGACGTCGATCATCGCGACGCCGGAGCGGTGGGTCATGATCTCCTCGACCTCGACGTCGCCGAGATCCAGGATGCTCGACAGCATTTCGCGCTCGGCGTCGACCTCCGGGTCCGGCTCTGGCGCGGCATGCATCCGGATCGCGCCGCGCAGCTCCTCTTCGCTCGCCGCCGGCGAGAGGGTGCTCTCGAACCGGACGCCGAACAGCCGGAAGGTTCCCTCCACGACAAGCTGGATCGCCTGCGCCGCCGGCGCCAACACGGACACCACGGTGCGCAGGACCGGCGCGATGCGCAGGGCCGTGCTGTCGGCATGGTTGATGGCGTAGGCCTTGGGCATCACCTCGGCGAAAATCAGCACCAGCAGCGTCATGACGATGGTGGCGTAGAACACGCCGTTCGAGCCGAACCAGCCGATGAACAGGCCGGTCGCCAGCGCCGACGCCAGGATGTTCACCAGATTGTTGCCGAACAGGATGGCACCGATCAGCCGGTCGGTCCGGGCGCGCAGCCGGTTGACGATGCCGGCCGCGGCGACCTCCTGGCGCTCGAGCTCCAGCATCCGGGGCTGCGAGGCCGCCGTCATCGCGGTCTCGGACCCGGAGAAGAAGGCCGAGAGCATCACCAGCAGGAGAATCGGAAGGATATCGAGGAAGAGTTCCATGATTGCTATTGGGGCTGCCACAGGAAGAGTCAGCGGGACGCCGCGGGGAGGGGCCGGCCGGCGCGCGCGCCGCTCCGGGCCGGAGCGGCCGGCCGGTCAGCCCAATACCTTCGAGAGATAGGACTCCAGGTCGCTCTCTTCGACCGCGGCGGTGACGAAGGCCTCGCCGATGCCGCGGACCATGACGAAGGCGATCCGCCCGTCGGTCACCTTCTTGTCCCGGCGCATCAGGCCGATTGCTGCGGTGGGCGTGAGGCCGAGGCCTTCGACGGCGGCCGGCGCGGTCGGCAGGCCGACGGAATCGAGATGGGCGCGGACGCGCGTCGCCTCCTGTCCGCCGGTCCAGCCGAGGGCGGCCGACAGGTCGAACGCCATGCACATGCCGATGGCGACGGCTTCGCCGTGCAGCAGGCGGTCGCTGTAGCCGGTCGCTGTTTCGAGCGCGTGGGCGAAGGTATGGCCGAGATTCAGCAGCGCACGCTCGCCGGATTCGCGCTCGTCGCGGGCAACCACGTCGGCCTTGGCCGCACAGGCGGTCTCGATGGCCCGCACCCGCGCGCCGTTCCCGCCCTCCCCGCCGCCGTCGACCACGGCGCGGCCGTTCGCCTCCAGCCATTCGAAGAAGGCGCGGTCGCGGATCAGCCCGTATTTGACGGTCTCGGCGTAGCCGGCCAGGCGCTGGCGCCGGTCGAGCGTATCCAGCGTCTCCGGGTCGATCAGCACGAGGCTGGGCTGGTGGAACGCGCCGACCAGGTTCTTGCCGCCGGGCATGTCGATGGCGGTCTTGCCGCCGACCGAGGAATCGACCTGGGCGAGCAGCGTCGTCGGCAGCTGGATGCAGGCGACGCCGCGCAGCAGGACCGCCGCGGCGAACCCGGCCAGGTCGCCGATCACGCCGCCGCCGAGCGCGATCAGCGTATCGCGCCGCTCCAGGCCCAGATCGAGGCACCGCGCGGTCAGCCGCTCCAGATGGGCGAAGGACTTGGTCTCCTCGCCCGGCGGCAGCACGACCGAATCGGCCCGCACGCCGGCCGCGGCAAGGTCCGCCATCAGCGGCGCAAGATAGTGTGCGGCCACATTCTCGTCGGTGACGACGATCGCCCGGGGCCTGGCCAGGACCGGCGCGATTTCCGCCGCGAACCGCCGGCGCAGCCCGTCGCCGATCAGAATGTCGTAGCTGCGTTCGGCCAGCGGCACCCGGACGCGCGCCGCCGCTCCCGCAGCCATGACCGGCGCCGGGCGCCGGGCCCGGTCCGGATGCGCGGCCATCCAGTCCCGCAGGGCATCGGCCACCCGATCCGTCATCTCGCCCAGCGGCCGGTCGGCGCTGGTCACGGCGATGTCGGCCTCGGCATAGAACGGATTGCGCACCGCCATCAGGTCCGAGAGGATCCGGCGCGCGTCGCCGTTCTTGAGCAGCGGCCGGTTGTTGCGGCGGCTGACCCGCTCGACCAGGGTGTCCAGGTCGGCGTTCAGCCAGATCGAGATGCCCCGCGATTTGACGAGGCTGCGCGTTTCCGCATCCATGAAGGCGCCGCCGCCGGTTGCAAGGACATGGGGCTCGCCGTCGAGCAGGCGGGCGATCACCCGGCGCTCGCCGGCGCGGAACGCGTCCTCGCCGTGCAGCGCGAACAATTCCTCGATGGTGGTGCCCGCGGCCGCCTCGATCTCGGCGTCGGCGTCGATGAACGGCAGGTCGAGGCGCCGGGCCAGCCGCCGGCCGACAGCGGACTTGCCGGCGCCCATCAGGCCGACGAGAACGATGGCCCTGCCGGGGCGCAACCGGGTTGTTTCGCTACGGGCCGTCATCTTTGTGCGATACTGCACCTGTTCTTGCGCCGGCGTTCCGGCAACGCCGGCCCGGGGCTGAGGGTTGGGCTATGGTTCGGGGGCTGCGGCGCGGCCGCCCGGCGGGAACCGGGGCGCAACCGCAGCCGTCCGCGCCGCAATGTCGCCGTAATATGTCGTTCGGATAGTCCGGCGGCGCCAGTATTTTCTTTGCACGGCTTTCTTTGCCGGGGCGCCGCAGGCGTGCCGGCAGCGGCACGGCCCGACATGGCGGCACCGGGATGACGGTCAATTCCATGGCACGAACGAAACCCCGACCCGTTTTCCTCCGGACCCGGCGCGGCGGGCCGCTTGCGGCGCTGCTCGTGCGGGTCGTGCCGGTCGTGCTGGCGGCGGGTCCGTTCGGTTTCGCCGGCTGGACCGGCGGGCCGGCGCTGGCGCAGGACGCCAATGCCCCGACCCGCATCGACCGGTCCGGGGCCGGGGCCGATACTTCGGCGCGGCGGCCGACGGTCCGCGTCGAGGAACTCGGGGCGCCGGGCTCCGGATCGACCGGCACCCTCGGCGACGGGAGCGGCGGCCTCGGTGCCGGCCTGTGGCGCGGCGCCGCCGCGGACGAGGTCGCGGCCCTGATCGACCGGCTGCCGGCGGCGCACCGGTCGCCGGTGCTGCACGACCTCCAGCGCCGCCTGCTGCTGTCGATCGCCCTGGCCCCGTCTGGCGAAACACGGGCCGGCTTCGTCCGGGCGCGCCTCGCCGCCCTGCTCCGCATGGGCGCGATCCGCGATACCGCGGCGCTGGCGGCGCGCACCCGCGCGAAACCGGAAGCGCCGTTCCCGGCGATCCGCGCGCATTTCCTTGCCGGCGACGGCAAGAAGGCCTGCGCCGCGGTCGCGACCGTTCCCGGTTCCACGGCGCCCTTTATCGAGCAGGCGCGGATTGCCTGCCACGTCCTGAACGGCCACGGCGAGCGGGCGGAAATCGCGTTGCGCCTGCTCCACGATCAGGGCGCGCCGCCGCCGGCGCCCTTCGAGAATGCGGTCCTGGCGGTGGCGGCCGGGCGGGCGCCCGGGCGCCTTGCGAAACCCTACCCGCTCACCCTGACGCTGCTCAGCCGCCACCGGATGGGCGTCAAGCCGGCCGAACTGAAGCGCCTGTCCACCGGTACGCTGATTGCCCTGGGGGCCAATGCGGAGGCGCTGCGCCGGGTGCGGATCGGCGCGCTGGAGCGGGCGGCGGCGCGGGGCGCGCCGGTCGGGCGCGAACTGGCGGCCCTCTACGCCGGCGTCCGCCTGCCGGCGAAGGACATCGCAGACGCGGCGTCGGTCCGGCTGCGCGACTTCGACGCCCGGGCGAGGCTGCGCCTGTATCTGGCGGCTGCCGCGGCGAAGGACGTGCCCCGGCGCCTGCGCATCCTGGCGGCGTGGTGGCGCCTCGCGGCGGCCGCGGCGGCGCGGGGCGACGACGGCGCCGAAATCCTCGCGGCCCAGCAGACCGTCCCGCTGCTCGGCGGCATCGAGCCGGCGCCGGCTCACCAGGACCACGCGGCGCATATCGCGCGGGCCTGCTTCGCGACCGGCCGGACCGGGCAGGCGCTGGCCTGGTACCGCTATCTGAAACAGGCGCCGTTCCGCAATCCGGCCGATCTGCACCGCCTCACCGCGCTGGCCGCCCTGGCGACGCCGACGAGCGAAGACTCCATCGATTCGGTCGCGACCTGGATCCGGTACAAGCGCTGGCGGACGGCGAAAACCGCCGCCGCCCCGATCGCCGATCTCAAGGCGCTGCTGGAAGGGCTCGGCCGGATCGACGATTTTCCGCTTCTGTCGGACGGCGCCGACGTCCGGGAAACGACCGCCGGGGACTCAGCCATCGGGGAAACGGCGGCTTCGAGATCGGTCGCCGCGCGCCGCGATCCCGCCCTGCTGGCGGTCGCGGCGGCCGGCCAGCGCGGGCTGACGGTGCTGCGCGTCCTGACGCTGGTGAACGGCCGCTCGCTGCGGCGCCTGCCGCGCCGGCTGTTGCGCGACGCCGTGTTCGGCCTGCGCGCCGTCGGCCTGGACGAGGAGGCCCGCCGGCTTGCGGTCGAGGCCGCCCTGGTCCGGCAGCTCTGAGCGCGGTGGCCGCCGCCCTGCCGCCGTCGGTCGGACCGTTCGAGGAAATGCTGCGCGCCGAGCGCGGCGCCTCGGACAACACCGTCGACGCCTATCGCCGGGACCTCGCCCATCTCGCGGCCTTCCTGGGCGACAACGGCGCCGCCCTCGACAGCGCCGGCCCGGCCGACCTGCACGCCTATCTGGCGGCGCTCGACCGCGCCGGCATGGCGCCGCGCACGGCGGCGCGCCGCCTGTCCGCCATGCGCCAGTTCTATCGCTTCCTGTTTGCCGAAGGCCGCCGCGGCGACGACCCGACGGCGACCCTCGACGCGCCGAAGCGCGGCCGGGCCCTGCCCAAATTTCTGTCCGAAGACGAGGTCGACGACCTGTTGCGGGCCGCCGCCGGGCGCGGGGGACCGGGCGGCGTGCGGCTCGACGCCCTGGTGCAGCTGCTCTACGCGACGGGGATGCGGGTCAGCGAACTGGTCAGCCTGCCGCTCGCGGCGCTGGTGCGCGATCCGAACCTGATCCAGGTGCGCGGCAAGGGCGGCAGGGAGCGGGTGGTTCCGCTGAACGACGCGGCGCGCGAGGCGGTGCAGGCCTGGATCGAGGTGCGGGCGCAAAATCCGCGCCTCGCCGCCGCGCCGTTCCTGTTTCCGTCGCGCTCGGGGACCGGCCATCTGACCCGCCACCGCTTCGGCCAGATGTTGAAGGATCTGGCGGCCGAAGCGGGGATCGACCGGGCGAAGGTGTCGCCCCACGTCCTGCGCCACGCCTTCGCCACCCATCTGCTCAACCGCGGCGCCGATCTGCGCAGCGTACAGCAGATGCTGGGCCACGCCGATATCTCGACGACCCAGATCTACACCCATGTGCTGGACGAGCGGCTGCGCCGGCTGGTCGAAGACCACCATCCGCTTGCCGGCCGCGCGGCGAAACAGGCGCCCGAGGTCAGGCCCCCCGAAGTCAAGCTCCCGAAGTCAGGCCCCCAAAGCTAAGTCGCGGGGGCGGCCGGCGCGACACTTTCCATGCTCCGATGCCGGTTCGCCGCCGCCTATGGTGCGCGCCGTCTCGCCTTTCCGAACCGGATGCCGCCATGTCCCATACCCAGATCGCGCCCGCACCCGCGCGCCTGAACCGCAGCGAACTTGCCGTGCCGGGCTCCAGCCCGCGCTTTTTCGAGAAGGCGGCGGCCGGCGACGCCGATGTCGTGTTTCTCGATCTCGAGGACGCGGTGGCGCCGGACCGCAAGGCCGAGGCGCGCGCGAACGTCATCGAGGCGATCGGCGACTGCGACTGGGGCGAGAAGGCGCTGTCGGTGCGGATCAACGGGCTCGATACGCCGTACATGTACCGCGACGTCGTCGACCTGCTGGAGACCTGCGCCGAGCGGCTCGATCTCATCATGATCCCGAAGGTCGGCACGGCGGCGGATGTCTACGCCGTCGATGCGCTGGTCAGCCAGGTCGAAATGGCGGCGGGGCGGAAGAAGCGGATCGGCTTCGAGCTGATCGTCGAGACGGCGCTCGGGATGCAGAATATCGCCGACATCGCCGCCGCCAGCCCGCGCAACGAGAGCCTGCATTTCGGCGCGGCGGACTATGCCGCCTCGACCCGGATGCGCACGGTCCAGATCGGCGGCGCCAACCCGGACTACGGCGTGCTGACCGATCCGGACGCCAGCGGCGCGCGCGACTTCCACTGGGGCGACATGTGGCATTACGCGATCGCGCGCATGGTCGTCGCCGCGCGGGCGAACGGCCTCAGGCCGTGCGACGGACCGTTCGGAGACTTCTCCGACGCCGGGGCGTTCGAGGCCCACGCCCGGCGCGCCGCCGTGCTGGGCTGCGACGGCAAATGGGCGATCCATCCGAGCCAGATCGCCCCGGCCAACGACATTTTCACGCCGCCGGCCGGCGAGGTGGAGAAGGCGCGGGCGATCATCGCCGCCATGCGGGAGAGCGAGGCCGCCGGCGCCGGCGCCGCGGCGCTCGACGGCAAGCTGATCGACTATGCCTCGATCCGCCAGGCCGAGCACCTCGTGGCGATGGCCGATGCGATCGCGGTGAAAGGGTAGGACGCGCCACCAGCCGAACCGCGCATGTCGCGCGACAATATCCTTCCCCCTCTTTAGAGGGGGAAGTCCCTGAGCGCAGCGAAGGGGATGGGGGTGCTGTGGATATTGCGAAAATACCGCCTTGCAGCTGCGCGTGCCCGGTGCCGCTGCACCCCCACCTGGCCTCCCCCTCTGAAGAGGGGGAGGTATTGGGGAGAGACGTGCCATGGGTGGCGACACCGGGGCGAAGCATTCGGGCCGAACCGGCCCAAAGCCGGCACTGCCTACTCCTCCGGCTCGGTCGTGAAGGTCAGGGGATGGCCGGCCCTGCGGCCTTCTTCCGTGCCCTCGCTCGCCTTGCTCTCCGCGACGTCCTTCGTATAGACGGCGACGACGCAGGCATCGCGCCGGTGGGCGGTCATCATCACCCGGTAGGCCTGGTCCTCGCTCATGCGGAACACGGCCTTGAGGACCTGCACGACGAATTCGCGCGGCGTGTAGTCGTCGTTGAGCAGGATGACCTTGTGCAGCCGCGGGCGCTGCGTCTTCTTCCGCGTCTTCGGGCGCGTGTCGGTACGGGGCTTCGTGTCGATGTCGGACATGGATCGGCGGTTCCGTCGGCGGTTCCGTGGGCGTTTCCGTCCGGGGCGCTCGGTTGCGATACTAGCACAGCCTGCGCCGCCGTTCGATCCGTCCGGCCCCCAGTCCGGCCCCCAGTCCGTGCCTCAGTCCGTTCGGGCGCCGCCGCCTTGCCCGCCCAGGACGGCGATCCGTGAACCGGCCGTAACCCCCGCCCATGTTCGTCAACTATCTCATGCTGCTGACGCTCGGCACGGTCTGGGGCTCGTCCTTCCTGTTCATCAAGCTGGCGCTGCCGGCCTTCGACCCGGCGACCCTCGCCCTGTGGCGCACGGTGCTGGGCGGCGGCTTCCTGATCGCCGTCGGCCTGCTCCTGGGCAAACGGCCGCCGCGCGAGCGCCGGCTCTGGCTCATGCTGCTGGTGCTGGGCCTGATCGGCAACGCCCTGCCGTTCGTCATGATCAACAGCGGCCAGCGCTTCATCGACATCAGCCTGAGCGCGATCCTGATCACCACGGTGCCGCTGTTCACGCTCGGCGTTGCGCATTTCTTTTCCGACGACAAGTTCACCTGGCGCAAGCTGACCGGCGTGGCGCTGGGCTTCGCCGGCGTGCTCATCCTGCTCGGCCCGGCGGTGCCCAAGGGGATCGGCGAGGGGGTCGGCGGCGCGCTGGCCGGCCAGCTCCTGGTGATCGGCGGCGCGGCCTGTTTCGCCGTGGCGCTGACGATCACGCGCCGGACGATGGCGGGCGTCGACCCGGCGGTCAGCGCCGGCTGGTCGCTGGCGCTGGCGGCGGTCCTGCTCCTGCCGGCGTCTTTCGCGATCGGCGACCCGCTGGCGACGAAACCGGCGCTGCTGCCGGTCCTCGCGCTGCTCGCCCTGGCGGTGCTCAGCACGGGCCTGAACATCCTTCTGATGTTCACGCTGATCCAGCGGACCGGGCCGAACTTCGTCGCCATGAACAACTATATCGCGCCGCTGGTCGGCGTCGCCTGGGGCGCCCTGTTCCTCGCCGAGCCGGTGACCTGGACGAAAATCGCCGCGACGCTGACCATCCTCGCCGGCGTCGCCGTCGCAACCTGGCGGACCCCGCGCGCCTGGCGGCGGGGGTAGTCCGTCCCCTACTCCTCGATCGCGTCCTCGATGGTGCGCAGGCCGGGGCGCTTGCTGCTCACCAGCACGGCCATGTTGCCGGGCTTGTGCTCGTTGCGGCGCATCTTCATGTGGGCTTCGGGGATGTCCTCCCAGGCGAAGACCTCGGACATGCACGGATCGATGCGCCGCTCGATCACCAGCTTGTTGGCCTGCGCCGCCTGCTGGAGATGGGCGAAATGGCTGCCCTGGATGCGCTTCTGGTGCATCCAGACATAGCGCGCGTCGAAGGTGATGTTGTAGCCCGTAGTGCCGGCGCAGAAGACGACCATGCCGCCGCGCTTGACCACGAAGGTCGAGACCGGGAAGGTCGCCTCGCCCGGATGCTCGAAGACGAAATCGACGTTGTTGCCCTTGCCGGTGATGTCCCAGATCGCCTTGCCGAACTTGCGCACCTCGGCGAACCAGGCGCGGTATGCGTCGGTGCCGACCTCCGGAAGCTGGCCCCAGCAGTCGAAGTCCTTGCGGTTGATGACGCCGCGGGCGCCCAGCGACATGACGAACTCGCGCTTGTCCTCGTCGGAGATCACGCCGATCGCGTTCGCCCCCGTCGCGGCGCAGAGCTGGACCGCGAAAGAGCCGAGCCCGCCCGAGGCGCCCCAGACCAGCACGTTGTGGCCCGGCCGCAGGATGTGCGGCCGGTGGCCGAACAGCATCCGCCAGGTCGTCGCCAGGGTGAGCGTGTAGCAGGCGCTCTCCTCCCAGGTCAGGTGCCTGGGCCGGTGCATGAGCTGCTGGGCCTGGACGCAGGTGAACTGGGCGAAGGAGCCGTCCGGAGTCTCGTAGCCCCAGATGCGCTGGGAGGTCGAGAACATCGGGTCGCCGCCGTTGCATTCCTCGTCGTCGCCGTCGTCCTGGTTGCAGTGGATGACGACCTCGTCGCCGACCTTCCAGTTGCGCACCTTCTCGCCGACCGCCCAGACGATGCCGCTGGCGTCGGACCCGGCGATGTGGAACGGCGCCTTGTGGATGTCGAAGGGCGAGACCGGCGTGCCGAGCGAGGCCCAGATGCCGTTGTAGTTGACGCCCGCAGCCATCACGAACACCAGCACCTCGCGGCTGTCCGGCTCCGGGATGTCGACGACCTCGACCTGCATCGCCGTCTCCGGCTCGCCGTGCCGTTCGCGCCGGATCGCCCAGGCGTACATCTGCTTCGGCACATGGCCCAGCGGCGGGATCTCGCCGACCTCGTAGAGATCCTTCTTCTCGCCGCGCAGCAGCGGGTCGGCCGGTTCCCGGTGCTCGGCCAGTTCGACGGCGGGGGAGGCATTGCTCATCGTTCGCACTCCTGGACTGGACCCGGACCGGGTCTGGACGTCGGGCCGCCCAAGATGGCGTCCCTCGAGGCGGCAGCCGCACGCTACTCCATTTCATGTTGCGATGCAAAAAGAAATAATGTTGCGTATGCGGGGCGAATAATTGGTCAATGTTTCGTGATTTCGCGTCCCTTGCGACAAATATGTGAAAATTGGCGTTTCGCCGCTTGCGTCCGCCGGCCGCCGGGGCGCATTCTTGATGCAGTGCGGCAAAGCCCGCCGCCCGCCGGATGCAGACCATGACCGACCGCCCGCCGCCCGCCCGCTCTCAGCAGGACCGCCCCCAAAAGGACCGCCCCCGAAAGGACCGCCCCTGGATCATGCGGACCTATTCGGGCCATTCCTCGGCCGCGGCGTCGAACGAATTGTACCGGACCAACCTGGCCAAGGGACAGACCGGGCTGTCGGTCGCCTTCGACCTGCCGACCCAGACCGGCTACGACGCCGACGATGCGCTGGCCCGCGGCGAGGTCGGCAAGGTCGGCGTGCCGGTGTCCCATCTCGGCGACATGGAGACCCTGTTCCGCGATATCCCGCTCGCCCGGATGAACACGTCGATGACGATCAACGCGACGGCGCCCTGGCTGCTCGCCCTCTATATCGCGGCGGCGGAGCGGCAGGGGGCGCGGCGGGCCGAACTCACCGGCACGACCCAGAACGACATCGTCAAGGAGTACCTCTCCCGCGGCACCTACATCTTCCCGCCCGAGCCCTCGATGCGGCTGACCGCCGACACGATCGCCTTCACCTGCCGCGAAATGCCGAAATGGAACCCGGTCAACGTCTGCAGCTACCATCTGCAGGAGGCCGGGGCGACGCCGGTGCAGGAGCTGGCCTACGCGCTCGCCACCGCCGTCGCCGTGCTGGACCGGGTGCGCGATGCGGTGCCGGCGGCGGATTTTCCCGCCGCGGTCGGCCGGATCAGCTTCTTCGTCAACGCCGGGCTGCGCTTCGTCACCGAAATCTGCAAGATGCGCGCCTTCACCGAACTGTGGGACGAGATCTGCGAGACGCGCTACGGCGTCGAGGATCCGAAGCTGCGCCGCTTCCGCTACGGCGTGCAGGTCAATTCCCTCGGCCTCACCGAGCAGCAGCCGGAGAACAACGTCTACCGCATCCTGCTCGAGGCGCTCGCCGTCACCCTGTCGAAAGGCGCGCGGGCGCGGGCGGTGCAGCTGCCGGCCTGGAACGAGGCCCTCGGCCTGCCCCGGCCGTGGGACCAGCAATGGTCGCTGCGCCTGCAACAGATCCTCGCCTACGAGACCGACCTGCTGGAATACGGCGACATCTTCGACGGCTCGGCCGAGATCGCGGCCAGGGTCGCCGAACTGAAGCGCGAGGCGACGGCCGAACTGGCGCGGATCGAGGCGATGGGCGGCGCCGTGGCCGCGGTCGAATCCGGTTACATGAAGCAGCGGCTCGTGGCGTCCAACGCAAGGCGGGTCGCGGCGATCGAGGCCGGCGAGCAGGTCGTGGTCGGCGTCAACCGCTGGACCGAGAGCGCGCCCTCGCCGCTCACCGAAAACCCCGGAGATGGGGCTGACGGCAGCGGAGACGGCGGCTTCCTCGCCGTCGATCCGGCGGCCGAGGCGGCGCAGGTCGCCAGCCTAGCGGAATGGCGCGCGGCGCGGGACGAGGCCGCGGCGCAGGCGGCGATCGCCGAACTGGAGCGCACCGTGCGCGACGGGGGCAACGTCATGGAACCGTCCATCGCCTGCGCCCATGCCGGCGTCACGACCGGCGAATGGGGCGGGGCGTTGCGCGGCGTCTTCGGCCTCTACCGGGCGCCCACCGGCGTCGGCGCGGCGCCGGCGGTCCGGCCCGCGAGCGAAGACGGCATGGCCGCGCTGGAGGCGGTGCGCGGCCGGGTCGAGGCCCTGTCCCGGCGGCTCGGCCGGCGGCTCAAGATGCTGGTCGGCAAGCCGGGGCTGGACGGCCATTCCAACGGCGCCGAGCAGATCGCCGTCAAGGCGCGGGACTGCGGCATCGAGGTGGTCTACGAGGGCATCCGCCTGACCCCGGCGCAGATCGCCAACGCCGCGGTGCAGGAGGATGTGCACATCGTCGGCCTCTCGATCCTGTCGGGCAGCCACGCCGCGCTGGTCGGCGACGTGGTGGCGCGGCTGGCGGACCAGGGCCTGGCCGACGTGTCGGTCGTGGTCGGCGGCATCGTCCCGCCGGCCGACGCCGAAGCCCTCAAGGCCGCCGGCGTCGCCGCCGTCTACACCCCCAAGGACTTCGACCTGACGGCCATCATGGGCGAGATCGTGGACATCGTGGAGCGGGGGACAAGGGAGGCGGCGTGAGGGGGTCGGCCTGAACCGTTGGCGCGCGCCTCAAAAGGGTCTTGTCCCGGATTGGTTGTTTCCTTACATTCCGATTGTAAGGAGATCGTCATGCTCGCGAAACTCACCGCCAAGAACCAGCTAACCCTGCCCAAGGCTGCGGTCGCCGCAGTGGACGCCGCCGACTATTTCGACGTGGCCGCCGAAAACGGCCGCATCGTGCTCACGCCGGTGCGCGTCAACCGTGCAGGGACCGTGCGCGCCAAGCTCGCCGAACTCGGGATTATGGAGACCGATGTAGCCGATGCCGTCGCCTGGGCTCGGTCGGGGGCGCACTCGGGCGAATGACGCCGCCGCGCTTGGTCCTCGATACCAATATCCTTGTCTCGGCGCTTCTGTTTCATTCCGGCCGGCTGTCGTGGTTGCGCGGCGCTTGGAGTTCCGGGCGCATCCGCCCGCTCGTCGGCCGCGAGACGGCGGCCGAACTGATCCGCGTGCTCGGGTATCCGAAATTCCGGCTGAGTGACGCCGACCGGCAGGACATCCTCGAAGACTATCTGCCCTTCTGCGAAACCGTGACCGTCCCTGACCCGCTGCCCGCGGTTCCCGAATGCCGCGACCCGTTCGACCGGCCGTTCCTCGAACTTGCCCTTGCCGCCCGTGCCGATGCGCTGGTGACCGGCGACACCGACCTGCAAGCGCTGGCGGACGACTTCGCCGTGCCTATCCTGACTCCGGCCGGACTCAAGCGGCAGATATATGACGATGACCGATCGGGCGCATGAGATTGCGCTACGCCTGCCGATAGCTTCGATCCCACCTAGGTCCCCTCCATCGCCTCCAGGCGCAGGCGGGCGATGCGGTGGACCTGCCGGAGGGCCGTGGCGAATTCGGTTTCCCGGCCGTTGCCGGCCCGGCTGCGGAATGCCTCCAGAATGTCCTGCCGGGTCAGCCCGCGCACGGCGACGATGAAGGGGAAGCCGAAGCGGGCGGTGTAGCGCGTGTTGAGGGCGTGGAACTCGGCGAACTCCTCCGGCGTGCAGCGGTCGAGGCCGGCCGAGGCCTGTTCGGCCGTCGAGTCCGCCGTCAGGTTGCCGGCCACGGCGAGCCGGCCGGCCAGTTCCGGATGGGCGCGCAGCAGCGCCAGCTTCGCGTCGCCGTCCGCCGCGTCGACGACCTGCGCCATCCGGCCGGCCAGCGCCGGCGCAGCGTCGTCGCCGGTTCCGATGCCGGCGTCGTAGACGGCCTCCGCCACCCAGGGCGAATGCTCGTAGACGCCGCCATAGGCCGCGACGAAGGCGGCGCGGTCGAGGGTCGAAGGGCGGGGGGACAGCATGGCGCGGCGGGCGTTTCCCTGTGGCGTTTCCCCGTGACGCTTTCCCGAAGCGTCCCGCCGACAGTAGCGCATTGTCTTACAAGGGCAAATCGGCTCTAGTAACGGGCTTGCCGACACGGAGTCCGCTCCCGATGGGCCGTTTGACCACCCATGTCCTGGACACCGCCGCCGGCCGCCCGGCCGCCGGCCTCGCGATTGCGCTCGACCGGCTGGAGGCCGGGGGGCCGGTGCGGCTCGCCGAAACCGTCACCAACGGCGACGGCCGCTGCGATGCGCCGTTGCTCGAAGGCGACGCCTTCGCCGCCGGCCGTTACGAACTGACCTTCGCCGCCGGCGCCTATTTCCGGGCGCGCGGCGCCGACCTGCCCGATCCGCCCTTCCTGGACGACGTAACGATCCGCTTCGGCATCGCCGCGCCGGACGAGCATTACCATGTGCCGCTGCTGATCTCGCCCTACGGCTATTCCACCTACCGCGGCAGCTGACGGCCATGGCGCGCGAGATCGCCTTCCTGCTGAACGGCGCAGTGGAGACGGTTTCGGACGTCCCGCCGACCATGACGCTGCTGCAGTATCTGCGCCGCCGCAAGCGGCTGACCGGCACCAAGGAAGGCTGCGCCGAGGGCGATTGCGGCGCCTGCACCGTGGTGCTGGGCGATCCCGTGGGCGATCCGGCGGAGGATGGCACGCTGCGCCACACGTTACGCCACCGGGCGGCGAACGCCTGCATCCTGTTCCTGCCGATGGTGCACGGCCGGGCGGTTACGACCGTCGAGGGGCTCGGCGGCGGTGCAGCGGGCGATGCGCTCCACCCGGTCCAGCGCGCCTTCGTCGATTGCCATGCCTCCCAGTGCGGCTTCTGCACCCCCGGTTTCGTCATGTCGGCCTATGCGGCGTGGCTGGAAGGCGAGCCGCTGGACAAGCGCAGCGTCGACGACCTGATGGCCGGCAATTTGTGCCGCTGCACCGGCTACGGGCCGATCGTCGACGCCACGCTGTCGCTCAACGGGGCGGCCCCGCCGGGCGAAGAACGCGCCGTTGCGGAGGCGGCCGCCCGGCGGTTGCAGGAGGCGGCGGACGCCGGCCCGCTGGCCTACGAGTATGGCGGCCAGCGCTGGTACGGGCCGACCACGCTCGATGAATTGTCGGCGCTCTACGAAGCGAATCCCGACGCGACCATCGTGGCCGGCGCGACCGATGTCGGCCTGTGGGTGACCAAGCAGCACCGGCGGCTCGATACGGTCATCGACATCGGCCGGGTCGGCGAACTGAACGACCTGGGCGTGAGCGGCGATACCCTGCGCATCGGCGCCGGCGTCACCTGTACCGGCGCTTTCGACGCTATTGCGGAACGCTGGCCCGATTTCGGCGAACTGCTGCGCCGCTTCGGCGGGCGCCAGGTGCGCAACGCCGGGACCATCGGCGGCAACATCGCCAACGGCTCGCCGATCGGCGACAGCCTGCCGGCCCTGATCGCCCTCGGCGCGACGCTGGTCCTGCGCAAGGGCGCGGCGCGCCGGCGCCTGCCGCTGGAGGCCTTCTTCCTCGACTACGGCAAGCAGGACCGGCAGCCCGGCGAGTTCGTCGAAGCCGTGGAAATTCCGCTCGATACCGGCGCGGAAGAGCTGAAGTGCTACAAGGTCTCGAAGCGCTTCGACCAGGATATCTCGGCGCTGTGCGGCTGCTTCAACCTGCGCATCGAGCGCGGCGCGGTCGCCCGGGTGCGCATCGCCTACGGCGGGATGGCGGCGACGCCGAAACGGGCCGCCGCGGTCGAGGCGGCGCTGCTCGGCAGGCCCTGGACGGAAGCGACGGTGGCGGCTGCGCTGCCCGCCTTCGCGCAGGATTTCACGCCGATCGACGACATGCGCGCTTCGGCCCGTTACCGCCTGCTGGCGGCGCAGAACCTGCTGCGGCGCTGCTTCCACGAGAGCCGGCGGCCCCTGCGGGAAACCCGGCTGGCCGGCCGGGAGGCGGCCTTCGCATGACCGAACTTCCCGCCCGGGACGCAGTCGGGGATACGGCCGGGGCCGCGCCGGGCATCGCGGGCGGCGTGCGGGCGGCGCAGGTCCATGACAGCGCCGCCAAGCATGTCTCGGGCACGGCGATCTATACCGACGACATCCCGGAGCCGCCCGGCACAGTGCAGGTCTATCTCGCGCGCAGCGAGCGGGCCCATGCCCGGATCGCGTCTCTCGACCTCGGCGAGGTCCGGCGCAGCGACGGCGTCGTGGCGGTGCTGACCGCCGGCGACATTCCGGGCCGGAACGACGTCAGCCCGTTCGCCGGCGACGATCCGCTGTTCGCCGCGCCGGGCGAAGGCCGCGGCGCCGGCCTCGTCGAATATTTCGGCCAGTCCCTGTTCGGCGTGGCGGCGGAGAGCATCGAACAGGCGCGGGCCGCCGCGGCGAAGGCCGAAGTCGACTATGACGGCCTGCCCGCAATCCTCACCATCGAACAGGCGATGGCGGCGCAGAGCTTCCTGGAGCCGCCCTATACGCTGGCCCGCGGCGACGCGGCGGCGGCGATCGCGGCAGCGCCGCACGCGATCGAGGGCCGGATCGAGATCGGCGGGCAGGAGCACTTCTATCTCGAAGGCCAAGCCGCGCTCGCCATTCCCGGCGAGGACGAGGACGTGACCGTCCACTGTTCGAGCCAGCATCCGAGCGAGATCCAGCACACCGTCGCCGGCGTGCTGGGCGTGCCGAACCATTCGGTGACCGTCGAGGTGCGCCGGATGGGCGGCGGTTTCGGCGGCAAGGAGAGCCAGGGCAACCTGCCCGCGGCAGCGGCGGCGCTGGCCGTGCGGCTGACCGGCCGGCCGGCGAAATGCGTTTACGACCGCGACGACGACATGCTCCTCACCGGCAAGCGGCACGATTTCCGGATCGACTACCGCGCCGGTTTCGACGACGACGGCCGGATTCTCGGCATCGAGTTCGACCAGGCGCTGCGCTGCGGCATGTCCTGGGACCTGTCCGGGCCGATCGCCGACCGGGCGATGTTCCACGCCGACAACTGCTACCATCTGCCGAGCGCCCGGATAACGTCCTACCGCTGCAAGACGCACACCCAGTCCAACACGGCTTTCCGCGGCTTCGGCGGGCCGCAGGGCATGATCGGCATCGAGCGCGCGCTCGACCATATCGCCGCGCATCTGGGCAAGGATCCGGCCGGGGTCCGCGCCGCCAATTTCTACGCCCACAAGGACAGCCCCGGCGATACCGGCAAGACGGCGCCCTACGGCATGGTCGTCCGCGACTGCATCATGCAGGACATCTGGCCCGAACTGGCGGCCGCTTCGGACTATGCGGCGCGGCGGGCGGAAATCCGCGCCTGGAACGGCGCGAGCCCGATCCTCAAGCGCGGCATCGCGATGACGCCGGTGAAATTCGGCATCTCCTTCACCAATACGATGCTGAACCAGGCCGGCGCGCTGGTCCATGTCTACAACGACGGCTCGATCCACCTGAACCACGGCGGCACGGAGATGGGCCAGGGCCTGTTCGTCAAGGTGGCGCAGGTCGTGGCTTCGGAGTTCCAGGTCGATCTCGATCGGGTCAAGATCACCGCGACGACGACCGGCAAGGTGCCGAACACCTCGGCGACCGCCGCCTCTTCCGGCTCCGACCTGAACGGCATGGCGGCGAAGGAGGCGGTCGGCAAGATCAAGCGCCGGCTCGCGGATTTTCTGGCGGAACAATATCAGGCGAAACCGGCCGATGTCAGATTCGAGGCCGGCCGCATTCATGTCGGCAGCGAATCGCTCGATTTCGACGAGGCGATCGGCAAGGCCTATGCCGCCCGGGTGTCGCTGTCGGCCACCGGCTTCTACGCCACGCCGAAAATCCGCTGGGACAAGGCGACGGCGAGCGGCCGGCCCTTCTTCTACTTCTCCTACGGCGCCGCCGTTACCGAGGTCGCGATCGACACGCTGACCGGCGAAAACCGGCTGCTGCGCGTCGATATCCTGCACGATGCCGGCAAGTCCCTGAACCCGGCGGTCGATCTCGGCCAGATCGAGGGCGGCTTCGTGCAGGGCGCCGGCTGGCTGACCACCGAGGAACTGGTGTGGGACGACGAGGGCCGGCTGACGACCCATGCGCCCTCGACCTACAAGATCCCGGCCTGTTCCGACCGCGCGCCGGTGATGAATATCCGCCTGTTCGACCGCGGCGAGAATGTCGAGGACACGATCTACCGCTCCAAGGCGGTCGGCGAACCGCCGCTGATGCTCGGCATCTCGGCGCTGATGGCCCTGTCGGATGCCGTGGCGAGCGTCGGCGGATACGAGATCTATCCGTTCCTCGATGCGCCGGCGACGCCGGAGCGGGTGCTGTTCGCCGTGGAGCGGGTACGCGCGAACGCCCCTGTCGGCGTATCGGGGGCGGCGGCGTGACCGCGGCCTGGCTCGATACCGTCCGCGAACGGGCGAGCGCCGCCGGCGACCTGGTCTCCGTGATCGTCGCCGCCGCCGACGGTTCTGCGCCCCGCGAGCCCGGCGCCTGGATGCTGGTGGATGCCACGGGCCAGACCGGCACCGTCGGCGGCGGCCGGCTGGAATGGGAGGCGACGCGGACCGCGCGCGACATGCTGGCCGCGCCGGCCGGCCCGTGGCTGCGCGACCTGCGCGACTATCCCCTCGGCCCGGACCTCGAGCAGTGTTGCGGCGGTTTCGTGCGCCTGCTCTACGAGCGGATCGGCCCGGAGGAACTGGCACAGATTCCGGGTCCGGCAGCCGACGGCGGCCTCGTTTTGCATCCGGTGGCGAGCGGCCCGCCGGTGGAGATCGTGACCGGCCGGCAGGCGGCGAAGGCGCTGCCCTTCGCAGCGGCGAAACCCGCCGTGGAAATCCTGTCGGGCCAGGCGCCGCGCGCGACCGTCCTGACGCCGCCCGAAGCGGAGCGCTGGCTGCTCCGGCCGGTTGATCCGCCCGGCACGCCGCTTTACCTGTACGGCGCCGGCCATGTCGGCCGGGCCATCGTGCGGGCGCTGGACGGGCTGCCCTTTGCCGTGACCTGGATCGACACCGACGAAGCGCGCTTTCCGCCGGACGTTCCCGGCGGTGTACGGCGGCTGGCGACGCGCGATCCGGCCGGCATCGCCGCCGCGGCGCCGGACGGCGCGTTCCATCTGGTGCTGACCTATTCCCACGCGATGGATTACGACATCTGCCACGCGCTGCTCGCCGGCAACCGCTTCGGCTTCGCCGGGCTGATCGGCTCCGAGACCAAGCGGGCGCGCTTCTTCAAGCGGTTCCGCGACGCCGGTCTCGGCGAGGCCGCGCTGGCGCGGCTGGCCTGCCCCATCGGCCTTCCGGGCATTCCCGGCAAGGAACCTGCGACGATTGCCGTCACGGTCGCCGCGCAGCTTCTGCATCGACTCGCCACCGCCGAGGCCGTAAGCGGGGCGGATGAGCGGCATGCCTGAACCCCTGCTCGAACTCGACGGCATCGCCAGGGCGTTTCCGGGTGTGCTGGCGAACGACGACATATCGTTCAGTGTCGGCAAAGGCGAAATCCACGCCCTGCTCGGCGAGAACGGCGCCGGCAAGTCCACCCTGGTGAAGATCATCTACGGCGTGCTGCGGCCCGACGCCGGCGCCATGACATTGCGCGGCAAGCCATTCGCACCGCACCGGCCGTCGGAGGCGCGGGCCGAAGGCATCGGCATGATCTTCCAGCATTTCTCGCTGTTCGAGGCGTTGACGGTCGCGGAAAACATCGCGCTCGGCATGGCGCCGGAGCTGGCGAAGGGCGACCTGCGCGGCCGGATCGTCGAGGTCTCGACCCGCTACGGCCTGCGGCTCGACCCGGACCTCATGGTCGGCGACCTTTCGGTCGGCCAGCGCCAGCGCGTCGAGATCGTGCGCTGCCTGCTGCAGGATCCGCAACTCATCATCATGGACGAGCCGACCTCGGTCCTGACGCCGCAGGAAGTCGAGGTCCTGTTCGAGACCCTGCGCCGGCTCGCCGGCGAGGGCTGCTCGATCCTCTATATCTCGCACAAGCTGGAGGAAATCCGCGCCCTGTGCGACCACGCGACGATCCTGCGCGGCGGCAAGGTCGTCGCGACCTGCACGCCGGCCGAGGAAACCGCCCGCAGCCTGGCGGAAATGATGCTGGGAGAATCGCTCTCCCCGCCGGCAACGGACCGGCGCACGCCGGGCGAGGTCCGTTTACGCCTCGACGGGCTTTCCATGGCGTCGGAGACGCAGTTCGGCACCGATCTGGAAGATATCGCGCTGGAGGTGCGGTCCGGCGAGATCGTCGGCATCGCCGGGGTGGCGGGCAACGGACAGACCCTGCTGATGTCGGCGCTGATCGGCGAGGTCCGGGCCGCCCGCCCGGATGCGATCCGGCTGGACGGCCGGCCGATCGGCCGCCTGCCGCCGCACGGCCGCCGCAAGGCCGGCATCTGTTTCGTGCCCGAGGAACGGCTGGGCCATGCCGCCGTGCCCGACATGTCGCTCACCGAGAACGTCATCCTGTCGGCCCGGATGCGCAAGAACCTGTCGCGTAACAGCTTTCTCAACCTGCAGCGCGCCGCCCGCTATGCCGGCGATGTCGTCGCGCGCTTCGGCGTCAAGACGGCGGGGGTCGACCATGCCGCGCGCAGCCTGTCCGGCGGCAACCTGCAGAAATTCGTCGTCGGCCGCGAGATCATGCAGGAGCCGAGCGTGCTCGTCGCCTCCCAGCCGACCTGGGGGGTCGATGCCGGCGCCGCCGCCTTCATCCAGGAAGCGCTGATCCAGCTCGCGAAGGACGGTACGGCCGTTCTGGTCATCTCCCAGGACCTCGACGAACTGTTCGCGATCAGCGACCGCATCGCGGTGATCGCAAACGGGCGCCTGTCGGCCGCAGACCCGGTCGACACCCTCACGATCGAGCAGATCGGCCTGCGCATGGGCGGACAGGCGCGCGGCCGGGCGAATGCGCCGGGAGCGGCGGAGCCTGCTCATGCTTAGGCTGGAGCCGCGGCGCGAACCGTCGAAGGCGATGCAGGTCCTGACACCGGTCTTTGCCGTCGCCCTCACCATCATCGCCGGTCTCGTCCTGTTCACGATCCTGGGGAAAGACCCGTTCCGGGCGATCTGGCTGATTTTCTTCGAGCCGCTGACCCAAACCTATGCGCTGGCCGAACTGACGGTGAAGGGCACGCCGCTGATCCTGATCGGCGCCGGGCTGGCGATGGGTTTCCGGGCCGGCGTGTGGAACATCGGCGCCGAGGGCCAGTTCGTCGCCGGTGCGCTGGCCGGGGGCAGCGTGGCCCTGGCGCTGCACGAGACGGCCGGCCTCTGGATCATGCCGCTCATGTGCCTCGCCGGCATGCTGGGCGGCATGGCTTGGGCGGCCGTTCCGGCCTTCCTGCGCACCCGCTTCAACGCCAACGAAATCCTGACCAGCCTGATGCTGGTCTATGTCGCGATCCTGCTGCTCAGCGCGCTGGTGCACGGTCCGCTACGCGACCCCGAAGGGCTGAATTTCCCGGAGAGCCGCCTGTTCAGCGAGTCGATGACCCTGCCCATCCTGATCGAGGGCACGCGGGCCCATGTCGGATTCATCCTGGCCCTGCTCGCAATCGCCGTCGCCTGGCTGTTCATGGAGCGGCACCTGCTGGGCTTCCAGATCAAGGTGCAGGGCCAGGCGCCGCTGGCGGCGCGCTTCGCCGGCTATTCGGAAAAGCGCA
Source organism: Rhodospirillaceae bacterium (assembly GCA_009840595.1). Classification (GTDB taxonomy): domain Bacteria; phylum Pseudomonadota; class Alphaproteobacteria; order Bin65; family Bin65; genus Bin65. The sequence goes on along the minus strand of VXNK01000070.1, from coordinate 43,442 downwards.
TCGTCTGGCTGTGCCTGCTGACCTCGGGCGCGCTTGCCGGCCTTGCCGGCACCATCGAAGCGGCCGGCCCGGTCGGCCAGCTCGTTCCGGCCCTGCCGATCGGCTACGGCTTCACCGCGATCATCGTGGCGTTTCTCGGCCGGCTGCATCCCTTCGGCATCCTGCTCGGCGGGCTGCTGATGGCGCTCACCTATATCGGCGGCGAGGCGGCCCAGATCGCCATGAGCCTGCCGAGCGCGACGACCCGGGTGTTCCAGGGCATGCTGCTGTTCTTCCTGCTGGCGATGGACGTGCTGGTCGGTTCGCGGATCCGCTGGGCTCCGCGGCAGGCGGCCGGGTAGGGGCGTCATGGAACTGGTCGTCAACATCCTGCTCGGAATCGTCATCGCCGCGACGCCGCTGGTCTTTGCCGCCATCGGCGAGCTGGTGGTCGAGAAGTCCGGCGTCCTGAACCTCGGCGTCGAGGGCATGATGATCGTCGGCGCCATTGCCGGATTTTCCGTGACGATTCAGACCGGCAACTACCTGGCCGGGGTCGTCGCCGCCCTTGTCGCCGGCGCGCTGATGGCGCTGCTGTTCGGAGTCCTGACCCAGACCCTGCTCGCCAACCAGGTCGCGACCGGGCTGGCGCTCACCATGTTCGGCCTCGGCCTCGCCGCCCTGTGGGGGCAGGACTATTCCGGCAAGGCGGCCGGCAACTTTCCGAAACTGGACATTCCCGTGTTGAGCGACCTGCCGCTGGTCGGCAAGCTGCTGTTCGGCCAGGATTATCTCGTCTACCTCTCGATCCTGCTTGTCGTGGGCGTCTCCTGGTTCTTCCGCAAGACGCGCGGCGGGCTGATTATCCGGGCGATCGGGGAGAACCACGACGCCGCCCACGCCATCGGCTATCCGGTCGTCTTCTACCGCTATCTCACCCTGCTGTTCGGCGGCGCCTGCGCCGGGCTGGGCGGGGCCTATCTCTCCGTCGTCCAGACGCCGTTCTGGGCGGAGGGCATGACCGCCGGGCGCGGCTGGATTGCGCTGGCGCTGGTCGTGTTCGCCGCGTGGCGGCCGGGCCGGGCGCTGCTCGGCGCCTATCTCTTCGGCGGAATCACGATTCTGCAACTGCACAGCCAGGGTTTCGGTGTTAAGGTGGAAGCGCAGTATCTTTCGATGCTTCCCTATCTGGCGACCATCGCGGTACTGGTGATCATTTCCAGCGACCGGCTGAAGGTGAAACTGAACGCACCGGCCTGTCTTACCCAGCCCTTCCGCGCGGCGACCTGAGCCGCCGGTCCGCAACTCCGATCCATTCAACCAGAAAAAGGGAGGCTCCCGATGAGGTATCGAACTTTCGCCAAACTCACCGCGGCAGCGTTGGCCGCTGCAGCCATCGTTGCGGCGCCGGCCGCCGTCCAGGCCGAGAAAATGAAGGTCGGCTTCGTCTATGTCGGCCCGATCGGCGACCACGGCTGGAGCTACCAGCACCACCAGGGCCTGCTGGCCGTCAAGAAGGCCTTCGGGGACAAGGTGGAAACCACCCATGTCGAGAACGTGCCCGAGGGCCCGGACGCCGAACGCGTGACCCGGCAACTCGCCCAGCAGGGCCACAGTATCATCTTCACGACCTCCTTCGGTTTCATGAACCCGACGATCAAGGTCGCCAAGCAGTTCCCGAAGGTCAAATTCGAACATTGCTCCGGCTTCAAGCGGGCGAAGAATGTCGCGACCTACAACATCCGCTACTACGAAGGCCGCTACGTCAACGGCGTGATCGCCGGCAAGATGACCAAGTCGAACACGATCGGCTACATCGCCTCCTTCCCGATTCCGGAAGTGGTTCGCGGCATCAACGCGGCCTATCTGGGCGCGAAATCGGTCAACCCGAACGTCAAGTTCAAGATCGTCTGGGTCAGCACCTGGTTCGATCCCGGCAAGGAAGCCGACGCCGCCAAGGCGCTGGCCGACCAGGGCGCCGACGTGATCTTCCAGCACACGGATTCGCCGGCCGCCATGAAGCTGGCCGAACAGCGCGGCATCAGCGCCATCGGCCAGGCCTCGAACATGAAGGCCTTCGGGCCCAAGGCCCAGCTCGCTGCCGCGGTCAACAACTGGGGGCCGTACGTTGTCGCGCGGGTCAAGGCGGTGATGGACGGCACCTGGAAGTCGACCGACACCTGGGGCGGCATCGGGGCCGGCATGCTGAACATCGCCAGCGTGCACGAGCGCATTCCGGCCGACGTCCGGAAACAGGCTGCAAAGGTCCAGGCCGATATCGCCAGCGGCAAGTTCCATCCCTTCACCGGGCCGCTGAACAAGCAGGACGGCAAGCAGTTCCTGAAAGCCGGAGAGAGGGCGTCCGACGGCCTGCTCGCCGGCATGAATTTCTACGTCCAGGGTATCGAAGGGTCGCTGCCGAAATAAGCGCCCCGCTCCCGAGCGACACGAGAAGGGCCCGGCTCACCGCCGGGCCCTTTTTTCTCAGGAGAGAAGTCGCTTCTCGTCGTCGATCAGCGACAGCCGGTCGCTTCCGCCAGTATTCCAACGCCAGAGCACCGCATTGAGGTGATCGGGCGTCGTGCCCGGCGCGAAACTGCGAACGAGCAGGCCGACATAGCCGTCTTCGGCAAGCTGCGCTGCGAACTCCTGAGTCGGCACTTTTCCCCCGTCGGTCATCTTGCGCCGCCAGTCCGGATCGGCCAATGCGTCGGCTGTCATCGACCACCCAGCCAGGGCGGCTCCATCGCGCGTATCGAATATCGGAGAGATATCGGCGTCGTAGGCCAGCAGCAGCGTGGGCTGGAGGTGGCCGACCTGATTCGCTTCGCGGATCGCCGTCTCGGGCGAAAGGGCGGTATAGAGGGCTGCCGTTCCCTTCCGGTTGAACCGCCCGCCATATAATTCCGCCCCGCGGCCCGACAGCGGCTCGCGGGCGAAAACGGGGTTGAGGGCGCGATACAGGAGGCCGCGGTGGCGGTATTCCGTCACGCGTATACGCCGGCGTCGACGGCGTCGATATAGTCGAGAACCCGGTCCGCCTGGCCGGCGCGGACGAGTTGCATGGCCGTCTGACCGCCGAAACCGGCCAGCGGTTCGGAACGAAACCAGGCGTAGGCGATCAGCGCCGATCCGAAGCGCGGCTCGACCTTGTTGACGATTTCGATCATCTCGCGGAGGCGCCGCTGGGTCCTGGCCGAGGGAATCCGATCTTTACGCTGGACGGCATCCCGGCCGAGACCGACGGTACGTGCCAGTTCGTCGCTCGTGGTGCGTAGCGCCACCGCGATTTTTTTGGGCGCGAACAAACCGTTTTCCGCATATTGCGCGAGTGCCATGACATTTCCGATTTGCTGCAAATTCTAACGCAATATAGCGTCAGATTATGTGGAAAACAAGCAATTTTCCCGTATGAATTGTAAACGATCCGGCCTCGGTCACCACTTCAGAACCGCCTGCGCAGCCGGCCTCTCCCGGTAGCGGGCGTCCCAGGCGCGCAGGTTCGGGCGGTCGCCGAACAGGTCGGCGTCGATGAAGCGGAGGAACTGGAGCGCCGCCTGCATCGTGCAATCGGCGATAGCGGCGTGCGCTCCGGTCAGCAACGGGCGCCCGTCCTCCAGCGCCGCTTCGAGATAGTCGAGAGGCGCTTGAAGGCCCTTTTCGATCGCCGCCGCCGCCGCCGGATCGGGCGGCAGCCCGAGCGGCGATTTGGCGGCGTGGACGTAGTTCGACATCGGCGCGGCAATGCGCAGGTCGACGATGCGTTCCAGATCCCGCGACCGGGCGCGGCGCTCGACATCCGCCTCGCGCAGCGCGCCGTCGGGAAACCGGTCTTCCAGATATTCGACGATGGCGAGGGACTCGATCAGGTGCGAACCGTCCTCGCGCTCCAGCACCGGCAGGGTGCCGAACGGATTGCGCGCCAGATGCTCGGGCTCCCTGTGCCGGCCCTTGAGCGTGTTCACGACGATCTGCTCGATCGGCAGCTCGGTGCCCGCGGCGGCGCGCTCGGCGATGTAAAGCATGACCTTGGTCGGGTTCGGCGCCAGCGGCACCATATACAGCTTCATGGCCGGGCCGCTCATCAGTGGTTCCACCAGGGCAGCGCCGAGAACGGCCGGAGGTCGATTTCGTGCGTCCAGGCGGAGCGGTGCTGCTGCGACAGGTGGTAGTAGGTCTCGGCGACTTCGGCCGGCAGCAGCAACCCATCGTGCTCCATGCCGCGGGTTTCGCGCAGCTGCTGAAACGCTTCGGGGCCGAGCATCCGCCCCAGCGTATCGGGCGCATCGACCGCGCCGTCGATCACGACATGCGCGACGTGAACGCCCTTGGGGCCGAACTCGGCGTTGAGCGACTGGCAGAGCATGCGCCGGCCGCCCATCGCCGCCGCATGGCTGTGCTGGCCCTTGTTGCCGCGCATGGCCGCGGTGGCGGAAGTCGCAATGATTGTCCCGGAGCCCCGGTCCGCCATCAGCGGGCAAACCGCGCGCGCCGTACGGAACAGGCCGAAGGTGGCGAGGCGCCAGCCCATCTCGAAGGCCTTGTCGCTGGTATCGGCAAGCGAGCGGTCGCCGATCTGGGCGCCCAGATTGTAGATCGCGACCTGGATCGGGCCGATGTCGGCCTCGACGGCGGCGACGCGGTCCTCGATGGTTCCGGGTTTCACGGCGTTGAGCAGGAAACCGGAGGCGCTGCCGCCCTCGCCCTTGATGGTCTCGACCAGTCTTTCGAGGCCCTCGGCGTCGCTTCGGCGGCACAGCACGGCATGGTATCCGGCGCGGGCAAAGCGGATGCCGACGTTGCCGCCGATGCCGGCGCCGGCGCCGATAACGAGACAAACCGGTTTCTGCTCCATTTCAAAGCCTCAAGTCGTTCAAGCCCGCCGTCTTGTCGGCGCGATGTCGGCCGACCGCCGACACATTTTCAGTCTTCACTATCGAACACAATGCGCTCCTGGCCGGAGAGCGCGACGAAGCGCTTGCCGCGGGCCCGGCCGATCAGGGTGAGGCCGGCCTCGCGGGCGAGATCGACGCCCCAGGCCGAGAATCCGGAGCGCGAGACCAGGATCGGAATGTGCATCTGTACGCATTTGATGACCATCTCGCTGGTCAGCCGGCCGGTCGTGTAGAAAATCTTGTCGTCGGGTTCGATGCCGTGCAGCGCCATGTAGCCGGCGATCTTGTCGACCGCGTTGTGGCGCCCGACATCCTCCATGTAGAGCAGCACCCGGTCCTCGCGGCACAACACGCAGCCATGGATCGCGCCGGCGGCGAGATAGAGGCTCGGCGTCGTGTTGATCGCCTTCATCAGGGCGTAAAGCCAGGACGTCCGGATGCGCGCGCTCGGCGACAGCGCGATGCCCTCGAAATTCTCCATCAGGTCGCCGAACACGGTGCCCTGGGCGCAGCCCGAGGTCCGGACCTTCTTCTGCAGCTTTTCCTCGTAATCGGTTTCCCGCTCGGTCCGAACCACGACGGCGCCGAGATCCGCGTCGTGCTCGATGGCGACGATCCGGTCGTCGTCGCGCAGCATGTGCTGGTTCTTCAGATAGCCGACGGCCAGCCAGTCCGGCCGGTCGCCGATCGTCATCACGGTGACGATTTCCTGCCGGTTCAGGAACAGGGTGAGCGGGCGCTCGACCGCGACCCGCGTTTCGACCGGCGCGCCGGTCTCGTCGATGCCGGCGACGGCCTCCGAGAGCGCGGGATCGCCCGGGTCCGGCAGGACGATACGGCCCGGGTCTCCGACCGCTTCGGCCGGCTTGACCGTTGCGGGGCGGTTCATGGCTGCGCGCGGCGTTCGGACGTCATGGCGCAAACATGCGCACCCGGCGCGCGGCAGGCAAGCCGGGCGGGCGATCCGGCCGGCCCTGGAGCACGGTTGCAAAACCTTGCGCAGCATCCGTCCCTCGGTTGCCGTGCGCGGCCGGACGGTCTACATCGCAATCGGGTATACAGACCGTTGCCCCATACCGCACCCAAGGCCGATGCCGGACGACGTTCGCACCCTTCCCCAGTCCGCGCCGCTGATCGACCCGTTCGCCCGGGCGATCACCTATCTGCGCGTCTCGGTCACCGACCGGTGCGATTTCCGCTGCGTCTATTGCATGGCCGAAGACATGACCTTCCTGCCGAAGTCGGAGGTCCTGTCGATCGAGGAACTGGAGCGGCTGTGCCGGGCCTTCGTGCGCCTCGGCGTGCGCAAATTGCGTCTGACCGGGGGCGAGCCGCTGGTCCGCCGCGGGGTCATGACCCTGATCGAGCGGCTCGGCACGCTGCTGGACCCGGACGGTCGCAACGGGGGCGCGCTCGACGAACTGACGCTCACGACCAACGGCAGCCAGCTCGCCAAACACAGCGAGGCGCTGGTGCGCGCCGGGGTGCGCCGGGTCAACGTCTCGCTCGATACGCTGGATCCGGAAAAATTCACCGCCATCACGCGCTGGGGCAGGCTGGAGAAGGTGCTGGAGGGGCTGGCCGCAGCCAAGGCGGCGGGCCTCGCCGTCAAGATCAACACGGTTGCGCTCAAGGGCGTCAACGAGGACGAACTGCACCGGCTCGTCGAATGGGCGGGCGGCGAAGGATTCGACCTCACCTTCATCGAGGTCATGCCGCTGGGCGAGATCGGCGCCGATGTCGGCACCGCCAACCGGGTCGACCAGTTCTTCCCGCTTTCGATGGTGCGCGCCAGGCTGAAGGAACGCTGGACGCTGGACGAAAGCGACCATGCCACCGGCGGCCCGGCGCGCTACTGGACGGTGCGCGAGACCGGCCGGCGCCTCGGCTTCATCACGCCGCTGACCCACAATTTCTGCGAATCCTGCAACCGGGTCCGGCTGACCTGCACCGGCACGCTCTATATGTGCCTGGGCCAGGAGGACGCGGCCGACCTGCGCGCGCCCCTGCGCGCCAGCGGCGACGACGACCTGCTCGACGCCGCGATCCGCGAGGCGATCACGCGCAAGCCCAAGGGCCACGATTTCGTCATCGACCGCCGCCGCACCGCCCCGGCCGTCAGCCGCCATATGAGCGTGACCGGCGGTTAGTCCGATGATCGCGGTCGACGCGATGCGGGACGGCGACTGGCCCGAGGTCCGGGCCATCTATCGCGCGGGCCTGAAGACCGGCATCGCCGCCTTCATGAAGAACCCGCCGAGCTGGAAGGCCTGGAACAAGGGCCACCTGCCGATCGGCCGGCTCGTCGCCCGCGACGGCGGCGGGCGCACGGTCGGCTGGGCGGCGCTTATGCCGGCGCCGGATACATGAGGCGCGGCCGGGGTCGCTGAGGTCAGCGTCTATGTCAGCGAAAGCGCGCAAGGGGCGGGCGCCGGAACCGCCCTGCTGGAAGGCCTGATCGAGGCTTCCGAAGCCGACGGCTACTGGACCCTGCAGGCGCAGATCATGGTCGAGAACCTGCCCAGCATCGCCCTGCACAGGAAATGCGGCTTCCGCGAAGTCGGCTATCGGGAGCGTTACGGCCATCTCGACGGCGTGTGGCACGACGTCGTGCTGTTCGAGCGCCGCAGCCCGCGCGCCGGCGGACCGGGCCTGCCGACGAAGACCTGCGACGCTGCGGGATGACCGCTGCCATGCCCGACCGCGCGGCCGCGCAATCCTTCGATCTCAACGCCATCGGCCAGGATTTCCTGGACGATCCGTTTCCGATGTACCGGGCGCTGCGCGAGCACGACCCGGTCCACCGCAACCCGGACGGCACCTGGCTGCTGACCCGCTATGAAGACGTGGTGCAGTCGTTCAAGCACCCGGCGATGAGTTCGGACAAGAAGGTCGATTTCAAGCCGCGGTTCGGCGACGGGCCGCTCTACACCCACCACACCACCAGCCTGGTCTTCAACGATCCGCCGATCCACACCCGGGTCCGGCGCCTGCTGGCGGCGGCCTTCACGCCGCGCAAGATCGGCGAACTGGAGCCGCTGATCCACGAGGTGATCGACGACCTGCTGGACCGCATGGCGGCGCAGGGCCGTTTCGACGTGATCGGGGACTATGCACTCGCCCTGCCGACGGCGATCATCTCCTTCATGCTCGGCATCCCCGAGGAGCACCGCCACCGGCTGCACGATTTCTCGACGCTGATTCTCGGCGCGCTCGACCCGGTGGTGTCGCCCGAGAAGATGCAGGCCGGCCATGACGCGGTCGGGGAATTCGGCGCCATGCTGGAGGAGCTGATCGCCGACCGGCGGCTCGAGCCCGCCTCCGGCGCCCAGGGCGAAGTATTGGCGGCGCTGATCTTCGGCGAGGTCGACGGCGAGAAACTGTCGCCGGTCGAACTGGTGCAGAACTGCATCTTCCTGCTCAACGCCGGCCACGAGACGACCGCCAACCTGGTCGGCAACTGCATCGACATGCTGCTCGACAATCCCGTTCAATTGCAGCGCCTGCGCGACGATCCCGACCTGATCTCGACGGCGGTCGAGGAAGCGCTGCGCTACCAGAGCCCGCTGCAGATCGGCAACCGCAAGGCGATGGAGGATGTCGCGTTCGGTCCGCCTTACCGGCGGATCACGCTGCCGGCCGGCACCTTCATCCACTGCGGCGTCGCCGCGGCCAACCGCGATCCCGAGGTCTTCGACGATCCGGAAAATGTCGATATCGGCCGCAATCCCAACCCGCAGATCGCCTTCGGCACCGGCAAGCATGTCTGCATGGGCAATACGCTGGGCCGCATCGAGGGCCGGGTGGCGATCGGCAAGTTGGTGGCGCGCTTCCCGGGCCTGCGGCGCGACGGGCCGAGCCGCTTCCACGGCCGCGCCCGCTTCCGGGGTCTCAGCACGCTGCCGGTCGCGGTGTAGCCCGAGCGGGCCGGTGCGCCCTACGCCGCGCGTTCTGCCGTAGCCGGCCTGAAGTCGGCATCGATGCCGGCGCGTGCGCGCAGATCCTCGATATCCAGAACGTCGACATCGTGCTTGCCGATGGTCCTGATTGTGCCGTCGCGGCGCATCCGGGTCAGGGTCCGGCTCACCGTTTCCACGGTCAGGCCGAGATAGTCGGCGATATCCCGGCGCGACATCGGCAGTTCGAGCCGGGTGCGGTTTCGGCTGCGCAGCTTCAACCGGTGCATCTGGAACCACAGGAAGCTGGCGATCTTCTCCATCGCATTCTTGCGCCCGAGCAGGAACATCTGGTCGTGGGCCGACGCCAGTTCGTCGGAACAATGCCGCAGCAGCCAGTGTTCCATTTCCGGATAGTCCCGGAACAGCCGGTTCAGGTCGGCAATCTCGTACTGGCAGACGACGGAGGCGCTCAGCGCCTCCGCGGAATAGGCGTAGCGCTGATGGTGGTTGAGCCCGAGCATGTCGCCCGAATACAGGAAGCCGGTAATCTGCCGCCGGCCGTCGTAGGCTTCCTTGAACACCGTCATGGCGCCTTCGGTGACGACGAAATAATGTCCCGCCCGGTCACCTTCGTCGAACAGGCGCTCGCCGGCGCCGATCCGGCGGCGAACGACGTAGTCGTTCAGGCAGACGATGCGGTCCTCGCCGAGTGCGCCGCACACGGCGGACGACCGGGCCTCGCACAGCAGACATGGCAGATCGCCCGGTACGATCCGTCCGCCCAGAGCGGAAATGTCGGAATCGCTCATCCCTGCTCCCGGAAACTGCGGGGGCGGCCGATCCGCCGACCCACCGCCCGAATGCCCGGCGCAGTGTCCGACCGGCGGCGGCGCAGGTCAATCGGCGATTCCGGACGGCGCACCGCGCCGGTTGCAGGCGCGTGGGCGCCGAAGCGGCGGCGGTGCGTCAGCGGATCAGCCAGATCAGCCCCAGGCCGACCGCAGCAGCGCCCAGCCCGGTCACGCGGATCGTCGTTTCCGAGGCTTCGAGGAATGCTTGCAGCAGCCGGCGCATTCCGTTGGGAAACAGCGCATAGATCATGCCTTCGAGCACGATGGCGAGGCAGAGCGCCAGCAGCAGTTCCTTCACGCGACGTTCATCCGTCTTTCCGGCAGCACGCGCCCGCCGCCGGCGCGCCTGCCGGCGCCGGGCACGGGCAGGCCGCGGCGGCTATTTCTTTTCCCCGCCGGCCTTCTCGCCCGTCATGTTGCCGAAAAATTTGAAGAAATCGCCGGCGGCAGGGCCGACATAGCGCGTGTTTTCGGCGCCCAGCGAATCGCGTAGCGCGTTCATCGAGATCCAGAACTCGAAAAAGCCGCCGTCGCGGCCGTAGGCCTTGTTGTAGATCTCCTGCGCCTTGCCCTCGCCCTCGCCGCGCAGCTCCTGGGACCGGCGCTCCGCCTTGGCGACGGTGATCCGCGAATCCCGGTCGGCGTCGGCCCGGATACGGGCCGATTCGCGCTCGCCGTTGGCGCGGATACCCGTCGCTTCCTGGCGCCGCTGGGATTCCATGCGCTGCAGGATCCGCTCGCTGTTCTGCGGCGGCAGGTCGAGCCGCTTGACCCGCACGTCGATCAGGTCGACGCCATAGCGGTTTTCCACCGCCGCGCTCACGCGGCTGGCGATGTCGCGCATGATGTCGGCGCGTTTCGCGGTCAGCAGTTCCGACAGCGGAACCCGGGCGAATACCGCCCGCGTCGTCGAGCTCACGATGTCGCCGAGTTGCTGTTCGAACACCGCCACGGCCCGCGCCGCCTGGAAGAATTTCAGCGGATTCTCGATCCGGTAGCGGGCGATCGTGTCGACCACCGTCTGCTTCTGGTCGCTGGTCGGCATTTCCGCCGGCGCCACGTCCAGATCCAGCACGCGCCGGTCGAAATAGCGGATGTTCTGGATGAACGGCAGCTTGAAGTGCAGGCCGGGATCGCTGTCCTGGCGCACGACCTTGCCGAACTGGAGGACGAGAACCTGGTCGCGCTCGTGAACCGTGTAGACGGCCGAGTAGCCGAGGACGCCGATGATGACCAGGAACGCGATCAGGGCGATACGAGTGCGGGTCATGTTACTGGCTCCTGCTGGCGTCGGCTTCCGGCCGGCCGACCGTCGCGCCCGTTCCGGGCGTCGCCTCGCCGTCTTCGTTCCTGGGCGTGCCGCGCTGCTTCATCAATTCGTCGAGCGGCAGGTAGGGCACGACGCCCTGGTCGCCGTTCTGGTCCACGATGATCTTCTCCATGCTCTTGAGGATATTCTGCATCGTGGAGATGTAGATGCGCTTGCGGGTGATGTCCTTGGACGCTTCATACTCCCGCAACAGCGCGAGGAAGCGGCTGGTTTCGCCCTGGGCGATCTGGATGCGCTCCTGCTTGAAGGCTTCCGCCGCCCGGGTGATCTGGTCGGCCCGGCCGTTCGCGCGCTCCAGGATCCGCTTCTGGTAGGCGGTCGCCTCGTTGATCATCTTGTCCCGGTCGGCGCGGGCCGCCTGCACGTCGCGGAAGGCGTCCAGCACCTTGTCCGGCGGATCGGCGCCCAGAAGCTGGACGCGGACCACTTCGATGCCGGCGCCGTATTCGTTGAGGATGCCCTGGATCAACAGCTTGGCGTCGCCCTCGATCTTCAGCCGGCCCTCGGTGCGGATTTCCTCGAACGGCGTCTTGCCGACGATTTCGCGGATCGCGCTTTCGGTCGCGTCCTTGAGCGTCTTTTCCGGATTGCGGATATTGAACAAGTAGTTGCGGATGCCGGGCTGACTCGTGATCTCGGCGCCGTCGACCGTGCGGGTCACGGGCCGGGCGTCGATCCGCCAGTGCACCACGACCTTGATGTCGACGATATTCTCGTCGCCGGTCAGCATCAGGCTTTCCTGCTCTTCGGTCCGGCGCGATTCGCCCAGCTGGATGAAGCCGACGTTGGTCTTGGAAATTTCGGTGATCTTCGGCTTCTCGGTCTCGCCGATCGGCGACGGCCAGTTCCAGTGCAGGCCCTGGGCCGAAACGTGGACCACCTCGCCGAACACCAGCTCGACGCCGGCTTCCTTCGGGTCGACGCGGTAGAAACCGGTCGCCATCCAGATCGCGACCACCAGCAGGGCGATCAGCGCAATGCCCTTGGGCGTGCCGACGCCGCCGGGCATCACCCGGCGCACGCCGTCCTGGCCGCGCCGCAGCATGTCCTCGAAATTCGGCGGCTGGCCGCCCCGGCCGCCTCCGAAACCGCCGGGGCGACGACCGCCTCCGCCGTTACCGCCGCCGCCGGCGCCCCACGGGCCCCTGCCGCCGCCGTTGCCGCCCCACGGCCCGCCGCCGCCCGAGCCGCCGCTCTGGTTTTTCCAAGGCATCTCTTCGCCGTCCTGAAATGGCCCTTTTCGGGTCTATCGCGCCCTGCGATGGTGCACTGCGTCACGCTTCCCCGCCGGATTGCGGGACTATGCGGAATACCGGTACATAGCGACGCCGGTCTCCGGCGGCAATGTGCGCCGGCTACCCGCACCGCGGCTGCTGCGAAGGGGCGCAGCCCGATACGCCGCGCTGGATCGCCTCCCGCGTCGGGTCTAGTTCTTCGCCGACTCCCGACGCGGTCGATCCACCATTCGGGATATCGGGCGCAACCCGGAGAATTCAAGCATGGCGAAGATCACCGAAGAACGGGTTCTGGAAGCGTTGAGCCGGGTGCGCGACCCCGAACGGGGCAAGGATCTGGTGTCCCTCGGCATGATCGGCGGCCTGGCGATCAAGGACGGCAATGTCGGCTTCTCCGTCGAAGTCGATGCGGCGCGCGGCGCCGGCGCCGAACCGCTGCGCAAGGCGGCCGAGCAGGCGGTCTTCGCGCTGGACGGCGTGACCTCCGTCACTGCGGTCCTGACCGCGCACCGGAAGGCCGGGCCCGCTCCGGGCGGCGCCGGCCCGAATGGAGGCGGTCCCGACAGAGACGGGCCTGCCAGAGACGGACCTGCAAGAGACGGGCAGGGCGGAAGCGGGCCGGGTGCAACCGCCCCCGCCCCCAGTCAGGGCCCGGCGCCGAGGGGGCCGGGCGCGGACCGGATCGGCTCGATCGTCGCCATCGCATCGGGCAAGGGCGGCGTCGGCAAGTCGACGACGGCGGCCAACCTGGCCCTCGCCCTGATGGCCGAAGGCGCCCGGACCGGCCTGCTCGACGCCGACATCTACGGCCCCTCGATGCCGCGCATGATGGGCGTCCGCGGCAAGCCGACCACCGCAGACGGCAAGGTGCTGGACCCGATGACGGGCCACGGCGTCAAGCTGATGAGCATGGGTTTCCTGGTCGATGAGGAAACGCCGATGATCTGGCGCGGCCCCATGGTCATGAGCGCGCTTCAGCAGCTCCTGCACGACGTCGCGTGGGGGCCGCTCGACGTTCTCGTCGTCGACATGCCGCCCGGCACCGGCGACGCGCAGCTCACGCTGGCCCAGACCGCGCGGCTTTCCGGCGCGATCATCGTTTCGACGCCCCAGGACATTGCGCTGCTCGACGCGCGCAAGGGGCTGAACATGTTCCGCAAGGTCGATGTCCCGGTGCTCGGCATCGTCGAGAATATGAGCTACTTCCAGTGCCCGCATTGCGGCGAGCGCAGCGATGTCTTCTCGCATGGCGGCGCCCGGCGCGAGGCCGAGCGGCTCGGCGTCCCCTTCCTGGGCGAGATCCCCCTGGATATCGCGATCCGGGAAACGTCGGACGGCGGCCGGCCGATCGTCGCTGCGGAACCGGACGGCGCCCACGCCGCGGCCTACCGCGAAATCGCCATGCAGGTTCTCGACCGGCTCGACGCCGGCACGACCGCAGCGAAGCCGGCGCCGAAGATCGTTATCCGATGAGGCAGGGCCGCCCGCCCGGCCGATGCCTGAAAGCGGCCGCGGCCGGCGCTCTGGCGATTGCGGCGGCCGTGGCCGCCCCGTCTGTGCTGTCCGTGCTGCCCGCCCTGTCCGGCGCGGACACCGCAAGTGCCGCCGAACCTGCACGGAAGGAAGGCGAGAGGGCGGTGAACCGGAACAGGTCCGTCCGGGCGACGCCGCGGCCGCGCAGCGCCGCGCAGCGCCGGGTAGCGTCGCGCAAAGGGCGGCCGGACCGGCTGGCCTGCAAGGCCTGGAAATATCACGGCGCCGACCGGATTCCGCGGCCCTACGATCCGGACCGGTTTGTCTATACCGAGGAATACAAGCGCAAACCGGACCGGCCGGGCCGGGAGGAAGCGGCGCGGCGCGCCGACGAAGCGTTCCCGCAGCTGATCGACGCCAAGGTTCTGCGCATGCTCCGGCTGATCAACCGGCTGCGCGAGCGCCGCGGCCACACCACCATGAAGCTGGAACCCCGCCTGATGGTGGCGGCGAAGCGGCACAATCTCGATATCGCGCGTTACGCCCTGATGCAGCATACCGGCACGGACTGTTCGCAACTCGGCGACCGGGTCTGGGACGAGGGCTACACCTGGAGGAGGATCGCCGAGAACCTGGCCGGCGGCCGGGCGACGGCGGAAGCCACGATGCAGCAGTGGACGGGCAGCGCCGTCCACCTGATGCAGATGACGCTGACCGGCATGACCGAAGCCGGAATCGCCTACGACTACAACCCGAACCCGCCGCGCGGCGGCATCCCGATCAAGCATTTCTGGACGCTGATCATGGCAACGCCCGACCCGTGGCGCGACCGGCTCTGGCCGAAGAAGCCGGCGCCGTGCGCCGGCAAAAACTGCCCGGAAACGCCTTCGGATCCGCCTGCGGCGGCAAAGCCGGAAGCGCCTGCGAAAAAGGTCGGGAATGAGGATGGACCGGCCGGCCTCCAGGGCGGTGCGACGCGGACGCCATGACGCGCCTCCGGCGGATACGCGGCGGAATCGGGCGCTGTGGAATCGGGGGCTTGCGCAGGCAGCCCGTCCGGCTACTTTAGGCGCGCCATGAGATACGCCACTCCGCTTGTTGCCGCCATCCTCCTCTGCGCCCTGGCTCTGGGCGGATGCACGGGCACCAGGACTGCCGAATTCAACCGCGGTCCGGCCCGGGTCGCCGACCCTTCGCCGGAACAGATGCGCCATGCCCAGATGGTCATCCGGGTCATCAACGAATTCCGCACGGCAAACGGCCTGCCGCCGGTGGTTCTGGAAGCCCATGTGATGAAGGCCGCGCACGACAAGGCGCTGGATTTCCGCAAGAACTGGCGCTTCTACCATGCCGGCAGCGACGGCTCGTCGCCCAGTCAGCGCGTGGCGCGGACCGGCTATGACTGGGTCGAGGTTGGCGAGACCCTGTCGGCCGGGCAGATCACGGCGCGCGGCGCCGTCGGCAATCTGAAGGCCAGCCCCTGTCATCGCTTCGCGCTGTTGCGGGATGTTTATCTCCACGCCGGCGCCGCCTATCTCTACGCACCGGATTCGCCGCCGGGGCGCTACAAACACTGGTGGGTCGTCAAGTTCGCGCGGCCGAGTTCGGAGATGACCTGGGAGCGGACCTACCCCACCGCCGGGGCCGAACTGACCGAGAGCAGCAAGCGGACCCGGATGCGCCAGCCGCGGGGATGCGTCATCCGCGAGGTCGTTTCCTGAGGCGGCCGCGGGTCCCCATGCAGGCCGGATGAAAAGGCGCAACGGAAAACCGGTCCGCAGACGGGGCCGACAGACATCCTCCCAGGCCGTTCGCCATACTCCGGTCCATCGTCCCGATCGCGCTGAGAGCGTGACGGAAATGCTCAACGCGGTTTACGGCGAAGACGAATCCGCTTCGGCGCTCGACACAATCCTGGAGCGGGTTCAGTTATTGTCCCTGCGGTCCGACGAAGAGTGGTGAGACGCTGCCTCAGCCGGTAGCCGGCGTGCTGGCTTTGGCTTCCCCGACCGCCTGCTGAACTGCCGCGAGATCGGCCTGGCCCTTGAGGCCGATGCAGACCAGACCGGGCAGCGCGCCGGCGGGCGCTTCCGAGACCGTCCAGCGGCTGCCGACGACCTGGAGGGCGGCCATCGCGCCGTCCGGCCGCCGGACGAAGCCTTTTGCCCGCAACAAACGGTGCGCCGGATCGGCCAGCAGACGGGCGAGCGCCTCCGGGTCGGCGCCGGCCGGCGGATCGAGCTCCGCGGCGACATAACCGCTGGTGTGATCCCGGAACCGGCCGTCGGCCCTGAGCGTGCTTCCGTCGGTCCGCGTCCCCAGCACCGCGTCGATCGGCACGTCGGCCTGCTCCGCCCGGACGATCCGGGCGCCGGGCGCGGCCTCGCTCAGCCAGGCCTCGACGGCGTCGGGATCGGCCGCGAGATCGCATTTGTTGAGCAGGATCAGGTCGGCCTCGGCGATCTGCTGCCGGACCGTGCTGCCGACATAGCGGTCCCCGGCGCGGCGCTGGACGGTTTCGGCGTCGGCCAGCACCACTGTGCCATCCAGTGCGAAGTCGCTGAGCAGCCCGACCGTCCCGGCGATGGCGCCGGGCAGGGCGACGCCGCTCGCCTCGAGCAGCACATGGTCGGGCCGGGGGTCGAGGGTGGCCAGCATGGCGAGCGAGGACACCATATCCTCACCGTAGCTGCAGCAGACGCAGCCGCCGGTCAGGCTGACGATCCGGTCGTCCGCCGCCTCGACGAGGCTGCTGTCGATCGGCAGCGCGCCGAACTCGTTGACCATGATGGCGAGCCGCCGTCCGCCGGCCTGGCGCAGCATGTTGTTGACCAGCGTCGTCTTGCCCGCGCCGAGATAGCCGCCGACGACGGTGACGGGCAGCGGGCCGGACTGTGTGCCGCCGGCCGTCATATCTAGATTTCGGCCGCCGGGAAGATACGGCCGCCCTGCACGGTGCCCCAGACCCGGACATCCTTCAGCGCCTCGCCCCCGACGGTCTCGGGGTCGTCCTCCAGCACGGCGAAATCGGCGCGCTTGCCGGTCTCGATGGAGCCGATCTCGCCGTCGAGCTTGAAGGTATAGGCCGCACCCAGGGTAATCGTGCGCAGGGCATCGGCGACGCCGATCCGCTCGTGCTCGCCGAGGGTGCGCCCGGTCGCGGTGCGCCGGTTGACCGCGCACCAGGCGGTGAACAGCGGGCCGAGCGGCGTGACCGGCGCATCGGAATGGATGGCGAGCGGCACGCCGGCGGCAAGCGCCGTCGCGCAGGCGTTCATCCGTTCGGCGCGCTCCGGCCCGACCGTGATGCCGTAATGCTGGTCGCCCCAATAGAAATGATGGTTCGGAAACAGGTTTACGCACATGCCGAGTTTCGTCATGCGCCGGAACTGGGCGGCGTCGGCAAGCTGGCAATGCTGGAGCGTGAAGCGATGGTCCGGCGACGGGTGCTTGCGCAGGGCCGCCTCGACGCAATCGAGCGCCAGTTCCGTCGCCTCGTCGCCGTTGGTGTGGGTGTGGACCTGTACGCCGGCCGCCATGGCGCGTTGGTAGATTTCGAGCAGATGCTCCGGCGGGATGTACCACAGCCCTTCCGGCGCGCCGTTGAAATAGCCGGGCCAGCGCAGCCGCGCCGAGAAGCCCTGGATCGAGCCGTCGGCCACCACCTTGATAATGCCGAGGCGCAGGCTGTCCTGACTGCGGTCGCGCAAGCCGAGCACCCGGTCGATCAGTTCTTCGGGCGTCACGCCATAGAAGCGGCGCAGCGCGACGATGCGCGCCGGATAGTCCGGCTCGGCGGTCACCCGCAGCATCATGTCCACTGCGTCGTCGGGCAGCGTGTTGGCGAGGTCGGCCGCCGTCGTCACGCCGGTGCGTACGCACAGCCTGGCGAAACGGCGCAACCCGGGCTCGTCGCAGGCCAGCAGGTCGCGGTCGAACCCGGTAAAGGGGCCGAGCGGCGCCATGGCGTCCGGACCCTTCATCTCGCCGGTCGGCAGGCCGTCCTCACCCAAGGGGATGCCGGGATGGTCGATGCCCGGCTTGAGCAGGCCGGCCAGTTCAAGCGCCTTGCTGTTGACGTTGAGGATATGCCCCGAGGCATTCAGCACGCCGATGGCGCGCTGCGTCGAGGCCCGGTCCAGGTCGTGCCGGTCGACGCGCCGGTTGCCGTAATAGATCGCATCGAGCGACCAGCCGGCGAGCGGCGCGGCCGGGTCTTCGAGCCGGTCGGCGGCCTCGCGCAGCCGCTCCACGATCTCGTCGATCGACCTGAGGCCCGGCCAGACCGTGCCTTCCGGGTCCATCCGGTCGAAGAAGCCGCAATAGACATAGGCCCAGAGGGTGCCTTCCATGGTGTGGCTGTGGCCTTCCACCAGGCCGGGCATCAGCACCTTGTCGGCAAAGCGGTCGTCGAGCGTGTAGGCGCCCCACCCTGTCAGCTCGTCCAGCGTGCCGGCGCCGACGATCCGGCCGTCGCGCACTGCGACATGGCTGGCGTGCGGCCGCGCGGGGTTCATGGTGATGATCTTGCGCGCGGGATAGACGGTATTCGTCACGCCTCTGGACCTCCGGGGTTGCTGCAGTTTCGACCGCAAGCGCCGACACTACGCACCGCTTGTAGCGCGGGCGTGCGCGACCGAACAGGCGGTTTCGCGGCGCCGTTCAACCGCACCGGGGCGTTCCACTGCACCGGGCCGGTCCCGCCGCAGCGGTCGAGGGTCGTTCAATGGCGCGCGGCAACGGCGTGCGCAGGATAACGGATCGGGGGCGTCCGACGCCCGGCGGCCGGGGACGCGGTAGAGCCCGGAAAGCCGGGCGGCCTCAGTCGTCGCCAAAGAAACTGCCGGCCTTCGGCGACACGGCGGTGCGCAGGGCGCGGTCCTTCTTCGCAATCCGGCGCACGACCCGGCGCGGCGGCGCGGACGGCCTGACCGGGCCGTCGAAGAAAGCGCCCGGCCCTGCGGCGTCTCCGGCATCCTTGTCCGGTTGGCCGTCCGACCGCTTTTTCCGGGCCGCCGGTTTGCGTTCGGTCCGTTTGGGTTCGGCCTGCTTGCTTTCGCGCTGTTTGCCTTCCCCCTGTTTGCTTTCCCCCTGTTTGCTCTCGGGGGCCGCCGGTTTTTTCGACCCGTTGCCGGCCTTGCCGCGGGCCGCGCCCTTTCCGGCCGCCTTTTTCTTCTTCTTTTCCGATTTCGCCGCGCGCCGCGCCGATTTGCCGGCCGCCGCCGGCTTCGCCTCTTCCGCGCGAACCGGACCGAGGTCGACAGGCGCCGGGCGGGCGATCCTGGCGTCCGCATCGGCCGGTTCCTCCACCACCGGCGTTTCGCGCGCCGCGGCGGCGGAAGCACCGGCCGGCGTCAGGTCGGCGGGGGCGGGCCGGGCGATCCATGCATCGGCGTCCTCCGCGGCGACCGTTCGGCGGTTCGCTTCGGACGCGCGGCGCGGCCCGAGGTCGACAGGCGCCGGCCTTGCAATCCATGCATCCGGGTCTTCCGCCGCCGTCGACGCCTGCCTGCCTGCTGTCCGGCCTGCTGCCCCGCCTGCTACATGGCCCGGTCCGAGGTCGATGGCCGGCGGCCGGACGATCCAGGCGTCGGGATCGGCAGCCGCGGCCCTGCCTGCACCGGCAGCACCCGAAGCGCGCACCGGCGTCAGATCGATGGGCGCCGGGCGGGCGATCCACGCATCCGGGTCGCCGGACGCGGCCGCCGCACCGCCGGCGCTGTCCGCCCGGACCGGCGTCAGGTCGATAGGCTGCGGCCGGGCGAGGGAGGCTTCGAAGGCTTCGGCCTCGGCGCGCGACGCGCCGGCCTGCTGCGCTTCCCGTTTGGGCGCGGCGGCCCGGCGAACGATATCCGGTTGCACCATTTCCACGGCCTCCAGAGACATGGGTTTGTAGGTCGCCCGCTCATAGGCCCAGGTGGGCGGATAGGGCTTGGTGGCGTCGAAGCCGACCTTGGGGCCGAGATAGTCCGGGAAGGACGGGTTCAGCCCGTGGCCGAAGGATTCGTCGATCGTGACGATGCCCTTGGTCGGGTCGAGCCGCGTCGCCATCGCCCATTCGACGTCCTGGGCGCTGCGCAGGTCGACGTCGTCGTCGACGATCGTCACCATCTTGAGCGGCGGGAAGGCGGAAAAGGCGGCGAGGATCGCCTGCTTCGACCAGCCCTGGCGCTTCTGGGCGAGCTGGACGATGCAGTGATAGAAGCCGCCGCCGCCGTGGCTCATATAGACGTCGGTGACGCCGGGCACCTGCTTTTGCAGCAGTTGCAGGATGTTGGCTTCGCCGAGCAGGCCGACGGAGTTCCAGACCTCGACGCCCGACAGGATGGTCTGGAACACCGGTTGCGCGCGCCGGTGGATCTTGCGGACATGAACGACCGGCCGCGGCGCCACGGTGGCGTAGTAGCCGGTAACCTCGGCGAACGGCCCTTCGTCGGCGACTTCGCCGGGCACCATCTCGCATTCCAGCGCCCACATGGCGTGGGCGACCATGTCGTCATGGCCGTTCGAGGCCTTGACCAGTTCGAGCGGCGCGCCGTGGAAGGCGCTGGCGATGCCGAGCTCGTCGGCATCCGCCGGCGCGGCCTCGGCCGGCGCGGCGGCGGCGAAATGCAGGCCGGGGCCGACGCCGCAGTTGAGCGTGAAGGTCAGGGTTTCGCCGCGCGCCTCAGCCTTCTCCAGGTAGAGTTCCAGATGGCGGCCGGCGTCGATGTTGACGTGCATCCGGTCCTTGGCGACGACCTGGAAGCGCTGGATCGAGGCGTTGCGCACGCCGGTTTCGGGATCTTTCGCGATCACCACGGCGGCGTCGAAATAGGGGCCGCCGTCCTTCTGGGCATGGATCGGGATCGGCATCTTCGCGAGGTCGATATCCGGCTCCGTCACGTCGAGGACCGGGCCGGTCGGCACGACCACGGGATCGACCGGCGCCTGCTGCCATTGCCGGATGCAGTCGGAGACGTATTGCGGCAGCGTCCGCTCTTCGCGCCGCAACAGGTCGGCCAGCAATTCGCGCGACCAGTAGAGGCCGGTCAGCACCGGCCATTCGTGGCCGGCGATCTTCTCGAACAGGACGGCGCGCGGCCCGCTCTCCAGTTCGGCGGCGAGGCCGGCCAGATCGTGCTGAAGATCGACGCTGCTGGAAACACGGGCGAGTCGCCCGCTGCGCTCCAGATCCTCGACGATCAGCGCGAGGTCGTGAATATGGGTTGCCGCCATCGCCTCGTCGTTTCGCTCGCCGCCCGTTCTTCTTCAGACTGGTTTCCGGGCGATTCTGTCAGACGTCGTGCCGCGCATCCCTCGATCAGCGGTCTCTCTTCCGACGAAATGCCGCACCGGTCAAGGCGGGAAAGGGCGCAGCCCTCGCTCGGAATGGCGCCGGACCGCCGATCAGGATTTGGCGGGTTTCCGGGCCGGTTTGCCGACGCCGCCGTCCGCCGCCGGTTCGCCCCAGCGCTTAACCAGGCCGAGATCGAAGCCGAACAGATCGAGCGCCCGGCCGACCGTCTGGTTGACGATATCGTCGACGGTTTCCGGCCGCTGGTAGAAGGCCGGCACCGGCGGCGCGACGATCGCGCCCATCTCGGACAGCCGCGTCATGGTGCGCAGGTGGCCGGTGTGGAGCGGCGTCTCGCGCACCAGCAGCACGAGGCGGCGGCGCTCCTTCAGCACGACGTCGGCGGCGCGGGTCATCAGGCTGGCCGTCGTGCCGGCCGCAATCTCCGACATGGTGCGGACCGAGCAGGGCGCGATGATCATGCCCTCGGTGCGGAACGAGCCCGACGAAATCGCCGCCCCGATATCGTGGACCGGATGGACGACATCGGCGAGCGCGTGGATATCGGCCACCTTGGCCGTCATTTCGTAGGCGAGCGTAACTTCGGCGGATTTCGTCATCACGAGATGGGTTTCGACACCGGTGCCGCGCAGCGCCTCCAGCACCCGCACGCCGTAGACGATGCCCGACGCGCCGCTGAGACCGACGATCAGCCGCTTGCCGGCGTTCTGCCCCGGGCTTTTTCCCGTACCGCTCATGGCCGCGACCATAGCGACGGCCCGCACCGGCGGCAACGCAGTCGGAAAACTGTGGTGCCGCCGCCCCATGCCGCGCTTCCCCTGCGCAGGCTCGCCCGCTATATCTTCGGCGATTCCCGGCTTCCCCATCGCGGACCCCGCCCCATGACCGACGCCTATATCTTCGATGCCGTGCGCACGCCGCGGGGCCGCGGCAAGGCCGACGGCGCCCTGCACGAGATCACGCCGGTCGATCTGGCCGCGCAGACCCTCGGCGCCCTGCGCGACCGCAGCGGTCTCGACACGTCGAAAATCGACGACATCGTGCTCGGCTGCGTCATGCCGGTCGGCGAACAGGGCGCCGATATCGCCCGGCTCGCCGCCCTCAAGGCGGGCTACGACGAAAAGGCGACCGGCATCCAGATCAACCGCTTCTGCTCTTCCGGCCTCGACGCCTGCAACCTGGCGGCGGCGCAGGTCATGTCCGGCCAGGCCGATCTGACGGTCGGCGGCGGCGTCGAGAGCATGAGCCGGGTGCCGATGGGCTCGGACGGCGGCGCTTATGCCATGGACCCGGCGGTCGCCATGCCGATCTATTTCGTGCCCCAGGGCATCGGCGCCGACCTGATCGCGACCCGCGAGGGCTTCTCGCGCGACGATGTCGACTCCTATGCGGTCGAATCCCAGAAGCGCGCCGCGGCGGCGTGGGAGAACGGGTATTTCGAGAAGACGGTCGTGCCGGTGAAGGACGTCAACGACCGGGTCGTCCTGGCGAAGGACGAGCATATGCGCCCGGAGACCGACATGCAGTCGCTCGGCGCGCTCAACGCCTCCTTCGAGGGCATCGGCGGCCAGTTCGGTTTCGACGCCGTCGCCATCCAGCGCTATCCCGAGGTCGAGCGGATCGTCCATGTCCACACGCCGGGCAACTCCTCCGGCATCGTCGACGGCGCCGCCGCCATGCTGATCGGCACGAAGGAGATGGGTGAGGAACTCGGCCTCAAGCCCCGCGCCCGCATCCGCGCCTTCGCCTCCAACGGCTCGGAGCCGACCATCATGCTGACCGGCCCGGTCGACGTCACCCGCAAGGCGCTGAAACGCGCCGGCATGGAGACCGGCGACATCGACCTGTACGAGCTCAACGAGGCCTTCGCCTCGGTCGTGCTCTACTACATGAAGCAGCTCGGCATCGACCACGACCGGATCAACGTCAACGGCGGCGCGATCGCCATGGGCCACCCGCTCGGCGCAACCGGCGCGATGATCCTCGGCACGCTGCTCGACGAGATGGAGCGGCGCGGCGCCGAGACCGGCCTCGCCACGCTCTGCGTCGGCGCCGGCATGGGCGCGGCGACGATCGTCGAGCGGGTGCACTAGACCCTGCTTCCCCATTCGCCCGCGCCACCGGGCGAGCCCAGCGAGGAACCCGTCCATGACCCTTGCCGCCGTCACGTCCGCGATGCGGGAGCGCATCGGCGACGCCTCCGGCCTCGACGCCACGGTGAAATTCGATTTCGGCGGCGACGGCTGCCTCTATCTCGACGGCACAATCGAGCCCTACGCCGTCTCCAACGAGGACGCGGACGCCGACTGCGTCGTCGCCATGTCGCTGGACGATTTCAAGGAGATGGCGGCCGGCGAACTCGACCCGACCACCGCCTTTATGATGGGCAAGCTCAAGGTCACCGGCGATATGGGCGTCGCCATGAAGCTGGCGGCGGTGTTGGGGTAAGTGCGGAGCGTCGCGGCCGCGAATTGCGGCCGGCAGACTTGCCGCGATCCCGTGTCCGACCGTCTTGACGGATTCGGACTGAAGTAATATTTTAATTGAAATAACCAGTTAATATAACCGGTGAAAATTTGACATGCAGACCATCAGCGCCACTGAAGCGAAAGCGCGTCTGGCGGAATTGCTCCGCACAGTCGAGCGCGGCGAATCCGTAGCGATAACCCGTCACGGCGAAGCCATCGCCCATGTCGTCCCCGTACAGGCGGCCGACCGCGCCGAACGGGAGCAGGCGATGGCTGACTTTCTGCGGATTCGGGAAAAATGGAAGCCTGCCGGCATGTCGGTCGAGGAAATACTCCAGGCGCGCCATGAGGGCCATCGCCTTTGAATCTCTTTGTCCTCGATGCTTCGATTGCGCTTGCATGGCTGCTGAACGAGGAAGCCGGATCGCAGGCGGACCGGGCTTGGCTGCGCCTGAAAGACGGCGACGCGCTGGTTCCCCGGCTTTGGCATTTTGAGGTCCGCAACGGTTTGCTCGTTGCAATGCGCCGGGGCCGGATTGCGCGCGATGCATCGGCGCAGCTGCTTCGCGCCCTTGAACGCTTCCCGATCCGGACCGACGTCGAACCCGATCTGGAAACGGCCTTCGATCTGGCCGACAGGCACAGACTTACCATCTACGATGCCGCGTATCTGGAAGCAGCCCTGCGGAATGCTGCGCCGCTGGCCACGCTGGACAAGGCTCTTGCACAAGCCGCGGCCGAGTGCGGCCTGTCCCTGGTCGGCGGCCGCATCGGGACGTAGAAGACGTGTGGCGGCTCGTTAGCGACTATCGCCGCCCGCCTCGCCGAGACCGATCCTGGCGTTGACCCGCTGGGCGCCCGGCGCAGCGGCGAACCAGGCGCTTGCATCGCGAAATCCA
This sequence comes from Rhodospirillaceae bacterium, assembly GCA_009840595.1. Classification (GTDB taxonomy): domain Bacteria; phylum Pseudomonadota; class Alphaproteobacteria; order Bin65; family Bin65; genus Bin65. Next base: position 19,116 of record VXNK01000070.1, on the reverse strand, counting down.
TCGCGCAGCTTGCCTTTGACCGAGTCCAGGTAAGGCGGCATTTCGGACGCCCGATACAGCCCGCCCAGGGACGGCGGAGGCATTTGCCGCTTTTGCAGCGCCTGCCGGGTCACCTTCAGCCGTGCAGCGACTTCGGCAAGGCTGACCAGGTCAGGCTTTACCTCCCGAAGCACCGCCCCTTTCGGAAGGGCGGACAGGACCTGTTTCACCGTATCCGAGATGACCGCCTCGGCTTCCCGGCCGGCGCGCGTGAAGCCGAGTCCGATCAAACTCGGCGCGCCGACGCCGACTGCCGCGTCGTCGCATCCGACTTCGTAGAGGGCGTCGAGAATGGCATCCTCATCCGCGGTCTTTTCCGGAAGCGCGAAGACCAGATCGAACTCGAACTTCGTTTCAGACATGGGCGCTGTCATCCCAACATGACGCAGCCGTTGGCCTTTCTAAGCAACTCGCTCGCATGCGCTTGCGGATTGCGCGGCGTGCTCCACACGGACATCCGGCAGAACGTCCCGGAACGGCAGACATTCCCAGCATTCGCCGGGCAAAGGACATAGCCCCACGAATGGGCGCTTCGCCCCTTGGCCTCCTCAACCATCCAGCCTGCCGACTCGAGATCCTTCAACGCAGACTCGATTTCTTTGTTCGGATGCCTCTTCCTCGGCACAGATAGCCTCGCCAACCATGGTTGTCAATTGACAACCATGGTATTTCCCGCTTTTCCTGCGTGAAGCGATTTCAAAGCGAATCGCGACTGCCTCTACGTCATCGCCGGCGTCATCCAGGGGCGGTCCTGGGCGTGGCGGGCCTCGAAGCTGTCGATGCTGGCGGCCTTCTGCAGGGTGAGGCCGATATCGTCCAGGCCGTTGAGCAGGCAGTGCTTGCGGAAGGGCTCGACCTCGAAGGCGACGGTCTCGCCGTTCGGCCGGGTGATGGTCTGGGCCTCCAGGTCGACCGTCACGGTCGCGTTGGCGCCCATCTGCGCGTCCGCCATCAGGGCGTCGACATCCGCCTGGGGCAGGACGACCGGCAGGATGCCGTTCTTGAAGCAGTTGTTGAAGAAGATGTCGGCGAAGCTGGTCGAGATCACGCAGCGGATGCCGGCGTCGAGCAGGGCCCAGGGCGCGTGCTCGCGCGACGAGCCACAGCCGAAATTGTCGCCGGCGACCAGGATCTTCGCGTCCTTGTAAGCCGGCTTGTCGAGCACGAAATCCCCGGTGACGATACCGTTCCTGTCGGTGCGCATTTCATGGAACAGGCCGGCGGACAGACCGGTCCGCTTGATCGTCTTCAGATACTGTTTCGGAATGATCGCATCGGTATCGACGTTGACCATCGGCAGCGGCGCGGCGACGCCGGTGAGCGTGGTGAACTTTTCCATCCGTCTTCTCCCGCTTGAGCCGGCCTACAGCGCCCGCACGTCGGCCAGTCGCCCGTTGACCGCCGCCGCCGCCGCCATTGCCGGGCTGACCAGATGGGTCCGCGCGCCGCGGCCCTGCCGGCCCTCGAAGTTGCGGTTCGAGGTCGAGGCGCAGCGCGCGCCCATCGGCACCTTGTCCGCATTCATCGCCAGGCACATCGAACAGCCCGGCTCGCGCCATTCGAAGCCGGCTTCGGACAGCACCCGGTCCAGCCCTTCCTGTTCCGCCTGCTCCTTGACGAGGCCGGAGCCGGGCACGACCAACGCGCGCACGCCTTCGGCGACCCGGCGGCCCTTCGCGACCTCAGCAACCGCGCGCATGTCCTCGATCCGGCCGTTGGTGCAGGAGCCGATGAAGACATAGTCGACCGCGAGATCGGTCATCCGTTCGCCGCCCTCCAGGCCCATATAGTCGTACATCCGGGTCCAGGCAGCGCGCTGGGCGTCGTTCTCCGCCTGGTCGAGGGTCGGGACGCTGCCGTCGATCGGCGCGACCTCCTGCGGGCTGGTGCCCCAGGTGACGATCGGCGGGATGTCCGACGCGTCGAGCGAGACCTCGGTCTCGTAGCGCGCGCCCTCGTCGGACGGCAGGGTCTTCCAGTAGTTGAGCGCGGCTTCCCACTGCGCGCCCTTGGGCGTCTTGGGCCGGCCCCTGAGATAGTCGAAGGTCGTCTCGTCCGGTGCGACCAGGCCGGCGCGCGCGCCCGCCTCGATCGACATGTTGCAGACGGTCATGCGGCCTTCCATGGAGAGGCCGCGGACCGCCTCGCCGGCATATTCGATGACATGGCCGGTGCCGCCGGCGGTGCCGATCTTCCCGATGATGGCGAGGATCAGGTCCTTCGCCGTCACGCCGAGCGGCAGGGCGCCGTCGACGGCGATGCGCATATTCTTGAGCGGGCGCTGGATCAGCGTCTGGGTCGCCAGCACATGCTCGACCTCCGACGTGCCGATGCCGAAGGCGAGCGCGCCGAAGGCGCCGTGGGTCGCCGTATGGCTGTCGCCGCACACGATGGTCGATCCCGGCAGGGTGAGGCCCTGCTCCGGCCCGATGATATGCACGATGCCCTGGCGGATATCGTCCATATCGAAGAATTCGATGCCGAACTCCTCGGCGTTCGAGCGCAACAGGTCGATCTGGATCTGCGCCTCCTCGTCGTCGACCTTCATGCCCCGGCCCGGCGTGGTCGGGACGTTGTGATCGGCGACGGTGAGCGTCAGGTCAGGCCGGCGCACCGTCCGGCCGTTTTCGCGCAGCCCTTCGAAGGCCTGGGCGCTGGTGATCTCGTGCACCAGATGCCGGTCGATATAGATCAGGCAGGTGCCGTCGTCCTGCTCATGGACCAGATGGCTCTGCCAGATCTTGTCGAAGAGCGTTCTGGGTTGGGTCATTGCTTGCCCCTCCGTGCCCGGTTTTCCTCCCGTGATCCGCTGCGGCGCTGCGTCTATCGCGCCGGCCGGGACGATTCGGGGATGGATCAGTCTTCCTTTTCCGCCGTATCGGCTGCGCCTCCGGTCTCGGTCGCCTCGGACTCGGCCGGCGCCGATTCGGTTTCCGCAGCAACCGTCTCCGCCTCGGCCGGCACTGCTTCGACCTCAGCGGTCGCCGCTTCGGCAGGAGCTTCCGGTTCGGCGGCAGTCTCCGCGGGAACTTCCGCCGTCGCGGCCGCCACGGTTTCGGCGGCCTCCCCGACCGCCTCAACCTTCTTCATGCCGCGGCCCGTCGTCCGCTCGACGATACGGGCCCGCTTGCCGGTCCGGCCGCGCAGATAATAGAGCTTCGCCCGGCGGACCCTGCCGCGGCGGATAATCTCGATCGATTCGACCCGCGGGCTGTAGAGCGGGAAGACGCGCTCGACGCCCTCACCGTAGGACAGCTTGCGCACGGTGAAGGACGAGTTCAGGCCGGCATTGCGCCGCCCGATGCACACGCCCTCGAAGGCCTGGACCCGCTCGCGGTTGCCCTCGACGACCCGGACGTTGACCCGCACGGTATCGCCGGGGCTGAAATCCGGAATCGCCTTGTCGCCGGCAATCTCGGCGAGATGTTCCTGCTCGATTTCCTGGATGATGTTCATCGGCCTACACGCCTTTCCCCGGTTGCTGCCCGGCATATCGGGCCCACAGGTCGGGCCGGCGCAACCGGGTGATGTCCTCTGCCTGCGCCAGCCGCCATTCGGCGACCCGCGCGTGATGACCCGACAGCAGCACCTCCGGGACGGTCATGCCGTTCCAGGTCTGCGGCCGGGTATAATGGGGATGCTCCAGCAGCCCCCGCTCGAAACTTTCCTCCGCCAGCGAGCGCGCGTCGCCGACCACGCCGGGCAGCAACCGCACGCAGGCGTCGATCAGCACCGCCGCCGCCGGCTCGCCGCCGGACAGGACATAGTCGCCGATGCTCACTTCCTCCAGGCCGTGCGCCTCGATCGCGCGCTGGTCGACCCCCTCGTAGCGGCCGCACAGGATGACCGCGCCGGGCCCCGCCGCCAGTTCGTGCGCCCGCTGCTGGGTCAGCGGGGCGCCGCGCGGCGACAGGAAGATGCGCGGCCGTCCGTCCGCCGGTCCGGTCTCCGGCGAACGCAGCGCCGCATCGACGATGTCGGCCCGCATCACCATGCCCGGCCCGCCGCCGAAGGGCGTATCGTCGACCGTGGCGTGCCTGTCGCGCGCGAAACCCCGGATGTCGACGGTCTTCAGCGACCACAGGCCGTCGTGCAGTGCCTTGCCCGCGAGCGAATGGCCCAGGCAGCCCGGAAACATCTCCGGGAACAGGGTCAGCACCGTGGCCGACCAGACGGTGTTGCGCCCGCTCACAGGTCGTCTGCCGCCGCCGGCGCCGCATCGGCTTCCGCCAGGTGCGCGGCATCGACGGTCACCTCGCCCGCAGACAGGTCGATTTCGGGGACGGCCGCACGGGTAAAGGGCAAAAGGACCGGCGGACGGGACGGCCGGCGGATCTCGATCAGATCGCCGGCGCCGAAATCGTAAAGCGCGTGGACGGTTCCGGCGGCGCAGCCCTCCGAATCGACGACGCGAAGGCCGATCAGGTCGGCGTGGTAGAATTCGTCCTCCTCCGGCGCCGGCAGGCGTTCGCGCGGGACGTGGAGGCGCAGACCCCTGAGCGCTTCGGCCGCGTCGCGGTCCTCGATGCCGGTCAGGCGCGCAATGACCGTGCCGCCGGATTCGCCGACCAGCGTCAGGTCGAAGGCGCGCGCTCCCCCGGCATCGCTCACCGGCCCGTAGGCGGCGACGTCCTCCGGCACGTCCGTAAACGGCTTGATCCTGACGTTGCCGCGCACCCCGTGCGCCCCGGCAACCGCCCCGATGCAGACCATCTTGCGCTCCGACATGATCGGCCGGACCGGCAGCGACGCCGCCGGATCAGCCTTCGGCCTCAGCTTTGGTTTCGGCTTCGGCCCCGGTTTCGGCTTCAGCCCCGGTTTCGGCTTCAGCCCCGGTTTCGGCTTCAGCCCTAACTTCGACTTCAGTCTCGGCCTCGGCCTTCGCCTCGGCGGCGGCCGCCGCACCCGCCTTCGCTTTCTCCTCGCGCTCGCGGCGGCGCTCCAGCGTCTTCTCGCCCGGCAGGTGTTTCTTCGTCTGGACCGGCGCCGCGCGCTGGGCCGCGAGACCGGCGGTGCCCAGGAACCGCGACACGCGGTCCGACGGCAGGGCGCCGACGCCCAGCCAGTGCCGGACCCGTTCCTCCTTCAGGACGACCCGGTCCGGATGATCTTTCGGCAGCATCGGGTTGTAGGAGCCGATGCGCTCGATGAAACGGCCGTCGCGCGGCATGCGCGAATCGGCCACGACGATCCGGTAGAAGGGGCGTTTTTTCGCCCCGCCCCGGGCCAGTCTGATGCGTAGGGACATGTGGGTGTTCTCTCGGGTTCCGTTACGAGGTTCTTGAGGCTATCCGGCTATTTCACGCGGCGCTTGCCGAAGCCGGGCGGCAGGTTGGCGAGGCCGCCCGGCAGCCCGGTGCCGCCGCCCAGAGGGCCGCCGCCGAGCCCCGGCAGTTGCATGTCGCCGGGCAGGGCGCCCTCCTGAAGCTGGGAGAGATCGGGCAGGCGGCCCTTCTTCCCCATCTTCTTCATGCGCTTCATGACCTTGTTCATTTCCTGCCACTGTTTCAGCAGCTTGTTGACGTCCTGCACGCTCACGCCCGAGCCGGCGGCGATGCGCTTCTTGCGCGAGGCGTGGATGATCTGCGGGCTGCGCCGCTCCTTCACCGTCATCGACAGGATGATCGCCTCCTGCCGGCCGATCGTCTTTTCGTCGACATTGGCGGCGGCCATCTGCTTCTTCGCCCGGGCGACGCCGGGCAGCAGGTTCATCAGGGAGCCGAGCCCGCCCATGTTCTTGAGCTGGCGGAGCTGGCCGAGCATATCCTCCAGGTCCAGGCTGCCCTTCTGGATTTTGCGGGCGAGCTTTTCGGCCTCCTCCTCCTCGATCGTCTCGGCCGCCTTCTCGACCAGGCTGACGACGTCGCCCATGCCGAGGATGCGGCTCGCGATCCGGTCGGGGTGGAAGGGTTCGAGCCCGTCCAGCTTCTCGCCGGTGCCCATCAGCTTGATCGGCTTGCCGGTGACCGCGCGCATGGAGAGCGCCGCGCCGCCGCGGGCGTCGCCGTCGATGCGGGTCAGCACGATGCCGGTGATGCCGACCTGCTCGTCGAAGGCCTGTGCGATGGTCACGGCGTCCTGGCCGGTCATCGCGTCGGCGACCAGCAGGGTCTCGACCGGGGCGGTCGCCTTGCCGATCCCGGCGACCTCGTTCATCAGCTCGTCGTCGATATGCAGCCGGCCGGCGGTATCGAGGATGACGACGTCCCAGGCTTCCAGTTTGCCGGTCTGAAGGGCGCGCCGGGCGATCGCATCCGGCGGCTCGCCCATGACGACCGGGAGCGTCGCAACCTGCGCTTGCTCGCCGAGCACGCGCAGCTGCTCCTGTGCCGCCGGCCGCCGCGTATCGAGCGAGGCCATCAGCACCCGCTTGCGCTCTTTCTCGGTGAGATATTTGCCGATCTTCGCGGCCGTCGTGGTTTTGCCGGAACCTTGCAGGCCGACGAGCAGCAGGACGGCCGGCGGCTGGGCCCGCAGGTCGATCTCCTCGACCTCGCGGCCCAGGGTTTCGACCAGTTCGTCGTTGACGATCTTGACGACCTGCTGGCCCGGCGTGACGCTCCGGAGGACCTCGGCGCCGACCGCGCGTTCCTTCACCCGGTCGACGAAGTCCCGGACGACCGGCAGCGCGACATCGGCCTCCAGCAGCGCGACGCGAACCTCGCGCAGCGCCGCGGTGACATCCGACTCGCTCAGCGACCCGCGGCGGGTCAGCGTGTCGAAAACGTCGCCCAGTCTGCTCGTCAGGCTGTCGAACATGCGCGTGCCCGGTGTCCCCTCTCCGCCGGCCTGCCCAATGCAAAAAGCGCCCGTGTGCGAACCTTCGCAGACGGGCGGGCCCCCTCGGGAGCGCCACGGGCATTCCGGCGCTGAATTCGGGACGCGATGTAGGCGGGCGGAACCGGCCGGTCAAGCCGGCAAACGCCGCAACGGACCGCCGATGTGCAACCGACGCGTCAAACACTCTGCCGCGTGGACAGAGGCGGCGGAAACACCATATCTCCCCGGCCATGAGCGAGACCGACCAGACCAGGCCCGCCTTCCGGCCCACCGGCTTTCCCTTCGTCAAGATGCACGGCGCGGGCAACGACTTCGTGATGCTCGACCTGCGGGACGGCGCGGCGGCGCCCTGCGCCCGGACTGCGGCGCGGATTGCCGACCGCCGCAGGGGCGTCGGCTGCGACCAGCTCGTCCTGATCGTGCCGCCGCCGACCGATCTGGCGGATTACGGGCTGCTCTTCCTCAACAGCGACGGTTCGGACTCCGGCGCCTGCGGCAACGGCACCCGCTGCGCCGCCGCGCTGCTGATGGACGAAACCGGAAGGTCGGAGATCTCCTTCGAAAGCGAAGCCGGCGTGCTCGACTGCCTGCGCAACGGCGACGGCAGCGTGGCGGTCGACATGGGCCGGCCGGCGACGGACTGGCGCGAAATTCCGCTCTCGGAAGACCGGGACACGCTGCATCTCGGCATCGCGGAAGGCCCGCTCAGCGATCCGGTCGGCGTCGGCATGGGCAATCCGCACGCCGTCTTCTTCGTCGAGGACGCCGAAGCGGTGCCGATCGAACGGATCGGCCCGGTCCTCGAACATCACCGGCTGTTTCCCGAACGGGCCAACATCGGCGCCGCCCAGGTCAAGGCCCCCGGCCGGATCCGCCTACGCGTTTGGGAGCGCGGCGCGGGGCTGACCCAGGCCTGCGGCTCCGGCGCCTGCGCCGCCGCGGTCGCTGCGGTTCGCCGCGGTCTGACGGATCGCAAGGTCACGGTCGAGGTCGACGGCGGCGAACTGTTCATCGACTGGGCGGAGGACGATCACGTCCTGATGTCCGGCCCGACCGCCACCAGCTTCCGCGGCGTCCTGGCATGACGGCGCAACCCGAACCGCAAATCGTGACCTTCGGCTGCCGGCTGAATGCGGCGGAATCGAGCGCGATCGCGGCGCACGCCGCCGGGCTGGGCGATGCGGTGATCGTGAATACCTGCGCCGTGACCGCCGAAGCCGAGCGCCAGGCCCGCCAGGCGGTGCGACGGGCGCGGCGGCAGCGGCCGGGCGCCCGCATCGTCGTGACCGGCTGCGCGGCGCAGATCGATCCCGGCGCCTGGGCGGCGATGCCGGAGGTCGACCGTGTCGTCGGCAATGTCGAGAAGATGGACCCGGCGACTTTTCTGCCGGCGAACGACGCGCCGGTGCAGGTCAACGACATCATGGCGGTGCGCGAGACCGCAAGCCATCTGGCCGGCGGTTTCGACGGCCGCGCCCGGGCCTATGTCCAGGTCCAGAACGGCTGCGACCACCGCTGTACCTTCTGCATCATCCCATACGGCCGCGGCAACAGCCGCTCGGCGCCGCTCGGCCCGATCGTCGGGCAGGCGCGCTCGCTGGTCGAAAACGGCTATCGCGAGATCGTGCTGACCGGCGTGGACATCACCGCCTGGGGCGCCGACCTGCCGGGGACGCCGTCGCTCGGGCAGATGGTCCAACGTCTGCTCGCCGCCGTGCCGGACCTGCCGCGCCTGCGCCTGACCTCGCTCGATTGCGCCGAGGTCGACGAGACGCTGCTGCGCCTGATCGCCGAGGAAGAGCGGCTGATGCCGCATCTGCATCTCAGCCTGCAAGCCGGCGACGACCTGATCCTCAAGCGCATGAAGCGGCGGCACAGCCGGCGGCAGACGGTCGACTTCTGCCGGCGGGTGCGCGACCTGCGCCCGGACATCGCGCTGGGCGCCGACCTGATCGCCGGCTTCCCGACCGAGACGGAGGAAATGTTCGGCCGGACACTCGATCTGGTCGAAGACTGCGGCCTCGTCTTCCTGCACGTCTTCCCCTATTCGGCGCGGCCCGGCACGCCGGCGGCGCGAATGCCGGCGGTGCCCAAGGCGGTGCGCAAGGAACGCGCCGCCCGGCTGCGCGCGCGGGGCGCGGTGGCACTGCGGCGCTGGCTCGCCGGCCAGACCGGCCGCGACATTGCCGTGCTGATCGAGGGCGAGGGCAAGGGCCGCAGCGAACACTATGCCGCCGTGCGCTTCGACGGCAGCGCCTTTGCGGGCGGTTGTCCGGCCGGCGGCATCGTCCCGATGCGCGTTACCGGTGCAGCCGAAGACACGTTGCTCGCCGGTCCGGCGCAACGGCTGCCTGCGTAATGGCCCTGTTCCGCCGCAGGAAAGACGCGCCGGCGCCGGCGGCCGGCGAACCCGAACCGGCGCAAAGACGCGGCTGGCTCGGCCGCCTGCGCGCCGGGCTGGGCAAATCGTCGTCGCGGCTGACCGAAGGGATCGGCGGCCTGTTCGGCGGCGGCAGGCGGCGGCTCGACGACGACACGCTCGAAGCGCTCGAAGACGTCCTGATTACCGCCGACCTCGGCCCCTCCACCGCGGCCCGGCTGGTCGCCGAACTCGGCAAGCGCCGGTTCGACCAGGAGCTGTCGGAAACGGACATCCGCGCCGAGTTCGCCGCCGACATCGGTGCCATTCTCGAACCGGTCGCCCGGCCGCTGGCGGTCGATCCGGCGCACCGGCCCCATGTCGTGCTGGTCGTCGGCGTCAACGGCAGCGGCAAGACGACGACCATCGGCAAGCTGGCCCGCAACCATCGCGACGCCGGCCTGAGCGTGATGATGGCCGCCGGCGACACCTTCCGCGCGGCGGCGATCGACCAGCTCAGAATCTGGGCCGAGCGCACCGATAGCGCGATCGTCGCGCGCGATCCCGGCGCCGACGCCGCGGGCCTTGCCTTCGACGCGCTGAAACAGGCGCGGGACGGCGGCCACGACCTGCTGCTGATCGACACCGCCGGGCGCCTGCAGAACAAGAAGGAGCTGATGGACGAACTGGCGAAGATCGTGCGCGTGCTGCGCAAGATCGACGACAGCGCGCCCCACGACGTATTGCTGGTACTCGACGCCACCGTGGGCCAGAACGCCCACGGCCAGGTCGAGGCGTTCCGCGACATGGCCGAAGTGACCGGCCTGGTCGTCACCAAGCTGGACGGCACGGCGCGCGGCGGCGTGGTCGTTTCGCTGGCCGAGAAGTTCGGCCTGCCGGTCCATGCCGTGGGCGTCGGCGAGAGCGCCGGGGACATGCGCCCCTTCGCAGCGCAGGACTATGCCCGGAGCCTGATGGGCCTCGATCCGGCGGGGGGGGCGGGCACGGACGAAAACCGGGAAGCGGCCGCATGAAACTGAAATTCGCCGCCGATCCGTCGGAAAAATCGACGGTCAACCCGCTGACCCGGACGCTCATCGAGTTCGGGCCGCTCGGCGCCTTCTTCGTCTGCTATTTCGTCTGGGACCTGATGGTCGCGACCGCCGCCTTCATCCCGGCGATGCTGGTCTCCCTGTTCTTTTCGATCCGGCTGGAGCGGCGGGTGCCGCTGATGCCGCTGGTCACCACGGTGGTGGTCGTCGTCTTCGGCGGACTGACGCTGATCCTGCAGGACGACACCTTCATCAAGATGAAGCCGACCATAGTGAACGGCCTGTTCGCTTTCACCCTGTTCGCCGGCCTGCTATTCGGCCGCGCCTTCCTGAAATACCTGTTCGGCCCGGTCTTTCAGCTGACCGACGAGGGCTGGTTCAAGCTGTCCTTCCGCTGGGCCTGCTTCTTCGTCTTCATGGCCGTGCTGAACGAGATCGTCTGGCGCACCCAGACCGAGAGCTTCTGGGTCTCATTCAAGGTGTTCGGCAACATGCCGATCACCATCGTCTTCGCGCTCTCGCAGCTGCCGCTGATCCAGCGTTACGCCACCGACGGCGGCCCGTTCGGCGACCTCAAGCGGGAGAAGGCGGAGGGGGAGTAGGGGCAGGCGCCCCGGCTCATTCCGCCGCGATCGCCGGGGCCGGCTCGAGCACCCGGACTTCGCCGGCGACATTGTCGGTGACGCAGAAGACGGAGAAAAACTCGATCTCCGGCTCCATGCCGTAGCGCTCGACGATGCCGTCGCGCCACGGGCCGGAATAGAAGGCCTCGGCGGCCTCGCGGCTCTCCCACTGGTAGACGCCGCCGGCGATCCCGTTGTCGGCGCAGATGAAATGCTTGCTGAACAGGCCCGGCACCTCGCGGAAACCGGGCGCGATCTTCTCGTGATGGTCGCGGCAGGCCGCCCGGTCGATGGACGGCGGCAGCCGGTAGCGGACGACGGCGCAGATCATGGCGTGTACCCTCCTTCTGTCCGGCGCAGCGCGCAAGCAATCCGCGTTGACCGGAGCCGGCAGTCGGTATAGGTTCAGGATAGCATATTCTGCGAACCTCCTGTGGGGAGAAGTCCCATGCCCGTTATCAAGAAAACCGCCCTCGGCCTTTGTGTTGCCGGCTTCGTGCTCGGCACGGCCGGTGCGGCCTTCGCCTGCCCGATGGCCGGCATGGCCCAGAGCGACAAACCGAAGGTCGAGCAGACGGTCGTGACCAACACGACGACCGCCGAGCAGGAATAGGCCCGGTCCGCGCCCGACCCGCGGACCCCGACCCGCATACAGGGCGCCGCGGGAGGAGCGCCCAGTTTCAACAGACGGCTTCCCGCGGTGCGGATCGCGGGGAGCCGTCTTGCGTTTTGGCGGCAGGGCCTATTGCGGAATGCCGAAGCGCTCGTAGTCGCCGGCGAGGCGGCCGGTCGCCCAGCGCCACAGCATCCGGAAGTCGCTGAACAGGGACCAGACCGGGTAGGTGAAGGTCGCCGGCCGGTTTTTCTCGACGAAGAAATGGCCGATCCAGGCGAAGAAATAGCCGCAGAACACCGCGGCGGCGAGCAGCCACCAGGTTTGCGTGACCAGCGCGACGACCACCGCGGCGATGCCAAGCGACGTGCCGAAATAGTGCAGACGGCGGGTCAGCGGCTTGCGGTGTTCGCCGAGGTAGAAGGGCCAGAACTCCCGGTAGGTGGCGATCTTGTCGCCTGAAGCTGTGGTATCGGGCGTATCGGGCATCGTTTTCGCCTCCCGGCGCGCGCCTCGCGCAGTCCGGGGACGATCCGCCCCGCTGCGCGCGGCATGAGGATATCTTGAAGTGCGGCGGACGGTTCGCCAATTCAAGCGCCGGACCGTCCTGAATGGATCTGTGGGAACGGAGTAAAGAGTATGGGCTATCGCGTAGCCGTGGTCGGCGCGACCGGCAATGTCGGCCGGGAAATGCTCGACCTGCTGGCCGAGCGGAAGTTCCCGGCCGACGAGGTGATCCCGCTCGCCTCGCCGCGCTCGGAAGGCGATCCGATCGATTTCAATGGCAGGACGCTGGAGGTGAAGAACCTCGCGGCCTTCGATTTCGACGGCGTCGATATCGCCTTTTCGTCGCCCGGCGCGAAGATTTCGAAGGAATACGCGCCGCGGGCCGCCGCCGCCGGCTGCCTGGTGATCGACAACACCAGCCAGTTCCGCATGGATGCGGATGTGCCGCTGGTCGTGCCGGAGGTGAACGGCGACGCGCTCGCCGGCTACATGGCGCGCAACGGCCGGCGCAACATCATCGCCAACCCGAACTGCTCGACGATCCAGCTCGTCGTCGCGCTCAAGCCCCTGCACGACGCGGCGCGCATCCGGCGGGTTTCGGTCGCGACCTACCAGTCGGTCTCCGGCGCCGGCAAGGCGGGCATGGACGAGCTGTTCGAGCAGACCCGCAACATCTATGCCGGCGGCGGCGCGGACAAGGCGACGTTCACCAAGCAGATCGCCTTCAACGTCATTCCCCATATCGACGTCTTCATGGAGGACGGCTCGACGAAGGAGGAATGGAAGATGGTCAACGAGACGAAGAAGATTCTCGACCCGGCCATCGACATGATCGCGACCTGCGTGCGCGTGCCGGTCTTCATCGGCCATGCCGAAGCGGTGCATCTGGAATTCGACGGCGCGCTCGGCGAGGACGAGGCCCGCGAGGCCCTGGCGGCGGCGCCCGGCGTTTCGGTGATCGATCACCGGGCCGACGAGGGCTATGTCACGCCCGTCGAATGTGCGGGCGACGACAAGGTCTATGTCAGCCGCATCCGCAAGGACCCGACCGTGCCGCACGGCCTCGCGCTATGGGTGGTCTCCGACAACCTGCGCAAGGGCGCGGCGCTCAACACCATCCAGATCGCCGAAGCCATGATCGAGCGGGGCGCGTTGCAGGCGGCGGCGTAGGGCTGCCTTACGCGCCGAGCCGGCCGTCGAGCAACGCCTGGCGCAGTTCGAACCTGCGGACCTTGCCGAGCGGCGTCCGGGGCAGGGGGCCTTGGGTCAGCACGACCGCGCGCGGGCGCTTGTAGCGGGCCAGCCGGCCGTGGAACAACGCAAGGACAGTTTCCTCGGTGACTGCCGAACCCGGCCTGGGCACGGCAATGCAGACCGGGGTTTCGCCCCACTTCTCGTCCGGCCGCCCGACCACGGCGAACTCGGCCAGATCGTCCGCTTCGGCGAGGATCCGCTCGAGTTCCGCCGGGTAGATGTTCTCGCCGCCGGATATGATCATGTCTATCTTGCGATCCTCGACGAAGAAATAGCCGTCCCGGTCGACCCGGCCGAGGTCGCCGGTCCGGAACCAGCCGTCTTCGGTAAAGGCGTCGGCGGTCGCTTCGGGGTCGCCCCAGTATTCCGTCATCAGGTTGGGGCCGCGCAGCCAGATTTCGCCGATCTCGCCGGGCACCGCTTCCCGGTCGCTGTCGTCGGCGACGACTTTCGCCGCGCAATGCAACACCGGCTTGCCGGCCGAGGCGCTGCGGGCGAAACCGTCGGCGATCGGCAGCGCCACCGCGGTCGGTCCGCTCTCGGTCAGCCCGTAGACCTGGTTCACCGGCAGGCCGCGGGCGTGCCACGGCGCGAACAGGGCGGGCGGCACCGAGGACGAGCCCATGCACACGCAGCGCAGGCCCGACAGGTCGGCATCGGCGAAGTCCGGCAGGGCGAACAGGGCGCGCGCCATGGTCGGCACGATGGCGAGCAGGGTCGTCCGCTCCTCGACCAGCGTCTTCAGGACCGCGGCCGGATCGAACCGGCGGTGGAGCATGACCGCCGCGCCGGCGCGCAGGGCAGGCAGGGTCTGGATGTTCATGCCGCCGACATGGAACAGCGGGATCGCGGTCAGGATGCGGTCGTCGCGCCGGAACTCGAAGACCGACTGGCCGTTGAGCGCGGTGTAGAACAGGGCTTCCTGGGACAGCACCGCGCCCTTGGGCCGGCCGGTCGTACCCGAGGTGTAGACGATCTTCGCCGGGCGGCGCAGGTCGGCGCACAACGACGGCGGCCAGCGTTTCGCCGCCTTGCGCAGCCGCTCCAGGCCGGGCCAGCGCGGGTCGGCGCCGCCATAGGTTGCGAGGCGCAGATCCGGCAACGCCGCGGCCAATTCGGCGGCGCGGTCGAAAAAATCCGGTTCGACGAACAGCAGGCGGGCGCCGCAATCCTGCAACTGCCACAGCAGTTCCTCGACGGTCAGCCGATTGTTCAGCGGCACGAAGATCGCACCGAGCCGGGCGCAGGCGAACAGCAGCTCGATCGTCTCCGGCGCGTTGACGCCGAGATGCGCCACCCGGCCGCCTTCGCCGATGCCGAGTTCGCCGGCGAGCGCCCCAGCGGTCCGGCCGATCCGGTCTTCCAGCGCCGCGTAGGAGATGTCCGCCCCTTCGAAGCGTATGGCGGTATCGTCCGGCGCCCAGCCGGCGCGCTGCGCGATCCAGCCGGAAACGTCGGTCTGGCTGTGTCCCGCTGCCCGTCCGGCCGTCATTGTTCGCCGCGTTCGAACAGGCTCTCCCGGCCCAGCCGCTCCAGACAGATTTCCGCCGTCCAGGGCAGCATCAGCGAACCGCAGCGGCTGTCGCGATACCAGCGCTCGATATCGAAATTCCGGAAGATCGCCCGGCCGCCGCAGGTGCGCAGGCCGAGCCGGGCAATGTCGTTGGCGTATTCCATCACGGTGAACTGGGCGGCGTAGGCGCGCAGCCGGTCTTCCTTGGCCGGGCGCAGCCGGGCCTCGCCGATCGCGCGCCGGAACAGGGCCGTCGCCTGCTCCAGCTTGATGCGCATCTCCGCCACCGCAAGCTGCTTGGCCGGGCTGTGCCGGGCGGAACCGGCGGGCGGTGCGCCGGCGACCTCGCCGCGCAGATAGTCCACGGTGAACTGGAAGGCGGCATGGGCGAGGCCGAGATAGGTCGGCGTCAGGGTCATGAACATGTGCGGCCAGTTGAGCGCGGCCTGGTAGTAGAGGCCGTGCGGCAGCATGGTCAGGTCGTCGGGCACGAAGACATTCTCGAACCGGATCGAGCGGCTGTCGGTCGGCCGCATGCCCATGACGTCCCATTCGCCGAAGATCGTCACGCCCTCGGCACCGGCCGGCACGGCGAGGAACATGGTGTTCTGCGGGACCGGCTCGACGCCTTCCTGTTGCAGCGTGCAGACCAGGCCGTAATGGCTCGCGGCGCCGGAGAGCGAGGCGAAATGCTTGATGCCATCGACCCGGTAGCCGCCCTCGACCGGCCGCGCCGTCGTGCCGAAGGCCGCCTTGCCGGCCGCGGCCGCGCTGTCCGGCTCGGAGAAGGGCTGGGCGAACAGCATGCCGTCCTCGACCACGCGGCGGAAAATGTCCGCACGGCGGATGTTGTGCTGGGCGCGCACATCGTCCGGCATGTCCAGCTCGTCGGCCAGGCGCGACGCCCACAGAAGCGTGCTGGTATGCATGTTGAAGGTGAGCGCGGTCGCCGGGCACCAGCGGCCCAGTTCGGCGGAGACCAGCGCATAGGTTTGGTAGTCGGCGCCCATGCCGCCGTGATCTTCGGGGACCGTCAGGGCGTAGAAGCCGGCCTCGCGCAGGTCGGCATAGTTTTCGAACGGAAAGACGTTGCGCGCGTCGAAACCGGCGGCGCGCGGGCGGAAGCGGTCGCGGCCCAGTTCGCGGGTCCGGCCGATCAGGTCCTTTTGCCGGGCGGTCGCATCCGCCCCGTGGATGTCCATGAGTGCAGCAGACATGCGGCCTCTCTAGGTCCGGTCCGGGTCCTGCCGGGGAATGTCTCGCAGGAAGCCGCCGATTTCGGCGTTGAACGCCGCCGGGTCTTCCATGTTGGCCAGATGGCCCGCCCCGGCGAGACAACGGTAACGCGCGCCGGGGATCGCCCCGGCCATCCGTTCCATCGTCCGCGGCGGGGCCAGCCTGTCGTGTTCGGCGGCGAGCGCCAGGGTCGGACACGCGATGCGCGCCAGATCGGCCTTGCGGTCGAACAGGACGATGCAGTTGAGCGCCTGGCGATAGGTCGCCGAAGACAGCGCCGCCATGCTCGCGACGGCGCGCTCCACGGCCCCGGGCGGCGGCTCGGGGCCGAACAGGCTCGGAACCAGCGGCCGGGCGATATCCCCCGGCGTCAGCCCCCGGTCGAGCGGCGCGAGACGGTCGGCGAGGAATTTCATGCGGAATATGGCGTCGCGCCCGCCGAAGGCCGCGCTGGTGGCGAACAGGACCAGTCCCCGGACGCGCTCCGGATAGCGGGCGGCGATCTCCTGGGCGATCATGCCGCCCATGGAATGGCCGACGACGACGGCACGGCGAACGCCTTGCGCATCGAGCAGCCGGATCGCCGCGGCGGCCAGCGTTTCGAAGGTCATTTCCGCCAACGGCGCCGAATTCCCGTAACCCGGCGCGTCCCAGGCGAGGCCGCGCCAGCCTTCCGGCAATGCGGGCAGATTGTCGGCGAAGCTGCCGGAGTCGCCGCCGATGCCGTGCAGGAACAGCACGGTGCCCGGCCCCGCCCCGGCCTCGATGCAGGCCGGGACGTCCGGCAGCGGCGGCGCATTCATGCGGCGAGGTCGCCCTGCAAAACGCCCCGGTCGACGACGGTGCGGCCGTCCAGCGATACCGTGCAATGGCGCAGCGGCAGGTCGAAATGGCCGAGGGTGTGCCGGCCGGCGACCTCGTTTGCCCCGGTCGAATAGAGGAAATTGCCGGCGAAGGCGCGCAGCTCCGTGCCGTTGAAATCGGTCTTGTCGTAGAGCGCCATCGATTCCCAGCGCGCCGCCGGGTTCATGCCCCAGCCGACATGGCTGACGGCGTAGGCCTCGCGGTCGCCCCAGGCGTCGATATAGGCGCGGAACAGGTCGGCATCGAGATTGTCGCCGGCGATGTCGGTGACGTAGTCGTCCTCGATGGTCAGCGTCACCGGCGCCTCCATGTAGCGCTTGAGGGTGAGGTTGACGTCGCCGCGGTCGAGCACCAGCCGCCCGTTGACGCTGCCGGTCGCCGGGAAGCACAGGCACAGGCCGCCGGGCCAGTGGGTCATGGTGCCGGGCCGTTTCGTGAAGCCCCAGCCGCCGCCCGCCGCCGCGCCCGCGACCCGGATCGTGAGGTCGGTGCCGGCGTCGGAGGCGACGCGCATTTCCGAGGCCCCGCGCAGCATCTTTATGCCTGTCTTCACCCGGCCTTCGAGCTCGGCGTCCGGCGCCAGCCGTTCCAGGGCTTCGGGATGCTCGTTGGAGATCATCAGGCCGCGCGTGCCCTTCTTGAGGATCTCCGGCAGCTCCGGCGCGTGCAGCATGCCCTCGACGGTGCAGTCGACGAACAGGGCCGACGCGCCGAGCGCCTCGATCACCGGCCCGAGCCCCTGCACCGCGTCGCTCGCCCCGGTCGAGCGCACCGGCACGGGCGCCGATTGCGGCGGCGTCGGCAGCACGACGTGGAACGGCCGGGCGCCCATCGCGCTCAGCGCCAGTTCCGCCAGCTGCACGTTGATGCCGCGCGACTGGCTCTCCGACAGGATGGCGACCGCATCGCCGGGCTCGACCGCGCACAGGCCGAACACCGTCTCGAACGCCCGGATCCACTTCGCCTCGATCCGCTCCTGCATCATGGCGCCCTCCTTCGCCGCGCTCCGTTCAAGCGACAGCAATACGCCAACCGGCGGCGCATGCAAACGCTGTCTTCGTTGCTTTGGGGACGGGGCGCCTAGTCGCCGCCGGTATCGAATATCACCGGCACATGATCGCTCAGACCGGCGCCGGTCCACGGCTCGAACGGCTCCACCCGAACACTGGATCCATGTTCAGTCCAAACGCTCGGCACAAAAATGTAGTCGAGATGGTAGGTCGGACCGTCTTTCCTGCGGTCGCGCCAATAGTGGGTCGGGGCGGTTTCGGCTCCCTCCGCCTCGCCTGTCGCAGCGTGATAGGCACTGACGAGGCCGAAGCCGTTCAGGATATTCACAGCGTCCAGGTGGTTCATCGCCCAGCCGGGTTTGTCCCAGATCGCGTTGTTGTTGAGATCGCCGGCGATAACGGCGTCTTCATCCGTCAGGAATTCGCGGTAGGAATCCAGCGCCTTTCGCAGCGGTCCGGGTGCCGCTTTGCGCCACGGGCCGTTTTGCGCCCAAACGGCGAGAAGGTTGAAGCGGCGCGGCAGCGTAACTTCGATCGGCAGCAACCATTCCAGGCCGCGATCGATCCGGCCGTGTGCGTGTGCTGCCGCGCAATTGAAAAGGAAAACCGCCAGTCCTTTATTCCGGTTGCGCCCGACCCAGATGGGCGGGGCGGAGAAAGCCGGCAGATCGCATTTTCGCGCCAACACATCTGGCGCGGCGCATTCGGATACGACCGCAATGTCAGGTTTGAGCGCCAGCAGCGGTTCGAATTTCCGATGAAGCGCGCCGGCGCAATTCCAGGCGACGATGCGCATGGGCGCCGCCGCCCGCCCCTCAGGTATCCAGGAAACTCCGCAGCTTCCGTGACCGGCTCGGGTGCTTGAGCTTGCGCAGGGCCTTGGCCTCGATCTGGCGGATGCGCTCGCGGGTGACGGAGAATTGCTGGCCGACCTCTTCGAGCGTGTGGTCGGTGTTCATGCCGATGCCGAAGCGCATGCGCAGCACGCGCTCCTCGCGCGCCGTCAGCGTCGCCAGCACCCGGGTCGTCGTCTCGCGCAGGTTGGACTGGATCGCGGCGTCGAGCGGCACGATGGCGTTCTTGTCCTCGATGAAATCGCCGAGATGGCTGTCTTCCTCGTCGCCGATCGGGGTTTCGAGCGAGATCGGCTCCTTGGCGATCTTGAGGACCTTGCGCACCTTCTCCAGCGGGACGTGGAGCCGTTCGGCCAACTCCTCCGGCGTCGGCTCGCGGCCGATCTCGTGCAGCATCTGGCGCGAGGTGCGC
>VXNK01000051.1:67799-77494 GCA_009840595.1 Rhodospirillaceae bacterium | reverse complement strand
CCGTTGACGACGCGCCGGCTGTAGAGCGAGAGCAGCTTGCAGAGCTCGGACCGGCTGAAGAAGGTGTGGCGGGATGCGGGCGGAGGCCTTACGGGGGAGGAGGGTGGATGGCGCGTCCCGGATGCCGGAGCCCTGTGGCCCGCCGCGCGCCGGGACGCGCGCGCCTGTTCGATGTCGATCAGCGTCCCCATGCCCGCTCGGCCCTCCTGTCTGTCATGTGCCGCGTTTTCCGCCCTGCTGTCACCCTGTTGCAACGTGCAGTTTCACCGAAGGCGGGCGCCGAGTCGAGTCCGGAGACAGCCGCCCGCCGGTTCCGCGGCGGCTTCACGGGGCGGTCTCACGGATCCGGTTTCACGGGGCCATTCTCTCCGGCCGCAGAATCCGGCGCATGACGTCGGTCTTGAGCACGAAATGGTGGTAGAGCGCGCCGGCGACGTGCAGGAGCAGCAGGGCGACGATAATCAGCATCCCGGCCCGGTGCGCCGCGGCCGCCGCCCCGACATCGCCGAACCAGGCGAGCGCGCCGCTGAACGGCATCAGCAGGATGACGGCGTAGAACAGGAAATGGACGACTTTGGCCGCGAAGCGCAGGGCCGGGTGCTCGATCTCGGGCGGCGGCGGAGCGCCGCGTCGCAGCCGCAGGACGACGCGCAGCAGGGCGAGCAGGAACACCGTGATGCCGCCGGCGACGTGCAGGTCGGCCATCAGGCGCTCGGCCTCCGTCGGCGCCGGGCCGCCCCCCGAATCGCCCTGGGCCGCGCCATACACCGTCTCCATGCCCTCGTGCAGCACGACCTGCGCGACGATCAGCACCGCAATGATCCAGTGCAGCGCGATCTGGGCGGCGGAGTACCCCGTTCTGGCAGGCGGCATGGAGAATCCTCGCGGCAGGGATTGCGGCGCCGCGGACCGGGCGGGAACCGGGGCGGGAAGGGCGCTTATAGCGGACTATACGCCGAACGGTGAGGTTTCCGGCGGTCTGTAGGGACTGGTTTGCAACGGGGATATGTCTGTAGCACTGCGTTCGCGGCCTGACGCCGTTCCGGTAGCTTACGCCACAAATGATCCCAAAATTGTTTCCCCGGACGGAGCGCAGCGGAGATCCGGGGACCAGGGGCCACAGGCACAGGTCTTTCGGGTCGCGACTGGGCCCCGGATCGGGGTCCGGGGCGGCATCTTTGGTTATTTTTGGACATCGGCGAACGAGCGGCGTTGCAATTGTCGCCGGCATCTTCCCGCCGCCGGTTGACGTTCAGCCTGCCGGGCAGCAGGGAATCCGCCAGCACATCAGAGCAATTCGATTTCCGCGTCATGGCCGGCGGTCGCGCGCGACCAGCGGCGCGGCGACCACCTCTTCAATCGGCCAATGCGCGGCTTCGTAGGCTTCGACAAGCGAAACGAGCACGTCCAGTTCGGAAGCCTCCGGCGTGCCCGGCCCGGCGCCCATAAGCCGGTCGATTTCGGCAAGTGTCCGGTTGTACTCGGCCTCGTTCCTTATAGGTCGGGTGTTCAATTCGGCCACCAACTGGCCCCTCACCCCATCGTAATCCTCGGCAGCCCCTCCGCCGGCGGGGGCGGGCGGCGGCCGGGGTCGAGCCAGCCGCAGTTGCCGCAGGTGCGCAGCTCTTCGCTGGCGTAGTAGTTGCGGAACACCGGCGGCAGGTCGTCGACGATGCTGTTGAGCTGGAACTCGTCGCGGTGGATGCGGTGGCCGCACTTGTCGCAATACCATTCGAAGGCGTCGAGATGGCCCTCCGGCCGCTGGGCCTCGATCACCAGGCCGTAGGAGCCGGGCTCCGGCCGCTGGGGCGAATGGCGGGTGTGCGGCGGCAGCAGCAGCACGTCGCCCTCGCGGATCGGCACGTCCTTGATCCGGTCGTCCTCGATGATGCGCAGGGTCATGTCGCCCTTGATCTGGTAGAAGAACTCCTCCAGCGGATCGTCGTGAAAATCCGTGCGCTCGTTCGGCCCGGCGACGATGGTGACGATGAAGTTGGCGTCCTGCCAGATCTGGGCGTTGCCGACCGGCGGCCTGAGCACCTCGTCATGGTCGGCGATCCACTGCATCAGGTTGAAGGCGGCGAGTCCGGGCATGGCGGCGCTCCGCTGGGTTTCGATCCGCCAATGGGCGTGACGGCGCCAGTTTAGCGCGCCGCCGCCCGGTCCGCCAGCGGAAGGAAGCCGGCAATATCGGCAGACGCCGCCCGTTCGCCGGCGTCGAAAAATGACCGGAATTGCTGCCCCGGACCCCGATCCGGGGCGGCGCCGATAGGGCCACTTTCACGCACTGTGCGGCGCGAAGAGGATGATGCCGGCGCCGATCAGCACGACGCAGGCGCCGACCAGGTCCCAGCGGTCGGGGCCCACGCCCTCGACGATCCCCAGCCAGAGCACCGACGCGGCGACGTAGACGCCGCCATAGGCCGCATAGGCGCGCCCGGCCGCCTGGACATCGGCGAGGGTGAGCAGCCAGGCGAACAGCGCCAGCGCCGCCATGCCCGGCACGAGCCACCAGACCGACTTGTCGAGGCGGAGCCAGGCCCAGAAGGCGAAGCAGCCGCCGATCTCGGCGAGGGCGGCCCCGATATATGCGGCGACGGTTCCCACGCCCTGTCCTTACCCGATCGGGCCGCGCCGGAGCAAACGCGGAAGCCGGCCGGGCGACGGCCCGCCGGCGGGATGTTTCAGCCGCGCGTCCGCTCGGTTTGCGCCAGGTCCTTCAGGTAGCGCAGCCCGGCGATGGCGCGGCTGCCGTACCAGCTGCAATATTCGCCGTCGACCGGGAGCGCCTTTTCCGGCGGGCAATCGTGGTCGCGCAGGAAGGCGTCGACCTCCGCGCGGGTGAACTCGTAAGGCTCGGTCGGGAACAGGAACAGGTCGGTCGCCGCCACGGTCTCCGGCGTCAGGTCCACCGTCGGATAGCGGACGTCCGGATCGTGATGGGTCGTTTGCCAGCCGACCAGGCCGAGCATCGCCGAGATGTAGGTGTCGCGCGACACCGTCATCCAAGGCTCCTTCCAGATGAAATAGAGCACGTCCCGGCGCCCCGCGGCATCGGCCGGCGGCAGGGCGGCGCGCGCGGCCTCGAACGCCCGGCTCAGCGCCGCCGCCTCGGCCGCCTTGCCGAACAGCCCGCCCATCAGGGCGTAGAGCCGCAGATTGTCCTCCGGCGCCAGGGGATGGGTGACGACGAGGTTGGGCACGAAGGCGCGCATCGCCTCGGCCATCTCCACCGTGTTCTCGTCGATGTTCAGGACGGCGTGGGTCGGCGCCAGCGCCTCCAACTTGCGCAGGCTGACCTTCTTGGTGCCGCCGATCGCCGGAATGCGCGCGACCGCGTCGGCCGGGTGGATGCAGAAGCGCGTGCGCGCGACCAGCCGGTCCTTGAGGCCGAGATCGACCAGCAGTTCGGTGATCGACGGCACGAAGCAGGCGATCCGCGCCTCCGGCCCGGCCGGGGCGAAGCGGTTGCCGGCGTCGTCTTCCAGCAGCGGTTCCGCCGTTTCCGCCATCGCCTCGCCGTTTCGCTGTCCGCCATAGGGTTCCGCAGCGAAAGAAGCGCGCGGCTCCCGGCGGCGTCAACCGGCTTCGTCCCCTTGCCCGTCAATCAGACCGCACGCAACGGACAGGGCGTCCAGCGTCATTTCGAGGTCGGCGTCGCTATGCGCGGCGGAGAAGAAGCGGCGCACGTTGGGCAGGACATACACGCCGTTGCGCAGCAGTGCCCGGTCCAGCGTCGCCGACCGCGGCATGTCGGTGGCCAGGACATCCATCTGGTTTGCCGGTTCGCGACCGGCGAACAGGAACTGCCAGAACGAGGCCTTGCCGGCGACGATCGCGGGCACATCGTGCTGCGCCAGCACATCGGCCAGGGCCGCCCGGAACCGGTCGGCGCGGGCGTGGAAGGCGTCGTAGAACCCGGGCTCCTTAAGAACCCTGAGCGTCGCCATTCCGGCGACGGCGGCGATCGGATTGCCGTGAAGGGTGCCATTGATAAAGGCGTAATCCGGCCGGCCCTTGCGGCCGGGGTCGGTCGCGTCCATCAGGTCCGCCCGGCCGGCGACGCAGCCCAGCGGCCCGCCGCCGCCGACGATCTTGCCGTAGCTCGCCAGATCGGGAATGACGCCGAAGCAGCCCTGCGCCCCGGCATAGCCGAGCCGGAAGCCGGTCACGACTTCGTCGAAGATCAGCAACACGCCATGCCTGTCGGCCAGGTCGCGCAGGCCCTGCAGAAAACCCGGCTTCGGCCAGATGATGCGCTGCACCGGCTCTACGATGATCGCCGCGATGTCTCCTGCCGTTTCGGCGAGAATGCTCTCGACGGTCTCCAGATCGTTGTAGGGCGCCACCAGCATGGTATCGGCGAGCGCCTCCGGCACGCCGCCGATCTCGCTGCGGGCAGACGGATAGTTGGCCGGCGCCGTCGGGAACAGGCTGAACGCCGCGTAATCGTAGTTTCCGTGATAGGCGCCTTCGAATTTCAGGATTTTCGGCTTGCCCGTCACCGCCCGGGCGATCCTGAGGGCATAGGACGTGGCTTCCGACCCGGTCGTCGTGAAGACGATCCGTTCGGCACAGGGGATGGCGCCGACCAGTTCCTCGGCCAGTTCGACGGCGGCGTCGTTGAGCGTGCCGAAGAAATGCAGTCCCTTGCCGGCCCGTTCGCGGACGGCGTCGATGACCGCCGGATGATCGTGCCCGATGATGGTCGCCCCGGCGCCGCAGACGTAATCGACATACTCCCGGCCATCGACGGAGACCAGCCGGCCGCCGCGGCCTTCGCGGATAATGAACCGGCCGTCCTCGGGCAACGCGTAGCCGCCGAGGCCGGCGCCCGGCAAAGCGGCCTCGGCGGTGGCGTAGAGATCGGCCTGAGTGGGTTGAACGCTCATCGGCTTACCCTTGCGGCAAGGTGTTTTCGGGATCGTAAACGGCATCGGCCAGCACCCGGGCCGCGCGGGGTTCGCCCATGACGAGAACCTCGAGACCGGTGCCGGGAGCGGCGCAATCCGGCCTCACATAGGCGAAGGCGAGCAGTTTGCGCACCCTGTGCCCCCAGGCGACCGAACTGGTCGATCCGACCCGCTCGCCCGAGAACAAGACGGCCTCGCCGCCATGCCCGTCATGCTCGCCGTCGCCGTCGATCTCCAGATACACGCACTGCCAGCGCAGCGGATGGGCCATGGCCGCCGCCGTCGCCGCCTTGCCGATGAAGTCGCCCTTGTCCATCCTGACGAACCGCATGACGCCGGCTTCGGGCAGCGTCACTTCGTTGGTAAGCTCGCCGGCGCCCTTGAACATCTTTTCCATCCGCATGGCGTTCATGGCGAACGATCCATAGTCGGCGATGCCGTGCGCCGCGCCGGCTGCCCGGAGCGCGTCGTAGGCGGCGGCGATGGCGTCCGCCGGGCCGTGCAATTCCCAGCCGAGCTCGCCGGCATAGGACATGCGGAAGGCCCACAGCGCGTTCCCGGCCACCGGGATCTCCTGCGCGCGCAGCCAGCGGAAATTCCCGTTGTCGAGCGCCGCGTCCGTACACGCCGCGAGAATGTCGCGGGACCGCGGGCCGTTCAGCGCCAGGGCGCCCCAATCGTCGGACCGGTTGACGATCCCGACGGCGGCCTCGCCCCGGTGTTTCGCCAGATGATCGAGCAGCCGCCGTTCGAAGAAGGCGGCGCAGGTGAAATAGAACCGGTCTTCGGCAAGGCGGGCGATCGCGGTTTCCAGTTCGATCCGTCCGTTCTCGCTCAGCAGGTGGGTGAGGGCGAGGCGGCCCGCCCGGCCCGGCGCGCGGTTCGGAATGAGGCGCTCGACCAGCGCATAGGCATCCGGCCCGGATACTTCGACCTTGGCGAAGGCCGAGATATCCATGATCCCGGCGCGCTCGCGCACGGCAGCGGTTTCGGCTGCGACGGCGTCGTGCCAGGGCGCCCGCCGGAAGGAGTAATAGTCCCGCTGTTCCAGATCGCCGGTGGCGAACCAGCGCGGCCGCTCCCAGCCGCAGACCTCTTCGAAGACGGCGCCCTTTGCCTTCAGGCGGCCGTACAGCGCGCTCGGCCTGACCGGCCGCCCGTCCGGCCGGTTGAGATGCGGGAACGGGATTTCGTGGCGCAGAAGATAATCCTCCTTCGCCTTGGTCACCTGAAAGCCGGCGTCGGCGTAGCGCCCGAACCGGCGCGGATCGTAGTCCCGCATGTTGATATCGGCCGATCCGTGCACCATCCACCGCGCCAGTTCCCGGGTCAGGCCCGGCCCCCAGCCGATGCCGATCTGGCAGCCGCAATCCAGCCAGTAGTTGCGCAGGCCCGGCGCCGGGCCGACCAGCGGATTGCCGTCGGGAGGGTGGGAGATCGCCCCGTGCACCGCACGCTTGATTCCCAGCTCCGCCAGAACCGGCATGCGGTCCATGGCGTTTTCCAGCCACGGCATGATGCGGTCGTAATCCGGTTCGAACAGCTCGTTCTCGGCCTCCCACGGGCACCCGTCTTCCCAGACCGTGTTGGGATCGGCCTTTTCATAGATGCCGATGAGGCCCGATTTCTGCTCCATCCGGATGTAGCCGGAAACCAGCCGGTCGTCGCGGACAACCGGCAGTTCGCCCGCCATCGCCTGGAATTCCGGCACAGTATCGGTAATCAGGTAGTGGTGGGTCATCGACGTGGCCGGGATATCGAGGCCGACCCATCGTCCGACCTGGCGGGCATAGGCCCCGCCGGCATTGACGACATGCTCGCAGACGATGTCGCCCTGAACGGTCCGGACCCGCCATTCGCCGTTCGGTTCGGCCTCTACGCCGGTCACCCGGCATTGGCGAACGATCTTCGCGCCCCGCTGGCGCGCGCCCCGGGCCAGGGCAAGGGTTGCGCCGGCGGGATCGACATGGCCGTCGTCCGGCGTGTGGAGCGCCGCCCGGACGCCGTCCAGATTGTAGAAGGGGTGCAACTCCCGGATGCGGCCGGGTCCGACGATGTCCATCGGGAATCCCAGGGCGCGGCCGACGCTGGTGGTGTGCCGCAGCCAATCCAGCTCGTCGTCGGTATAGGCCAGGCGCAAGGAACCGCAGCCGTGCCAGGAGACCGACTGGCCCGTCTCCCGCTCCAGGATGTTGGCGTAGAGATCGATATTGTAGCCGACGCACTGGCCGAGCGAATAGCTGGAGGTCGAGTGGGTGACCTGCCCGGCCGCGTGCCATGTGGAACCGGACGTGAGTTCGCCCTTTTCCAGCAGGATCGTGTCGCGCCAGCCCTCGTGCGCCAGATGGTAGGCCAGGCCGCATCCCATGATGCCGCCGCCGATGATGACGACCCGGGCGTGGCTGGGGAGCATGGCAGGCTGCCTTCTCGGGAAATTTCACGGGGGAAAGGTCGTTTTCGTTGGACATGCGCTATCGTACATTTGTACAATCGTCAACAATGAAAGAAATGATTGTACCATCGACGACCGTGGACGCGGCGGCGGCGCCGGCTGGCGTGCTGGAACGGCTGGCGGCCGGGCTCGAGACGCTGACTCCGCAAGTCCGCAAGGCCGCCGCCTACGTCCTGGAGAATCCGAACGATGTCGGCGTCACCTCCATCCGGGAGATCGCCGAATCGGCCGACGTGAAGCCCAACAGTTTCGTCCGCATGGCGCGCGCGGTCGGGTTCGACGGCTACGACGAATTCCGCCAGCCGTTTCGCGACCGGATCCGCGAAGGCCGGGAAAACTATCCCGACCGGGTGCGCTGGCTGCAATCCCTGTCCCACGGCGGCAAGCTGGCCGGCCTCTACAAGGCGATGGCTGAAGCCTCGCTGGCCAATATCGAAAGCCTGTATTCCGCCGCGGACGCCCAATCCCTGAAACGCGCGGCCGATGCCATCCTGGCGGCGCGGCAGACCTTTGTGCTCGGAGTCGGCGTGGCCCATGCGGTCGCCCGGAACTTCGCCTACCTGGCCGGGATGGCGGTGGACAATGTCCGGGCCATTCCGCGCGACGACGGCATTCCCATCGACAGCATCGCCCGGGCCGGCCAAGGCGATGTGCTGCTCGCCATGACGTTCAGGCCCTACCGGCGCGAGGTTGTGGAGGCGGTCGCGGTCGCCCGCGATCGGGGAGTCTCGATCGTCGGTCTTTCGGACAGCCCGGCCTCGCCGGTCCTGCTGCGGGCGGATCACCGCTTTGTCATTCCGGTGGACACGCCGCAATTCTTCGCATCGACGGTCGCCCTGGCGGCGTTCCTGGAAACGCTGATGGCGTTTGTCATCGCCGATGCCGATCCGGAAGCGATCGAGAATATCGAGGAATTTCACCGGCGGCGGCGCGAATTCGGCATCTACTGGGACGAGGAGAGCCCGCGGCCGTGAACACCCGGACGCCTTCCCCGGTCCCCAGCGCGCTGGACGCCCGCTACTACACCGATCCCGAAATGTACCGGCGGGAATGCCGGGGCCTGTTCGGCTCGACCTGGCACTTCGCCGGGCATGCGTCCGCCCTGGAGCGGGCCGGCGACTATTTCGCCTTCGATATTGCCGGCGAGAGCCTGTTCTGCATCAGGGACCGGGCCGGCGGTATCCGCGCCTTTTACAACGTCTGCCAGCACAGGGCGCACGAGCTGGTGCGCGGAAACGGCAACTGCCGCTTCATCGTCTGCCCGTATCACGCCTGGACCTACGAACTGGACGGGTCGCTGCGGGGCGCCGCCAACCAGCGGGCCATGCCGGGCTTTCCGAAGGACCGGGTGCGGCTGGCGGAAGTCCCGGTCGAGAATCTGTGCGGGTTTCTGTTCGTCAATCCGGACCCGGACGCCAGACCGATGGCCGACTGGTTTCCCGGTGTCGAAGCGGAGCTGCGGGCTTTCGTCCCGCACATCGACCGGCTGAAACCCCTGGAATGGGTTGATGTCGACGAAGCCTGCAACTGGAAGGTATCGGTCGAGAATTACTGCGAATGCTATCATTGCGCGCTCAATCACCCGACTTTCTCGACCGGGGTGATCAAGCCCCAGACCTACGACATCCGGCCCCAGGGCTATTGCCTGCGCCACACGACGGAATGTCAGAACCTGGACCGGATGACGTACCCCATCGATCCGGGCGCCAACCCGCATGCCGGCAGCTACAGTTCCTGGTTCCTGTGGCCGATGTTTTCCTTCCAGGTGTATCCGGGCAACGTGCTGAACACCTATCACTGGCGGCCGCGGGGTGTGGACAGGGTTACGGTCCGGCGCGGCTGGTACACGATCGACGGCGCCGAGTCCGACGTCATTCGCCGGCTCGCGCAGCAGGACCGGCAGACGACCGTCGAAGAGGACGTCCACCTCGTCGAATCGGTGCAACGGGGCCTGAACAGCAAGGGCTATCGGCCGGGACCGCTGCTGATCGATCCGGGCGGCGGCGTGAACTCGGAACATTCCCTCCACGCCCTGCACGGCTGGATCAGGGAAGCGCTGGACGACGACGCGGTGTGCGAATGAGGATTGCCGGCAGAGCCGATGGATCCCGGCGCCGATTGCCGGCCCGATGGCAACTGACGCGCTCCTGAATTTCCGGAAATGACGCCGTGACACAAGACACGCGGACCCCCACCGGGGCTGCCGACAGGGGCGGCGCCCGGCGCGGCGGGCGCGGGGGCCCCCCCCCGGGGGGCCCCGCGGGGGCCGGCCGGGGGGCCCCCGGCCCCCGCGGGGGCCCCCGCGCCCGGCGGGGGGGGCCCGCCCCGGG
>VXNK01000051.1:64361-67789 GCA_009840595.1 Rhodospirillaceae bacterium | reverse complement strand
CCCCCCCCCCCCCACCCATTTATTTTACTGATACGGCGACCACCGAGCCCTACCCGCGTAAGACCGTCGGCAGCGTCAGAGGTGTATAAGACACCGGCGCCGCGAGGGCGCCGGCAAGGGGCCGACGGCCGCCATCTGGCCCGGCATCGCCGGCGGTCGGTACAAGCCGCTGGGCGACGCCGACATCGCCGCCGTACACGACACGGCGCTTCGCATTCTCGCCGAAATCGGTATGCGCGACGCGTCGCAACGCTGCATTGAGGTTGTGACGGCGGCCGGCGGGTCGCTGACCGGCGACGGCCGCCTGCTGATCCCGCGCGAGGTCTGCGAGGGCGCTCTCGCGGATGCCGGCCGGGGGTTCAAACTGTACGCGCAGGATCCCGACCACGATCTGGACCCGTCGGGCCGCCGCATTCATCTCGGCACGTCCGGCGCGGCGGTCCATATGGTCGACAGCGAAACGCGCGAGGTGCGCGATTCGCATCTCATCGATCTCTACAACATGGCCCGGCTGGCGGATCGGTTGCCCAACATCCACATGTTCCAGCGGACCGTCGTGGCGCGGGACATCCTCGACCCGTTCGAGATGGACCTGAACACGGCCTACGCCTGCCTGAGCGGGACGCGCAAGCATGTCGGCACCAGTTTCGCCAACGCCGGGAACCTGGCGGCCGGCATTCGCCTGATGCACATGGTGGCCGGCGGCGAGGACGCGTTCCGCGACCGGCCTTTCCTGTGCGTCTCGACGTGCTTTGTCGTGCCGCCGCTGAAATTCGCGGAAGACGCGCTGGCCGTGATCGAAGTCTGCTGCGATCATGGGGTCCCGCTGAAGCTGGTATCGGCCGGCCAGGCCGGCGCGACGAGCCCGGCGGCGCTGGCCGGCGCGGTCGCCCAGCAGACCGCCGAGGTCCTGGCCGGCCTGGTCTATGTGAACCTGCTGCGCCCCGGTCACCCGGCCCTGTTCGGCGCATTGCCCTTCGTCTCGGACCTGCGGACCGGTGCAATGTCCGGCGGAAGCGCCGAGCAGGGCCTGTTGATGGCGGCGTGCGCGCAGATGGCGCAGCATTACGCCATTCCCTGCGCCGTCTCTGCGGGGATGACGGATTCCAAGATGCCGGATTTCCAGGCCGGCTACGAAAAGGGCTGCACGGAACTGCTCAGCGCCCTGGCCGGCGCGAACCTGATTTACGAAGCCGCGGGCATGTATGGCTCGTTGCTGGCCTGCTCGCTGGAGAGCTTCGTGCTGGACAACGACCTGATCGGAGCCGTGATGCGCGCAACCCGCGGGATCGAGGTTTCCGAAGCGACCCTGTCGTTCGAGACCGTCCGCGACGTCTGTATCGACGGACCCGGCCATTTCCTGGGCCATCCGCAGACCATGGAGCGGATGCAGAGCGACTACTATTACCCCCACCTGGGCGATCGAAGCACGCCGCAGGAGTGGCGGGACAACGGCGCCGGGGATTTGCTGGCGCGCGCACGCGACCGGACGCGGGCGTTGCTCGCGAAGCCGAAGCCCGGCCACATCCCGCCCGATGTGGATCGTGCGATCCGGGCGGCGTTCCCGATCCGGCTGCCCGGCTGACCGGCGTTCAGCGGAAACTCACGCACGGCGCATATTCTGAAACCCGCGGGTCGATTGCGGTTACTGCGGGATCAGGGCCATCGAGAGCCAGGGCACTGCGGTGATGATCGCCAGGGCGATGACCATGATCGCGAGGAAGGGAAGCACCGAGCGCACCAGGAGTCCGAAGGATTCCCGGAACGCCACCATCGCGATCAGGATGTTCAAGCCGATCGGCGGCGTGAGAAAGCCGATCTCCAGGTTGACGATCATGATCACGCCGAAATGGACCGGATCGAAACCCTGGGCTTCCGCTATGGGCAGCAGGATGTTGGACAGGATGACGATCGCCGAAATGACTTCCACGAAGCATCCGATGACCAGCAATACGGCGTTGATCGCGATGATCGTTAGCCATTTGTCCTGAACGGTCGCCGTAACCGCCTCGACCAGTCTCTCCGGAACGCCGTCGAATTCCAGAATTGCATTCAGGCTGGCGGCGATCGCCAGCAGCGGCAGCAGCGTGCCGAGCAGCTTGGTCGTGTCGAGCGTGACCGTGACGATATCCCGGAAATTCAGGTCGCGGTGGATGAACAGCTCGATGACCAGCGCATAGGCCAGCACGACGACCGCCGATTCGGTCGCGGTGAAATACCCGGAATAGATGCCGCCGAGCAGAATCACCGGCAGGGCGAGGGCGAAGATGCCGCGCTTCACGGCGACGACGATCCGGTCGATGTCCCACCGGTGCGACGCGCGGTGCCGGTTCACCCAGAACGCGTAGCCCGCCATCATGCTTGCCAGCAGCAGGCCGGGCAGCACGCCGGCAAGGAACAGATGGATGACGTTGGTCTCGGTCACGACGCCGTAGAGGATCATCGGGATCGACGGCGGGATGATCATGCCGAGCGTGCCGCCCGCGCACAGGGCGCCGAGGGCGAATTTCTTGTCGTAGCCTTCCTTGAGCAGCGCCGGATACATGATCGAGCCGATCGCGAGCATGGTCACGGTCGAGGAGCCGGAGATCGCGGCGAAGGCCGAGCAGGAAAGGATGGCCGCAACGCCCAGCCCGCCCTTGATGGGCGCCGTCAGCGCAACCATGATCTGGATCAGGCGGTCGGCGAGCGACCCCTTGGTCATCACCGCGCCGGCGAGCATGAACAGCGGAATCGGGAGCAGGACTTCCCGGTCGATCGCCTGCCAGATGTCCGCGTAGTAGAACTCCATCTTGCTGCCGGCGAGGACGACGTGGATGTATGCCGTCGCCGCGGCGAGCACGAGGATGATGTTGACCCGCATCAACAGCAGGACAACGATGATCAGGACGAGGCCGAGCACACTCATGCGTTGCTCGTGCGCTCGATTTCCAGCTCTGTTTCCAGTTCAACTTCCGATTCGATCGGCCGCAATTGCGGAAACGCGACGAAGGCTGCGTATCGCATCGCCCCGGAAGCAAACACGTAGGGAATGATGATCTGAATCGGCCAGACGACGATCTCGATCGC
Source organism: Rhodospirillaceae bacterium (assembly GCA_009840595.1). GTDB lineage: Bacteria > Pseudomonadota > Alphaproteobacteria > Bin65 > Bin65 > Bin65. The sequence continues at coordinate 64,720 of VXNK01000051.1, read as the reverse complement.
CATGCCGCGCTGGCCGAGTTCTTCCGATTTGACGACGTAATCGGCGCCGTACCACGCCATGCCGGCGCAGATCAGCGCCGACAGCGCGTCGGCCATCCGGTTCATCGCCTTGTCCCAGGCGGGCGGCGTCAGCTTCTCGATCGCCTTGGGACGAAGATGGCCGCCGAACTGCACCACGAGCACGAAACCCAGCATGCCGGCGATCGTGGTGCAGTAGCTGGCGAGGCGCTGGGCCCAGGAGACGCCGGGGGGGGGGGGGGGGCACCGCCCCCCCCCCGCCCCCCAAACCCCCCCCCCCCCACCCCACCACCAAAAAAAAAAACAAGAAGGAAGGAATAGGATATTATAAAAGAAAACCA
>VXNK01000051.1:0-64351 GCA_009840595.1 Rhodospirillaceae bacterium | reverse complement strand
CCCCTCCGACAACTACCCCCAGCCTCGGTGTTTTTTTTTTTTTGGTTGGGGGGGGGGGGGGGCGCCCGCCGCGCGGGGGGCCGCCCCGGCGGCGCCCGCCCACGTCGGCAAACAACGCTGCCACCACGATACCGAACGCGATGACAGCGATGCTTGCCTCGATCCAGGTCCAGAGACGCAGGAAACGCCGTACAGACTCCACGGGATCGGACCTTTGCGCCCCGGCCCGCGTTACTTCTTCGCGGCGAACGCCTTCTTGGCCTTGTCGATGACCGCGTAGAGCTCGGCCGCGCGGCCGCCATAGCCGTCAATCAGCGCCTTGTGCCTGGGCAGGACCAGCGCACGGAACTTGTTCAGCTGCGCTTCCGACAGGTGATGGGTCTTCCCGCCCTTGGCCAGGAACGCCTTTTCCTTGGGCTTGTTGTCGTTGATGATCGCCTGCCGCATGTAGTCGGTCGTCGGCAACGACGCGAGCACCGCATCCTTGTTCGCCTTCGACAGCGCGTTCCACTGTTCGAGGTTGGCCAGGAACATCGCCGGCTGGTGCGAATGACGCGAGAAGAAGTAGTGCGGTGCGATCTTCGACGCCGGCGTCACCAGATAGAAGCCGAAGGTCAGGTCCCCGGCATTGACGACGCCGGTCTGCAGCGCCGGCCAGGTCTCGGTCAGCGGCAGGGTCACCCCGTTGACGCCGAGCGCCCCCCAGAATGCACGCGACGCCGCGTTCGGCGAGACACGCACCTTCATGCCCTTGAAGACGGCGGGATCGGTGCACTTGTCGTTCTTGCAGTAGAAGCTGGTCCAGCCGGCCTCGCCGAACCGCACGAGCTTCAGGCGATTCTTCTCCATGATCTGGCCGAGCAGCGGCACGACATGGTTGTCGGTGACATAGTTGCGCTCTTCGGCGCTCTTCCACAGAAACGGTATGTTGAGCACCGCGGCTTCCGGCACCGCCACGCCGACGCCCGTCGCGGACACATAGGCCATCTGAAGCCGTCCGCGCTGCATCTGGTCGACGATGCGCTGCTCGTTGAAATCGTGCTTGTAGCGCACCTCCATCTTGCCGCCGGTCCGGTCCTTCACGCCCTTCTGGAGCTGGAAGATGAAGGTCGCCATGATGTTGCGCTTCGGGACCGGCGTGCCGACGATCCAGGTCTGCGCCACGGCAGCCGAACCGACCAGCCAGATTCCGGCGACGAGCACGGCCCCCGTGCAGATGCGCCGTACCCTGCCGGCCGACGCCCGTTGTTTCGTCTCTTTGTGCATAACTCTTCCTCCTCAGGTCGCATTGTTTGCCCGGCTGCACCGGGGCGAGGCGGACAGCGGCAACGCCCCGGATTCAATTGTTATCGGTACCGTTACGATTCTATCAGGGTCTCCGTCCGCTGCAAGGGATGCCCTGCCGAAACCGTCGCGCCGTCACTCGACCGAGTGGCCGCCGTCGACGACCACCGTCTGGCCGGTGACGTAGCCGTTGGTCATCAGGAAGAGCGCGGCGTTCGCGATGTCGCCGGGCAGCCCGGTCCGGCCCACGGGCTGCGCGGCGGCGCGGGCATCGAACATCCTGCGCCGGCGCTCCTCGGGCATCGGATCGTAGGTCGGGGTATCGACCAGGCCCGGCGACAGGACATTGACCCGGACCGGCGCGAGTTCCCGCGCCATCTGGCGGCCGAAGGCTTCGACCGCGCCGTTGACGGCGGCAATGACGCCGTGACCGTCGAGGGTCACCTGGCTTGCGACCCCGGAAAACAGGACGATCGATCCATCCTGCGCGATCGTGCGCGCGGCGTGCTTCACGGCGACGAACGGCCCCCAGAACTTGCCGTCCATGAACTTCCTGCCGCTGCTCACGGCAAGATCGCCGATCGCACCCACGGCGGAAACGCCGGAAGACGAGTAGTGGGCGGTAACGGCCAGATGATCGAAGCGGCCGAGCGTCTCGAAGAACCCGGCGACCGCCGCTTCGTCGAGAATATCCAGCGGTATCGCGCTGGCGGCGTCGCCGATTGACCGCGCCACCGCCTCCAGCTCCGCCCGGCCGCGGGCGGCAACGACGACCGATGCGCCGGCCTGCGCCGCCGTTTCGGCAACGGCCCGGCCCATCCCCTTGCTGCCGCCGATGACGACGACCCGGCGTTTTTCGAGACTGGGAATCATTCCTGCCGCGTCTTCTGCGCTCTCCCGGCGACCGCCGATTGAATTATTGTTATTGTTATCATAACAATACAGAAACGCAAGCCGGAAGGGCGCGGGTGCAGGCCCGGCCGGCAAGGAGCGATTCGATGAAGGGTCAGCGTATCGTGGTGATCGGCGGCACCGCCGGCATGGGACTGGCGATCGCGGAGGCCGCCGTGGCCGCCGGCGCGGCCGTGGTCGTCGCGTCGCGCACGCAGGCGCGGGTCGATGCCGCGGTCAATGCGCTCGGCATTGACGAGGGAGTCACGATCGATATCGGGGACGAAGCCGCGGTCGGTGCGCTGTTCGAGCGATTGGGCCCGGTCGACCATGTCGTGGTGACGGCCAACGCCGCGGCCACCGTCCCGGGCGCGATACGGCCGGCCTCGGATATCGACCTGGCGGCGGCCGACCAGTTCATGCGCACCAAATTCTGGGGTCCTTACCATGTCGCCCGCCATGCGCCGAAGACGCTGCGGGAGGGCGGATCGCTCCTGTTCTTCTCCGGCGCGGCGGCGGGCCGGTCGCTGCCCGGCCACACCGCCATTGCCGCAACCAACGGCGCCGTTGAGGCGTTCGCCAAACAACTGGCGAAGGAAATCGCGCCGATCCGCGTCAACGTGATCTCGCCCGGCCTGGTCGATACCTCCGCCTACGACGCCATCCCGGAAGCCCGGCGCAACGAGATGTACGCCGCCGCCGGCGCGAGCCTGCCGGTCGGCCGGATCGGAACCGTGCAGGATATCGCCGACGCCGCCCTGTTCGCCCTGGGCAACCGCTTCCTGACCGGCGCCGTCCTCGATGTCGACGGCGGCCGCCAGGTCCTGTAAGCCCGTCCGCCGCCTGCCTTCCGCCAGCCGAAAACACCGCCAGCCGAGCGCCGCACATGAATCACCTGGTCGTCGTCTCCCACCCCCGCGAAGACAGTTTCACGATGAATATGATGCGGACCTATGTCGACGCCGTCGCCGCGCGCGGCCACGACGTCGTAGTCCGCGACCTGTACCGCATGAACTTCAACCCGGTCGCGTCCTACGAAGACCTGTACTGGATCCGCGACGGCCTGGAAGCGCCGAAGGACGTTGCCGTCGAGCACGAACACATGCGCTGGGCCGAGGTGATCGCCTTCTTTTATCCGGTCTGGTGGATTTCCCTGCCCGCGATGATCAAGGGCTATGTCGACCGGGTCTTCACCCTGGGCTTCACCTACGGACATTCGCCGCAAGGCGTGCAGGGCCTGCTGCCGGGCAAGAAGGCGATCGTGTTTACCAGCTCCGGATCGACGCCGGAGCATTTCGACGAGAGCGGCAAGATGAACGCGGTGAACACCGCGATCCAACTGGGCACCCTGGAGTTCTGTTCGTTCGCAATGCTTGCCCACAAGCATTTTGCGCCGGTCGGCTCGCGCACCAAAGACGGCATGGTCGACTCTTGGGTCGAGGACGTGCACGCCCTCGTCAAAGAGCATTTCTGACGGCCGGCGCCGTCTGCCTCACCGGCCGCCTTTCTCCCGCGCTCAGTCTGCGTCCTGCGGCGGCTCGCAATATTGCGGGAAGCGCGGATGGGCGACCAGCGGCGTCACCGCGACTTCGCTGAAATAGGGATAGAGCGGCATCGCCCGGATCTGGTCCGAAACGGCATCGTGGTCCGGCATGTTCCAGATCGCCACCACGCCCTTGGCGTTCGCCTTGCGCCAGATGCCCAGCATCCTGCCGCTCGCGTGCAGTTCGTCGGAGATCTTCCATTCGGCCTCGAGAATCGCCGGCAGTGCCTCCTGGTCGATCAGGTTGTAGTCGATCTTGGCTTCGATCATGTAGATCACGATGGCGTCTCCTTGTGCGGGTCGGGCGCCGGCGGGTGCGGGAACAGCGGATGGTCGACCAGCGGCGCGATCCGGATGTCCGAAAGATACGGATAGATCGGCAGCCCGCGCAGCAACTCGGCGAGGTGGTCGTGCGAGCGGCAGTTCCACACGGCGATGACGCCCGTGGCGTCGGCGCGGCGATACTCGGCGATGACGACGCCTTGTTCCTTCAGGGCGGCGGTGCGCTCCCATTCCGCTTTCAGGACGGCGTCCCGCGCGTCGCCCAGCGCGCCGTAGTCGATATCGACGTCGATGTGATACAGCATCGCCGCCTCAGCGCTTGAACTCGTCGCGGAACAGCCGCTCGTAGTGATCGAACGGCTGGAGCGGCAGAATGTCGAAGTCGAGCACGCCGGCCTCGACCATGGGCAGCGTGGCGAGAATGTCCCGGGCCTCGTCGCCGTCCGCGCATTCGAGGATCACGACCGCGGCGGGCCGCTCCGCGCAGAAGTAGATTTCCCTGATCGTGCCCGCGCACTGGAGCGCCCAGACCCGCGCCGCCTCGTCGACCGCAAGCGCGGCGAGCCGGTCGGCCGTTGCGCCGGGCGGGCGCTTCGAAATCGCGAGAATCTTCATGGCCGCTCCCCGGTCGCGTTGCGCGCCCCTGCCGCGTCCCGGTCGACCCGGACGACGATTTTGCCCATCTGCCGGTTGGACTCCATGTAGCGATGCGCCTCGACGATCTCGTCGAGCTCGAACACCCGGTCGATCTTCGGCCTGAGCGTCCCGTCCGCGATTCGCGTCAGGATCCAGTCCTGCGCCCGCGCCAGGAGCGCCTCGTCGAGCACGATCTCCCAGAGCGTGTAGCCGCGGAACGCCAGCCCCTTGCGCAGGACCGGAACGACCGGGAACGGCGCCGGCGTTGGGTCGAGCTGTCCGTAGAGGAAGATCGTCGCCCCGGGCGCGGCCGCAGCGGCGAGGCGTTCCAGCCCCGGCCCGGCGACCGGATCGAGCACCAAGGAGACGCCGGCGTCGCCGGTAATTTTCATCGCTTCGGCCGCGATGTCCGTATCGGCGCCGACGACGATGACATGGGCCGCGCCCGCAGCCCGGAGATGAGCGGCCTTGGCGGCGTCGCGGGTCGTCGCGATCGCCTGTCCGCCGAGCGCATTGACGATCTGCAGCGCCGCATGACCCACGCTCGACGCTGCCGCCGTGACGAGCACCCATTGCCCCGCTTCGAGCCGGCCGAGTTCGACCAGGGGGCCGTAGGCGGTCAGATATTGCTGCCAGACCGCCGTCGCGCCGATCGGATCGAGCGGCTCCGGCCACGGCGCGAGGGCCGCAAGAGGGACGATCGCCCGCTCGCCGTATACACCATAGCGCTGCACATCCACGACCTTCGGGATCGTCGTCACCCGCCGGCCGACCAGGTCCGCCGGAGCGTTCGCGGCGACTTCCTCCACGATGCCGCACGCCTCGCGGCCGAGGCGGGTCGGGAAGCGGGCGCCCATCATCGGGTAGCTGCCGTCCCGGAGCTGACACTCCGACCGGTTCAGGCCGAACGCGAGGATCCGGAGCCGCACCTCGCCGTCCCGAAGCGCGTCGTCGGCCAGGTCTTCGAGGCGGAGCACCTCCGGCCCGCCGGTTTCGTAAAAGCGCACGGCCCGCGACATGGCTACACCATGGCGTATCCGCCGTTGACCGACAGGCACTGCCCCGTGATGTAGGCCGCGGCGTCGGACGCGAGGAACGCCACCGCGTTCGCCGCGTCCTGCGGCGTGGTCAGCCGGCCCAGTCCCTTGCCCAGCGGATAGGCGCGCAGCATCTTGGCGAGCGTTTCGTTGTTCTCGGCCGTCGCCTCCTCGCTGAGAAACGGCGCCATCGGCACCTCGTGCGAAACCGCCGCCAGCGACACGCAGTTGACCGTGATGCAATCGGCGCCGACCTCGCGGGCGAGCGAGCGGGTGAAACCGAGGACGCCGGCTTTCGCGCCACCGTACACCGCATAGCGCGCCTCGCCGATGCGGCCGGCGTCGGAGATCATGCTGACGATGTGGCCGCGCCGCTGCTCGATCATGCCGGGCAGCACCGCATAGGTGCAGTTCATCGCGCCGAACAGGTTCAGATCGACGATCTTGCGCCAGTGGCCGGGATCGGAGTCCGGAAAGAACGGCAATCCGACCTCGCCCGTGCGCCGCTCCGGGATGATGCCGGCATTGTTGACCAGGATCGCGATCGGCCCGACCTCGCCGGTCGCCGCCTCGACCATCGCGCCGACCGAAGTCAGGTCTGTAACGTCGGCGGCGACCGGAAGCGCCGTCCCTCCGACAGCGCGGATCTCGTCGGCAACCGCAGCCGCCCGCGCCTCGACCAGATCGTTGACGACGACGGCAGCGCCTTCCTCGGCCAGTTTCAGGCAGATCCGCCGCCCGACTCCCTGGCCCCCGCCGGTGACCAGCGCCGCCTTGCCGTTCAGTAGCAGATCCATCTTTTCGGTTCCGTATCGTTCTAGGCGCCCATGAAGCGCGGCAGCCGCTTCTCGACGAAGGCGGCCATGCCTTCCTTCCGGTCTTCGGTATCGAACAGGATCGAGGCGGCGTAGAGCTCGTATTCCAGGCCGGCTTCCAGCGGTCCGTCCAGGCCCCGATCGATCACCCGCTTGGCGAACCGGACCGCCAGCGGCGGCTGCGCGGCGATTTTGTCGGCCAGGGAGCGCGCCTCATCCATCAATTCGGCAGCGGCAACGGTCCGGCTCGCCAGTCCGGCGTCGCAGGCTTCCTCAGCTGTGAGCACGGCGCCGCTGAAGATCAGTTCCTTCGCCCGGGACGCGCCGACCAGGCGCGGCAGGCGCTGGGTGCCGCCGCCCGCCGGGATGGCGCCGAGCCGGACCTCGGTCAGGCCGATGCGCGCCGTATCGGCCATCAGCCGCACGTCGCAGCACAGGGCGAGCTCGGCGCCGCCGCCGAGCGCGACGCCGTTGATCGCCGCAATGACCGGCCGGTCGAAGGCGGCGATCCGGCCGAACAGGCGATGCGTCGCCTGCTGGGCGCGGAAAAACGCAGCGGGCGGCGGTGTTTCGCCCGACCGTTCCTTGAGGTCGGCGCCGGCGCAGAAGGCCCGCTCGCCCGCGCCCGTCACGATAACGGCGCGCACATCGTCGTCCGCCGCCAGCCGGTTTTCGAACGCGTCTTCGAGCTCTTCCTTGAGTCGGCGGCTCAGGGCGTTCATCGCCTCCGGCCGGTTCAGGGTCACGAGGGCAACGCCGTCGGCGACGCTGAGGTCTATCGTTTCGTAGCTCATCGCCGGCTCAGGCCGTGAGAATGTGAACGGCACAGGCGCCGCTCTCCAGTTTGGTCACGCCGCCGCCGACCGTGTGGGCGAGACCCACCCTGGCGCCCGGAACCTGGTACTCGCCGGCTTCGCCGCGAAGCTGCCAGAACAGTTCGGCAATCTGGGCCACGCCGGTGGCACCGAGCGGATGGCCCTTGGCCAGCAGGCCGCCGGAGGGCGATACGGCGACATCGCCGCCGATCTCCGTACGCCCTTCTTCGATCATCCGGCCCGCTTCTCCCGGCGCGCAGAAACCGAGATCCTCGTAGTGCACGAGTTCGGCGATCGTGAAGGGATCGTGCATCTCGCAGACATCGACATCCTCCGGGCCGACTCCGGCGGCCTCGTAGGCCCGGTTCGCCGCCCGGATCGACATCTCCGAACGGTCGTCGACGATGCCGTATGGCGTGCGCAACCCGGAATTGAGGACGCTGGCGGCGATTTCGACCGGCGCATCGCAGAGCCGGCGGGCGGCGCCTTCGCTCGCGATCAGGATCGCCGCGGCGCCGTCGGAAACCGGGCAGCAGGAATATCGCGTCAGCGGATCGGCGATCATCGGCGCGTCCAGGACCTCCTCGACGGACACCGCCTTCTGCAGGTGGCAGCGCGGATTGCGCAGGGCGTTGCGCCGGTTCTTGACCGCGACCCCGGCCATCTGTTCCGGCGTGGTGCCGTAGCGCTCCATATGCAGGCGGGCGATCATCGCGAAGGCGGCCGGCATGACCCGGCCCATCGAGCTTTCCAGATCGTCCGCGACGATCGGCAGGAAGCCGCCGCCGGGTTTGGTCAGCTTCTCCGCGCCGAGTGCCAGTCCGACCTCCGCCTGGCCCGCGCGGATGGCATTGACGACCGTCTGCACCGCCGTCGCGCCGCTGGCGCACGCATTCTCGACATTGACGATCGGCATGCCGGTGAGGCCGATCTTCATCAGGGCTTTCTGGCCGAAGCACGGGCCCTGATAGGCATGGCCGGCGCAGGCGATGCCGATTTCCGCCGGGTCGATGCCGCTGCTCTCAAGCGCCGCACAGACGGCCTGCCGGGCCAGCTCGTGGCCGTCGACATCCGGCATCGGGCCGAAGCTGGTGGCGCCGGCGGCGACGACGAAGACCCGGGCGCTCACGCCGTCCTCTCGTCCAGGGGCCGGAATTTCGGCCCGACATAGCGGGTGCCGTCCTTGCCGGTCTTGATCGTGCCGATCGTCATCTCGACCGGCATGCCGCACTTCAGATTATCGGCGTCCCAGTCGGCAAGCTGCGCGATCATCGACGGTCCGGCGTCGAGCGCGATGACGCCGAGCGCGTAGGGTGACTCGAACCCGGGCAGGCCGCGGGCGACGACGGTGTAACTCACCAGGCGTCCGCGGCCGTCGATCTCGACCTGCTCCATCGTGCCGGTGCGATGCGTGTCCGGATTCATGATCTCGGCCGGAAAATAGACGGCCCCGGTTTCCCGGCAGCGGCTTCCCAAAAGTTTCGGCGCGCGGCCCCCGGCGCCGTCGACGAACAGGCCGTCGCGCAGCGGCACGGACCCTTGCTCCTGTGGGTTTTCGCCGTCTCTCATCCGGTTCGCGCTGCTACCGCCGATCGAAAATCGTTATTGTTACTTTAACAATAAAGATTTTGGCGCACGGCTTGTCAACCGGACCCCTCGGCACCGGGCTGAGCCTGTCGGATTCAGGCCGCGGTGAAGCCGCCGTCGACGACCAGTTCGGCGCCGGTGACGAAGCTGGCGGCGTCCGAGGCGAGAAACAGGATCGCTTCGGCGATCTCCTCGGGCGCGGCCATGCGCCCCAGCGGCGTGTCCTTGATGATGCCGGCGCGCGCTTCTTCCTCGCGCCCGCTGCGGCTCTTGTTCGGCCACCACGCCTGGCCTTCCCAGATATTGCTTTCGACGCCGCCCGGATGGACCGAGTTCACCCGGATGTTCGGGTAGCGCGCCGCGCATTCCAGGGCGGCGGTCTTGGTGAGAATGCGCACGCCGCCCTTGCTGGCGGATACCGCGCCCGCAAGGGTGCGGCCGACGATGCCGGTCGCGGACGAGACGTTGACGATGGCGCCGCCGCCGCGATTGCGCATCGCCCTTATGCCGTGCTTGGTGCCGAGAAAGACGCCGTCCAGATTGATGCCCATGACCCAGCGCCAGTCTTCGATCGTCGTATCGACGAGCGGCCCGCCGAGCGCCACGCCGGCATTGTTGACGAGGATGTCCACGCCGCCGAACGCATCGGTGACGGCCTCGATCAGCTCGATCCAGGACTCTTCCTGCGCCACGTCGTGATCGCGAAACAGCGAAGACGGGCTGAGCGCCGAACAGGCCTCGGCAACTTCGGTGCCGCCTTCCGCATCGACGTCCGCCACGACGACGGTGGCGCCCCGCTCGGCAAACTTGACGGCGGTCGCGCGCCCGATACCGGAAGACGCTCCCGTTACGATCGCGGTCTTGCCTTTCATGTCCGGCGCCTTTTCTTTTGGGACGGTGACGGCATCGCCCCTTACACCTACAGGCTGACACGGTCCCGCCGGTAGTGCAAAACTATGCCGGCCCGGATCGGTCGCAACTCTGTCTTCTGCTCATGTCGAAATCGACGCGGCTCGCCTCAGCCACATACATTCTCTCCTGCGTGGCCGCGCGGGGGCCGGACCTGGTCACGACCGACGAGATCGCCCGGAAAATCGAAGATCATCCGGCGCGGGTCCGCCAGCTCGTCGCTGCGCTGGTCAAGGCGGGCCTGGTCGAATCTGTGCGCGGCGCCAACGGCGGAATCAGGCTGGCCCGCGCCGCCGAGGACATCGACTTGCGCCAGATCTACGATGCCGTCGCCGACCAGCCGCTGGTCTCCATCGCCTGGAAAGAGCCGGTTCCGACCTGGGCCAACCGGTGCCACGTCCATCCGAATTTCGAGCGGCTTCACGATACGATCCACGAACGGGCCCTCGATCAACTGGGCACCTACCGCTTGAGCGACATGCTCGGCAGGGCCTGAGGGCTGCCGTCCGCTTTGCAGGCCGGCCCGGAATTGCTATGGATTGAATAACATTTCGCTCCGATCTTGACCGCCATGCCGCCAAGCGCGCCACTGAACACGGATCCGGAAGAGCTGGCGCTGATGCGCGACTCCGCCAGGCGGCTGGCGAATTCCGCCTTCCGGCCGCGCGCAGCGGAGTGGGACCGCGAAGCGAAACCGCCTCTGCCCAATCTCAGGACGCTGGCTGAAAACGGGCTCGCCGGCATAACCGTTGCCGAAGAGTATGGCGGCAGCGGCGCGACCATCGTTCACGCCGTCGTCGCCGCCGAGGAAGTGGCCCGGGCCTGTCCCGTGACCGCGGCGCTCATTCTGGCGAATTGCGTCAGCGCCGAGATTCTGCAGGCCTTCGGCACCGAAGCGCAGCGCCGCAAATACCTGCCGCCGCTGGCCGCCGGCGACATCCTGGGCGCCTGGGCGATGACCGAAGCCGGCGCCGGTTCCGATGCCGGCGAAATGCGCGCGACGGCGCATCCGGACGGCGACGATTACGTTATTACCGGAACGAAGTGTTTCATCACCCGCGCCGCGATTGCGGATTTCTTCATCTTCTTCGCCCGCGTCGGCGACGCGCCCGGCTCGAAGGCTGTGGCCGCCTTCCTGATCGACAAGGGCACGGCGGGGCTCGAACTGGGCGCCCGCGATCTGCATATGGGCCTGCGCGGCGGCGCATCGGCGGAGGTGATCGCGCAGGAGTGCCGCGTATCCGGCGAGCAGATGATCGTCGCGCCCGGCACGCTGGCAAAGGTCATGCGGGGTCTCAATCAGGCCCGCGTGCTGAACCCTGCGATCTGCCTCGGAATCGCCGCCGAGGCGCTCGACCTGGCGGTCCGCTATGCGCATGAGCGCCAGGCGTTCGGACGCAATATCGCCCGGTTTCAGGGCATCCAGTGGATGTTCGCCGATATGGAGACCGGGGTCGAAGCGATGCGGCTGATGATTTACCGGGCCGCGGAAATGCTGGCGGCCGGCGACCCGGACGGCCCTCACCGCGCCGCAACGGCCAAATTGTTCGCCGGCGAAACGGCGTTCGACGTCGTCAACAAGGCCATGCAGATTCACGGCGGCTACGGCTATTCGACGGAGTTCCCGCTCGAGCGCATGCTGCGCGACGTCCGCGCCTTCCAGCTCGGCGGCGGGACCAACGAGATTCTCCGCAACCGGATTGCCGCCGGCCTGTACCGGCGGTGGGAGAGCGGTCGGAGCTAGCCCGGCGCGAATTGCCGGCTTCTGTCCCGGTGCCGGAAGCCGGCGCTACGGCCGGGCCAGCAGGACGAGCGCATCGACGCCGACGATCCGGCCGTCGTCGGTTGCGATCAGCGGGTTGACGTCGACAGCGGCGACCTCCGCGCGCTCGACGCCCAGCCTGGACATGCCGAGAATTGCCGCGACCAGAGCCGGTCGATCGACGCGCGCCATGCCGCGCACATCGTCGAGCAGTGCGCCCGCCCGCGTTTCCGCGAGCATCGCGTGCGCATCGCGCTCGCCGAGCGGCGCCAGGCGCAGGGCGACATCGTCGATTGCTTCCGCGAACACGCCGCCCAGGCCGAAGGTCACCAGCGGGCCGTATTGCGGATCGCGGTGCATGCCGAGCAGGAATTCGCGCCGTCCGGGAACCATCGCCTGGACCAGCAGGCTGCCCCGGCCCTGCATCCGCCCGAGAACGGCTTCGGCGGCCTTGGCGACAGCGTCGGTGTCTGCGAGGTCAAGCGCCACCAGCGCCAGTTCGGTCTTGTGTGTGAAAGCCTCGCCGCACCCCTTGACCGCGACCGGAAAGCCGATCTTCCGCGCAGCGGCGCAGGCCGCCGCCGGGTCGGCCGCCTCGCGCTCGGCAGCGAATGGAATATCGTAGCCGGAGAGGAGCCTTTTCGCCTCGAATTCGGACAGGGCCTGCCGGCCTGCCGCCTGCGCTTGCGCCAGCAGGTCCGGCGCCGTCATCGGCGATTTGCTCCGGAACGGCCCTGAAAGGCGGCATAGTCAGCAAGGGCCCGCATCGCCTTCACCGCGGCCGAACTCGACGGGAAGGTCGGCACCCCGCTGGCCTTGAGCATCGGATGGCCTTCCTGCGCCAGCGAGACCGCGCCGGTCCACCCGACGAGGAGCGGCTTGTTGCTGTCTGCCGCCAGCATGGGGATTTCCCGGCCGTAGAAACTCGCGCGCGGTTCGCCGGCCATCGTGACCAGGAGCAGCACGCCGTCGATCCGGTCGTCGTCCAGAACCGCCCGGACGGTATCCTGGTATCCGGTCGGGGACGACCGGACCTGCCCGGTGACGTCGACCGGATTGCGCACGGCGGCGAAGTCCGGCAGGACGCTTCTCAGGCGGGCCTGGGTTTCGCCCGACAGTTCCGGGACGTCGAGGCCGAAGCGGGCGCAGTCGTCGGCGGCGACGCCGCAGATCCCGCCGGATGCGGACACGATGCCGATGCGCCGTCCCTCCGGCAGCTTGTGCCGGAGCCGGCTGAAGGCCAGCGCGGTCGGCAGCAGGTCCGCGGCGTCGTCGACCCTGATCAGGCCGTCCTGGCGGCACAGCGCGTCGAAGGCCCGGTCCGAGCCGGCGAGCGCCCCGGTGTGGGACGCCGCGGCGGCGGCCGCAACGTCGGACCGACCGGTCTTGTAGACGAGGACCGGCTTGCCCGCATCCGCCGCCTTGCGGCAGGCGGCGCGGAATTTTCCGACGTCGCGCAGGCCCTCCACGAACAGCGCAAAGAGGCCGACCCCGGGATCGCCGGCAAGGGCATCGACATAGTCCGCGAGGTCGAGATCGGCTTCGTTCCCGGTCGAGACCCAGTGCGAAAAGCCCACGCCCTCTTCCATGCCCCGTCCGAGCATCGAGCCGCCGAGCGCGCCGCTCTGGGTGACGAAGGCGATATCGCCGGCCCGGAACGGATTGAACTGGCACACCATGGAGATGCTGGCCGCCAGCCGGGCATGGACGGAGACGAGGCCGGCCGTGTTCGGGCCGCAGAACCGCACCCGGCCGCCGGCCGCGGAGACGAGCGCGGCCTCCAGCGCCGTATCGCCGGCCTCGCCGAACCCGGAGGAAAAGACGACGGCCGCCTCGACGTTGCTGCGCGCGCACGCCGCCATCGCTTCGACGCACGCCGCGGCCGGCAGGACGATCAGCGCCAGATCGACGGGACCGGGCACCGCCTCGATACCGGCATAGGCCCGGAGCCCCATGATCTCGGCCCGATTGGGGTTGACCGGGTAGACGGCGCCGGGAAATCCGTGCTCGACCAGGTGCGCCAGCGCCGCGGCGCCGAGGCGCGGCGCCCCGGTCGCGGAGGCGCCCTCCGTGGCGCCGATCACGGCGACCGATTGTGGATTGAACAGGGCGTCCGGCACGGATCGCAGCTCAGCCTGTCGTCTGGTTCCAGTCGTAGGGAAACGGCATCGTGCCATGCTGGACGATCAGGGGCACGGCATATCGCTCGATATCGGTCGCGCACTCGACCGTCACGATGCAGAGTTCGCCTGTCGCCAGGGCGTCGCTCACCGCCTGCTTCATCCGGTCCGGGCTCGAGACCCGGAACACCCGCGCCCGCAGGGCTTCCCCGATCCGGTCCAGGTCCGGGTTCCACAACTCGCCGGTCGCTTCGATCCGGTAGTGGTCGCCGACCGAGCGGCCGTAGCGGCGCTGCGCGCCCTCGATCTCCGCCTGGATCGTTTTGTTATCCAGCACGATCACGACGCCGGGAATGCCGTACTCCGTCGCCGTGGCCAGCGACAGCCCGGTGTGGATGAACGACTGGTCGCCGCAGAACACGACCACCGGATGGTCGGGCCGCGCCAGGCCGGCCCCGACGACGCCGGGCGGGCCGAAGCCCATCTGGCCGAACTGCTGGTTGTTGGTCGAAAAATACGGATGTTTCAGCGTGTAGAAGGCCGGCAGGTAATTCATCACGAAGCCGGTGTCGCAGACGATGGACGTTTGCGGGTCGAACGCGTTGATCGCGTCGGAGGCATCCTTGACGAGCCGGGCATAGTGCAGCGGCGCGCGGTCGGAGGTGACGGCGGGCTCGACCTCCGCGAGCCACTCCCGCCGCCAACCGGCGATCCGGTCGAGCCAGGCCTGCCGGTCCGGCGGCTCCAGGCCTTGCGCTTTCCATCGCCCGGTCAGCGCTTCGAGGCCGAGACGGGCGTCAGACACGATGCCGACCGCGTTCGGATAGACCCGGCCGATCTCGCCGGGGTCGATATCGATATGGATCAGCTTCTGCTTCCCGTCGAAGTCGAAGAAGCTCCAACCGGCCGTGTTCAGGTCGTTGAAATGCGTGCCGACCCCGATCACGACATCGGCATGGGTCGCCGCGTTGACCGCGTGGCCGGTGCCGGACCGGTTGCAGACGCCGAGGCTGAGCGGATGATCCTCCGGGATGCTGCCCTTGCCGCCGAAGGTCGTTGCGACCGGAATTTGCGCGGTCTCGGCGAAGGTGCGCAGGGCATCCCAGGCGCGCGCATTGTGGACGCCGGTCGAAAGGTAGACGATCGGCCGTTCCGCCCGGGCGATGAGATCGACCGCCCGGGCGACCGCCTGCGGATCGGGCCCCGGCGCCGACATTTCGATCCATGCGCGCGGCTCGGCCGGCAATTCGATGTCGATTTCCGTGTTCTGGACATCGAGCGGCAGATAGACGACCACCGGGCCGGGCCGCCCGGTGATGGCGGTCTTGTACGCCCGCATGACGCTCGACAGCGCGGTATCCGGCCGAATCGTCATGACCGCATGTTTGGCGATATTCTTGAATATCTGGATGAATTCGTCCTCGCCGTTGCGGTAGACCTCCTGGATCCCGCCGCGCCCGAACCACTTGGTCGCCCCGCCGGCCATCAGGCACAGCATCGGCGTCGAATCGAAAAACGCCTCGGCGATCGCCGGAATGGTGTTGAAATTGCCCGGCCCGACCGTCGTGCAGGTCACGGGGATCGGCAGCCTGCGCCGCATCCGCCAGTCGGTATCGGCCATATGCACGGCGTGAACCTCGTGGCGCGTGCGGATGCCCCTGATTTCGGCATCGTATTCCAGCGCGTCGAGCAGCCCCCAGTTGGCGTGGCCGTTATAGAAGTAGTAGCGCTCGGTCCCGACCGACTTCAGGAAGCGGGCAATGGCCTGCGCGGCCGTCATTTTCGCCATTGTCGGTTCCTTTCTCAGGCGTCGTCGGAAAGCCGGCGGATCGCGGCCGGAGGCGTGCCGCCGTACAGCACCCTGAGCGTGCCGGTGCCGTTGTTGAAAATCCGGTGTTCGGCGGCACCGACCGGCATGTAGATCGCGTCGCCGGCCGAGACCGGGACTTCGTGCCCGACGCCGTCGGCCTCCCGCCACTGCATCAGCGCGCTCCCCTCGACGACGAAATAGAATTCCTCGAAGTCGTCGGCGTAGGTCAGCTCAAGGTTCCCGATCCGCTCGACGCCGTGCCGGTGGAACACGTGCGGCGCCTCGCCGGGGCCGACCTCGGCGATCCCGACGAACAGCTTCTGCGATCCGACGGTCTGCGGATAGATCAGTCGCTTGATACTGCCTTCCCCGTGGAGGGGATGGACCTCCGCCTCCGGACCCCGGACGATTCTCGGCTCTTCCATCGAGGCCTCCAGCCTATGCCCGCGATAAAGGCCGGGCAATTGACCAATATGTTATCATTACTTTAACATTAAGACCGGCGGACGTAACAAGCGTGTTTCTCGACTCCGCTTCGCCTCGGCATCGGCCCGTAACCGGAGAATACGGTCCATGACCCCGACATGGCCCGACAGGCTGTTCATCGACAACGAATGGTGTGCGCCGGCATCCGGCAAATGGATGCCGGTCGTCGATCCGGCCAGCGAGGAAGAGATCGGCAGGGTCCCGCGCGCGGACGCCGACGATGTCGACCGGGCCGCGCGGTCGGCCGCGCGGGCTTTCGAAGACGGCTGGGGCCGGACGGCGCCGGAGGACCGTGGCGCGCTGCTCAACCGGATCGCCGATCTGATCGACGCCCGGAAGGACGAGATCGCCCTTGCCGAGACCCGCGACATGGGCAAGCCGCTGCGCGAATCCTACGGCAACGTCGCGCGCTCGTCGCGCACCTTCCGCTTCTACGCCGGCGCGGTCGACAAGCTGGCGGGCGAGGCGCCGCCGGTCGGCCCCGACGGCTTCAACTTCACGCTGCACGAACCGCTCGGCGTCACCGCGCACATCACGCCCTGGAACTATCCCTTCGCCAACGCCTGCCGCTCGGTGCCGCCCGCGCTCGCCGCCGGCTGCACCGCCGTGGTGAAGCCGGCCTCGCACACCAGCGTGACGACGCTGATGCTCGGCGAGATCTGCCGCGAGGCGGGCCTGCCGGCGGGGGTCGTGAACGTCGTGACCGGCAGCGGCGGCGAAACCGGCGCGGCGCTGGCGCGGCATCCGCTCGTCCGCGGCATCGCCTTTACGGGCTCGATCGACACCGGACGCCGGATCATGGGCTACGCGGCCGAGGGCATCAGGCCGGTCGTGCTCGAACTGGGCGGCAAGAACCCCCAGATCGTGTTCGCCGACTGCGATACGGAGAAGGCCATCGCCCAGACGATGCGCGGCGCGTTCACCAATGCCGGCCAGGTCTGCACGTCCGTGTCCCGCGTCCTGGTCGAGCGGTCCCTGCACGATGCCTATGTCGAGGCGCTGGCCGAGAAGACCGCGGCACTCACGGTCGCGCCCGGTCTGGACAATCCCGATCTCGGACCGCTGGTCAGCGCCAGCCATCTGGAACAGACCGCCGGCTTCGTCGGCGCCGGGGAGCGGGAGGGCGCGCGGCTGCTGACCGGCGGCCGGCGGCCCGAGGGGCTGGACCGCGGCTATTTCATCCGGCCCGCCCTGTTCGACCGGGTCGACCCGGCGTCCACGCTGGCGCGCGAGGAGATATTCGGCCCGGTGCTCGCCGTCATTCCGTTCGACACGGAGGCCGAGGCCGTGGCCATCGCCAACGGCCTCGAATTCGGGCTGACGTCCGGCGTGTTCACCCGCGACATCGACCGGGCGATGCGCGTGGCGCGCGACCTGAAGGCCGGCATGGTCTGGGTCAACGAATGGTTCCAGAGCCCGGTCCAGGTGCCCCATGGCGGCGTCAAGATGAGCGGCATCGGCCGGGAGCAGGGCATGATCGCCCTGGCCAACTACACCCAGGTCAAGGACATCGCCATCCGGATCGGCGCCTGAGTGAAGGCCGGCGCCAGTAGCCGCAGGACTCGCTCAAGCGGCGCCATTCAACAGACGGGGCCAAATTGCCCCTTATCCGCAACCCGGCTCCTGCTCTATCACCGGCGCATGAACGGATGCGGGAGACGCCGGTGACGGTTGCAGCGGAAGAGGGCTGGTACGAGACCGGCCGCGGGGTGGTGGTGCCCTGGAAGTGCGATCATTTCGGCCATATGAACGTGCGCTTCTATGCCGAGGCGTTCGACGATGCGAGCTTCCACATCTGGTCGGCGATCGGCGTGCCGATCCTCGAGATGGAGGAGAAGCTGGGCCTGATCGGCGTCGTAGCGTCGCTCAAGATCGATTTCCTGCAGGAGATGCGGGTCGGCCAGCTCTGGGTCGTCGAAAGCGCCATCGTCCGCGTCGGCACCAAAAGCTTCACCTACCGCGAGCGGATGCGCGACACCCACAGCGGCGTCGTCCACGCCACCGCCGATCTGGTCGAGGTGTTCTTCGACAAGGTCGAGCGCCGGGCCGCGCCGATCCCGGATGACGTCCGCGCCCTGCTGGAGGCGAAGCTGGCGGCCGGGGCGTAGCCAGCAACGGTCCGCGGCTGTCAGTCCGGGCGGATCGTCCAGAGCAGGCAATCGCCTTCGGCTTCGGCCCCGACCTCGACCGCGACGCGCATGAACCGGCGGTGGGAGGCGACGGCCCCCCGCCAGAGTTCGATCCAGCAGGCCAGCAGGGTCTCGCGTTCGGCGCCGGACAGGCCGCGCACGATGCGCAGCCCGCTCTGGCGGAGAACGGCGGTATCCGGGCCGGAGTCGGTTCCGGGCTCTTCCCGCACGGCGCCGTCGCCCATACCGCGAAACATCGCTTGCAGGAAGCCGGCCGCATCCTGCGGGCCGCCGTCCGCCGCGCCCACGGCGTCGGCCATCCGGCGGTAGTGCTGCAGGCCCGTCAGCCGCGCGGCGAGCCTGCCATGCTCCAGCGCCTTGTCCGCGCCGATCGCCGGAACCAGGGCGCCGATGCCGTTCCGGATATAGGCGACCGCGTAGTTCCGCCTGGCCTTCGCGAGGCGTTCTTCGCTCCATTCGTCCGCCGGCAACGCCGGCTGCCGGGCCGGGTCCCAGGGCGGCGGGCGTTCGCCGGGCGCAAAGACCAGCCGTTCGTCCGCGCCGAGCTCGCGGTCGTATTCCCTGAAATAGCCGCACAGCCCGTACTGGCCGCTCATGTCCTCCGACACGCAGACGAAGCCGAGCCGCGGGTTGTTCAGCGATACGCCGTTGTGCGCGTACCAGCCGCGCAGGAAGCCGCGGCTCGCCTCGATCGGCACGCCGCAGATCGCCGGCCCGTCATACATCCAGCGCGGATAGCGGAAGCGCACCCAGGCTTTGGCGGGAGAGTCCTCCATATAGTCGACGGCGACGCCGCCGATGCCGTTGGACAGGACGTGATATTTGGCGCAGGCCACGGCATGGGGCAGGCCGTCCAGGCCCAGTTTCCGCAAGCCGGGAAGGAAGCTCGCTTCGTGCTGGCGGCGGAACAGCCGGAACATCCAGTCGCCGACCGCGGCCGGCCCTTCGCGGGTTGCGACCATGAGCTGGAGCCCGAGCAGAAACTGGTGATGGCATTCGGCCTGGGCCGAAACGGCCGCGGACATCGGGGCTATTGCGGTGTTCATGGCTATGGCTTAGCCCGGATTTCTCACCGCGACCATGGCCTGCGCGGCGCTGTCGGGCCCGCGGGGTTCCATCCGAAGCGAAAGACAGGACCGGTTTACCGATGAAGCATGTCAGGATCGAACGGGACGGCCGGATCGCGACCGTCACCCTGGACCGCGGCAACGCGGCCAACGCGCTGTCGCTCTCCGCGATGCGCGAACTGACCGAGGCCGCGCGCCGCTTCGAAAACGACCATGAGACTTCGGCCGTCATCCTTGCCGGCGGCGCGAATTTCTCGATGGGCTTCGACCTGCGCGACGCCGAATCCGGCGAAGTGCGCGCCCTGGGGCTGGCCGAGCGGCGCCAGCGGCTCGCCG
This sequence comes from Rhodospirillaceae bacterium, assembly GCA_009840595.1. Taxonomy (GTDB): domain Bacteria; phylum Pseudomonadota; class Alphaproteobacteria; order Bin65; family Bin65; genus Bin65. The sequence continues at coordinate 44,821 of VXNK01000051.1, read as the reverse complement.
CGGGGCCGCGCATGTGCCAGGCGTGGCAGGATATCGAACCGTTGACGATCGCCGCCATCGAAGGCTGGTGCATTGGCGGCGGCGTCGCGCTCGCGGTGGCGTGCGATTTCCGGGTCGTCGGCCGCTCGGCGACGCTCTACACGCCGGAGATCGAGCGCGGCATGAGCATGAGCTGGGGCTCGGTGCCGCGCACGGTCGCGCTGATCGGGCCGGCGCGGGCCAAGCGTCTGCTGATCCTGGCCGAGCGGCTGGATGCCGACCGGGCGCTCGACTGGGGCCTGGCCGACGAAAAGGCGGAGGATGGCGAAGCTCTCGCCGCGGCGCGCCGGATCGCCGAGCGGGCCGCTGAACTGCCACCGGCGCAGGTCCGCATGATCAAGGAACTGATCGACGCCAACGCCCACGCTCTCGGCCGCGCCACCGCCGCCATCGACCGCGACCAGTTCATCCTGTCCCAGAGCAGCGGCGATTTCGAGGAAGGCGTCCGCTCCTTCCTGGAAAAGCGGCCGGCGAAATTCACCGGCGAATAGGGCCGGCGCGCCGCACTCTCCCCGAAAGTCGCCGTAATCCCGCTCGATTTGCCCGATTCGCGTCAAACCCAGGCCAATAAGGCGGCTTAACCCGGTTCCGCGGAAACCGTTTGCGGAAAGGGAAAAGCCATCATGTACCGACGCGAATTTCTTTCGGCCGGGCTGGCGACGGCCGGCATTGTTGCGATGGGGACGACGCCCTGGGCGCCGGCCCTGGCGGCGGGCGACGAGGGCCATCGTCTGACCGGGCCCTACACCCACCGGAACCTCTCGATCTACCTGATCCACCGCCCGATTCACCGCCGGGGCCGGGACGCCGGCACACCGCCGCTTACCCTGGACGAGGCAATGCGGACGGGCGCGATCAGGGTTGTCGAAACCGGCAACGTCGGGGAACTGATCGTCAACAATCCCGGCGACCGGGATATCTTCATTCAGGCGGGCGACATCGTGAAAGGCGGCAAGCAGGACCGCGTACTGACCGCGAGCATGATCGTCCCGCCGAATTCCGGCGACATCCCGATCGGCGCCTTTTGTGTCGAGCAGGGCCGCTGGGGGCTGCGCGGCAGCGAAAATGTTGCGAAATTCTCCGCGTCGACAGCGCTGATACCGTCCAGAACGGTAAAGTTTGCCATCATGGCGCAGGCGGACCGGCCGCAATCCGGGCGCGGCAGCCCGCCCGCGGCCAGCAGATCGCTGATGGTCCGGCGCTCGCGCGCTTCCGGCCGGCAGGAGTCGGTGTGGCGTTCGGTGCGCACGATGCAGAGGCGGCTGAGTTCGTCCGTGAACCGGCAGGTTGCCGACCGGCGCTCGCGCTCCAGCCTGCAACTTTCCCTCGAGAGTGAAGACCTCGCCACGGCCCTCGCGGGTTTCGGGACATCGCTCGGGGACCTGCCGACGCGGCATCCGGACGCCGTCGGTTTCGTTTTCGCCGTGAACGGTCGGATCAACAGCGGCGACGAGTTCGAAAGCGCCGGCCTGTTCCGCAAGTTGTGGCGGCGCCAGTTGAGGGCGGCGGCCACCGAAGCGCTGGCGGCAACGGCGCAGATGGAGCGCACGCCGCCCACGCCGCCCACGTCGGCCGAGGTCGCCGCGTTCTTCGGCCGGGCCGGCGCTGCCGCGGCGGTCTCGAAGGCGATGCCGGGCAACATGGTCCTGATTACCCGCGAAACCGCGACGTCGCTTTACACCGAAGCGCGGCGCGGCGACGGCAGCTGGGTTCACCGGCGCATGATCAGCGTCGAATGACCGGGCCGCGCGCTCGCAGCGGGCCGCCTTGCGGGCGTGCAGAGGGTCCGCTACAGCAGTCCGGTTTGCGGACCGGACGGAGAACGGGGCCATGGATGCGCTGCTGGCGCCGGCGCGGGACTGCGCCGCCATTCTGAAGGAACACGGCTGGACGGTCGCCGTCTCGGAATCGTCGTCCGGCGGGCTGGTTTCGGCGGCCCTGCTCGCGGTGCCGGGCGCGTCGGCCTATTTCCGCGGCGGCGGCGTCATCTATACGCGCGATGCGCGGCGCGAATTGCTGCAACTGGCCGATGCGGACGTTCGAGTGCGCGGGGCGACCGAGGACTACGCCCTGATCGCCGCGGCGCAAATCCGCCGGCAACTGGAAACGACCTTCGCCGTTGCCGAATCCGGCGCCGCCGGACCTTCCGACAGCCCCTACGGACCGGCGGCGGGCACGACCTGCCTCGCGGTCAGCGGCCCGGTGGACCTGACCCGCACCGTCGAAACCGGCCACAACGACCGTCCGGAGAACATGCGCGCCTTCGCCCGCGCGGCGCTCGACCTGCTGCTGGAGGCGATGACAGCGGAGGCCCGGCGCCGGATCGAAGCGGAACGGACCGCCCCCGGGGCGCCCTGACTCCGGGCCGGGTGCGCCGGCGCCGGGGGGAGCGACGGTTCGCGTCCGCTCGGCGCGTATATTGCCTTGCGGCGGCGCTGTGGTAGACGGGAAGCCCGAAGGGCCGGCGGCACGCCCCCTTCCGATCTCCGGCACGGGAAGGACGATTTAATGAGCGCCTGGTTTCTCCTGGCTTGCGCCATCGCGCTTGAGGTGGCGGGAACATTGCTGCTGAAACTGTCGAACGGTTTCGAAAAGTGGCATTGGGGCGTGCTTGCCATCGTCAGCTACAGCGCCTGCTTCTGGGTCATGGCGCCCGCCCTCAAGGTCATCCCGGTCGGAGTCGCCTACGCGATCTGGGCCGGTCTCGGCATTCTTGCCATAACGCTGATCGGGTTCGTCCTGTTCGACGAACATCTCGGCCTCGTTCAGCTGGCGTGCATCGCGCTGATCGTCGTCGGCGCCGTCGGCCTGCGCCTGACCACCGCAACGCCCGCGGCCTGATCCGGACCTCGCGGTTGCCGGGCCCGAAGGCGCGGCCCGGCGGCGCCGGGGCGTCGTCGAGCGCTATGCCGGCGCCCACGTCCATACCTTCGACCGGGGCGGGCATTTCCCCTATGTTACGCGGACCGGCTGGAGACGGCACATGCCAACGACGCTCATCGGCAATATCGGCGAATTCTTCACCGGCGACCTCGATTCGCCGACGGCGCCGGTTTCCAGCCTGCTGATCGAAGACGGGCGCATCGCGGCGTTCGACCCGGCGCCCGACGCCGCCCACGACATCGCGATCGATGCCGGCGGCGCGGCCGTTCTGCCGGGCCTCGTGGACGGTCATGTCCATCCGGTGTTCGGCGAATGGACCCCGACGCAGGACTCGCTGGGATGGATCGGGAACTATCTGCACGGCGGCACCACGACCATGGTTTCGGCGGGCGAACTGCACACGCCGGGCCTCGACTATGCCAACCTCTCGCCCGGTCTGGTGACGTCGCTTTCCGAGGTGACGCGCGCGACGACGGGCAGGGTACGGTGGTCCGGGGTCAAGCTTCACGCCGGCACGCCCCTGCTGGTCCCCGGAATGACGGAGCGGCATTTCGACCGCCTGGCCGAAGCCGGAATCATCCTCGCCAAGTTCATCTTCTTTCCGCTGGAGGAAAACCGCGCCGAGGCGCTGCGCTATACCGCATGGTGCCGGGAACGCGGCATCCGGACCAAGGTTCATACCGGCGGCGTGTCGCGCTCGGGCTCAAGCCGGGTCTGCGGCTACGAGACGCTGTCGTGGCTGCAGCCCGACATCGCCGCCCACGTTTCCGGCGGGCCGATCCCGATGAGCGACGACGACCTCGACAGGCTGGTCGACGACACCGCGTTCACGCTCGAGATCTGCTCGTCGGGAAATTACCGCTCCACCCTGCGGGTCGCCGGCCGGCTCAGGGAGCAGGGCCGGCTCGACCGGCTGACCCTGGGCACCGACACCCCGGGCGGGACCGGCGTCATCCCGCGCGGCATGTTGCGCAACGTCCTGCTGCTGTCGTCGGTCGCGGAATTGACGCCGGGAGAGGCGATCGCGGTCGCCACCGGCAACACGGCGCGCGCCCACGGCCTCGATGTCGGGGTCCTGCGGCCCGGCGCCCCGGCCGACATCGTCATCGCCGGGCCGGTCGAGGGCTCGGCCGGCTCGACCCTCGCCGACGCGATCGCCCACGGGGACCTGCCGGGCATTTCCTTCGTCCTGATCGACGGAAAAGTGGCGGTGGAGAGCCGAAGCCGGCAGACGCCGCCGCCGGCGACACCGGCACAGATGATTTTCGACAGTCCGGGCTGCCCGTTCTGCTGATCGGCCGGCTTGCGGACTTCGGGACGCTCTCAGCCGACAAGCTCCCAGTCGGTGCCGCCGGGGCGGTCCTTGATCGCGACGCCTTTCGCCCGCAATTCGTCGCGCAGGGCGTCGGCGGCCGCCCAGTCCTTGTCGGCCCGCGCCTTTTCGCGGCGGGCGATCAGGTCCATCAGGTCGTCGGGCAGCGACCGGCTCTGCGTCGCGGCGGCGAGGTCGAGGCCGAAGATCGCGTCGAATTCGAGGATCAGGGCGAGCTTCTCGGCCGGCCGGAGTTCCGGGTCCCGCGCCATTTTCCAGGCGACCGCCAGCGCGTTCGGCACATGCAGGTCGTTGGCCAGCGTGTCGCGGAAGCGCGCCCACCACCGGGCCGTCTCGCCGTCGCGCACGCCGCTTTCGTCCCGCGCCGCATAGCTCCAGTCGTGGGCCAGGTTGCGCAGGGTCTTCAGCGACTGGCGCGCGCCGTCCAGCGCCTCGAAACTGAAGCTGAGCCGCGCCCGGTAGTGGCCGGTGAGCAGCAGGTAGCGGTAGTCCATCGGGTCGTAGCCGGCCTCGACCAGCCGGTCGAGATGCAGGAAGTCGCCGCTCGATTTCGCCATCTTCGCGTCGTCGACCACCAGGAACTCGCCGTGCAGCCAGGTCTCGACCCAGCGGTGGCCGAAGCAGCCCTCGGACTGGGCGATCTCGTTGGTGTGGTGGACCGGCACATGGTCGATGCCGCCGCAATGCAGGTCGATGGTCTCGCCGAGATATGCGCTCGCCATTGCCGAGCATTCGATGTGCCAGCCGGGGAAGCCGGTGCCCCAGGGCGAGTCCCATTTCATGATCTGGTTGGGATATTTCGACTGGCTGAACCAGAGCACGAAATCCGCCGGGTTGCGCTTGCGGTCGTCGGCGTCGACCCGCTCGGTCGCCTCCTGGGCGTCCATCTGCAGCCGGGCGAAATCCGGGTAGGCCGGGAAGGTCGCCGTGTCGTAGTAGACGTTGCCGCCGGCCTCATAGGCGTGGCCGCGTTCGACCAGTCGTTCGACCATGGCGATCATCTGCGGGATGTGCTCGGTCGCCCGGCAGACCGTGTCCGGCCGGCGGATATTCATCATGTCGGTGTGGCGGAAGAACTCGTCCTCGTAGAAGCGGGCGATGTCCCAGGGCGATTTGCGCTCGCGCGCCGCCGCCAGCATCATCTTGTCGTCGCCCTCGTCGGCGTCGGATTCGAGATGGCCGACATCGGTGACGTTCATCACATGGTGCAGGTCGTAGCCCGCCATGCGCAGCGTGCGCCGTAACAGGTCCTCGAACACATAGGTCCGCAGGTTGCCGATATGGGCATGGTTGTAGACCGTCGGCCCGCAGCAATAGAGCGTCACCTTCGGCGGCGCCGCCGGCGCGAACGGCTCGACCCGGCGGGTTCGCGTATTGAAGAAGCGCAGCGGAAGGGGCTCGGGCATCGCGGGAAAGGACCGGTCGAAAACGATGTCGGCCGCAAAGTGGCCCCGGAAGCGCCGGTTCGGCAAGGGCAAGCCTTGACCCGCGGCAACTTTCGGGCTTGGTGGCGGAAAATTCCCGAGTTGGAGCGAGACAGGCGGAGCGGAACATGGCGAACGGGTCCGGCAGCAGATTCGACGGGCGGGCGGCGGTCGTCACCGGCGGGGCGAGCGGCATCGGCCGGGCGGCGGTGCTGCGGTTTCTGGCGGAGGGCGCAAGCGTCACCTTCGCCGACCTGAACGCCGCCAATGCCGAAGAGACCCTGGCGCTGGCGCGCGCCGCCGGGCATGGCGACCGTGTCGCCTGTGTCCGGGCGAACGTCACCGACGAAGCGGCGGTCCGGAACTGCTTTGAGGGCGCCGCCGCCCGCTGGGGCCGCCTCGACGTGGCCTTCCTCAACGCCGGCGTCGGCGGCGCCATCGGACCGGTCACCGAGACCACGGTGGAGGAATGGGACACCAGCTTCGCCTTCCTGGTGCGCAGCGTGTTCCTCGGCGCGAAACACGCCGTGCCGACGATGCGCGCCAATCCGACCGGGTCAGACGGCGCTCCGGCGGGCGGGGCCATCGTCGCGACCGGCAGCGTCGCCGGCCTGTCCGGCGGCGGCGGGCCGCACGCCTATTCGGCGGCCAAGGCGGCGGTGATCAACCTGGTGCGCAGCCTGGCGCTCGAACTGGCGTCCTACCGCATCCGGGTGAACGGCGTCGCGCCCGGCCTGATCGACACGCCGCTCGCCCATGGCGGCGATCCCTCGCGCCTGCCGGACATGCGCGAGCGCCAGCCCTGGCCGGACCGCGGCCGGCCGGAGGACATCGCCGCCACCGCGGCCTTCCTCGCCTCGGACGACGCCGGCTTCATCACCGGCGAGACCGTCACCGTCGACGGCGGCGTCATGGCCAACAGCAGCAACATCTGGGGCCTGGGCGAGAACTGCCGCTTCCTCCAGAAGGCCGGGCTGAACAGGGGCACGACCGGGCTGGAGAATGTCGTGCGCGAACTGGGCGAGGCGCCGTAGCGGACCAACAGGAGCGCGGCTGCTTACCGCAGCCGGCGGCGCCGTCGCATATGGATTTTTCGCCGGCAAACGCCTATATGCCCGCCATCCTGCGCGCCGCCCGCACGCGGGCAGCGCCGCACCGAACCGCCGCAGTCCGGATATGGAACTCATCCTCCTGATCGTTCACCTGGTTCTCGCCGTCGCGCTGATCGGCGTGGTGCTGCTCCAGCGCAGCGAGGGCGGGGCGCTCGGTATCGGCGGCGGCGGGGGCGGCGGCATGAGCGGCTTCCTGACCGGTGCGGCGACGGCCAACCTGCTGACCCGGGCGACGGCCGTGATCGCGGCGCTCTTCATCGCGACCAGCATGGGCCTCGCGATCATGTCGAGCAACAAGCGCGCGCCGACCAGCGTGGTGACCGGCGCCGGCAACGGCGCGCCCGCAACGCAGCAGGGCAGCGCGAATGCGCCGGCGGACAAGGCGCCCGCGGCGCCGACGGCCCCGAAGCAATAGCGGTGGCGGCGGCGCGCTTTCCGAGCCGTCGGCCCCGATACCCCCACTGTCTCGCAGAACCGGCCCGATCCGGGTCTAGAAATCCCGGGCCGCGACCGCTTTTCCGGCCGGCGCGCCGGTGGTACGATGCGGCCCCGTCATGGGCATGACGCGCTACATCTTCATCACCGGCGGGGTGACGTCGTCGCTCGGCAAGGGGCTGACCTCGGCGGCGCTGGGCGCGCTGCTCCAGGCCCGCGGCTACACGGTCCGCCTGCGCAAGCTCGATCCCTATCTCAACGTCGATCCGGGCACGATGAGCCCGTATCAGCACGGCGAGGTCTTCGTGACCGACGACGGCGCGGAGACCGACCTCGACCTCGGCCATTACGAGCGCTTCACCGGCGTGCCGGCGCGGCGGACCGACAGTTTCACCGCCGGGCAGGTTTACCGCAACGTGCTGTCGAAGGAGCGGCGCGGCGACTATCTGGGCGCGACGGTGCAGGTCATCCCGCACGTCACCGACATGATCCGCGAGATGGTGCAGCGCGACACCGACGGCATGGATTTCGTGCTGTGCGAGATCGGCGGCACGGTCGGCGACATCGAGGGCCTGCCCTTCCTGGAGGCGATCCGGCAGCTTGGCAACGAACTGGGCCGCGAGCGCTCCATGTTCTGCCACCTGACGCTCGTGCCCTGGATCCCGTCCGCCGGCGAACTCAAGACCAAGCCGACCCAGCACAGCGTCAAGGAGCTGCTCGGCCTCGGCATCCAGCCGGATATCCTGCTGTGCCGCTGCGACCGCGAGATACCGGAGGGCGCGCGCCGCAAGATCGCCCTGTTCTGCAACATCGCCCACGACCGGGTGATCCAGGCGCTCGACGCCGAGACCATCTACGACGTGCCGCTCAGGTTGCACGGCGAGGGCTTCGACACCGCGGTCTGCCGCTATTTCGGGCTCGACGAGGCGGAACCGGAGTTGCGCCAGTGGCAGCGCATCGTCGAGCGGGTGGTCCGGCCCGAGGGCCGGGTGACGATCGCCATCGCCGGCAAGTACACCGGCCTCCAGGACGCCTACAAGTCGCTCGAGGAGGCGCTGACCCACGGCGGCATCGCCAACGACGCCCGGGTCGAGCTGCGCTGGATCGATTCGGAGATTTTCGAGCAGGAAGATCCGATCCCCCATCTCGGCGGCGTCAACGGCATCCTGGTGCCCGGCGGCTTCGGCGAGCGCGGCGCCGAGGGCAAGATCCTGGCGGCCCGTTTCGCCCGCGAACATGCGGTGCCCTATTTCGGCATCTGCTTCGGCATGCAGATGGCGGTGATCGAGGCGGCGCGCAACCTTGCCGGCATCGCGAAAGCCAACTCAACCGAGTTCGGCCCGACCGACGACCCGGTGATCGGCACGATGACCGAATGGATGCGCGGCAGCGAGCGCGAGACCCGCACGGCCGACGGCGACCTGGGCGGCACCATGCGCCTCGGCGCCTATCCGGCGAAGCTGGCGCGCGGCAGCAAGGTCCGCGGCATCTACGGCGAGCCCGCGATCAGCGAACGCCACCGCCACCGCTACGAGGTCAATATCGACTATCGCGACAGGCTGGAGGCGGCGGGCCTGCGCTTCTCCGGCCTGTCGCCGGACGGGGCGCTGCCGGAGATCGTCGAACTGGAGGGCCATCCCTGGTTCGTCGGCGTGCAGTTCCACCCGGAGCTGAAAAGCCGCCCCTTCGCGCCGCACCCGCTGTTCATGTCGTTCATAAAGGCCGCCATCGACCAGAGCCGGCTGGTGTAGCGGGCGCGGCGGCCCGGCGCGGCCCTAGGGACAGCGCCTCCGGATCAGCCGCCCTCCAGCGCGATGCGGTGGCTGTCGAGCAGGCCGGGCGCGCGGCCCGGGTCGCCTCGGCCCCAGCCGCATTCGGTGGCGATGCCGAAATCGGCCACGGTCTGCGCCGCGGCGGCGATGCGGCGCCGGTCGCCGTCGCGGTCGTCGTGATGGACGACGCCCAGGTAAAGCTCGCAGCCCTCCGGGAGGCTCATCGCCGAAAGCGGCGCGTAGTAGGCCGCATCGTCCCGGTGTTTGGGCGCCGGGACGTGGACGAACTGCAGCGGGCGCGCCAGCCCGGCCAGGATGCCGTGGATCATCTCGACCGCGTTGGCGAGATCGGCCGGCATCACGACATGCTCGTCGTTCGGCGTGCCGTAGCACAGATGGTAGCCGAGTTCCGCCGGTTCCGGCACGGCGTTGCCGAGGCGGGCGAGCATCCCGGTGATGTCCGCCTTGTAGCTCGCCGGCCGGTTCGGGAAATAGCCCTCCCAGGCCAGCACCTCCTGGCAGACGTCCCACTGGATCGCCAGGTCATCGGGGGGAATGGCGGCGCAGATCTTCGCCAGGTCGGCCTTGAAGGCGCGCTCGTAGGCGGCGAAGAAGTCCGGCCGCGCCGACGGCGAGACGAACCAGTAGCCGATCGCCATCGGCGTCGGCAGGCAGACCTGGAAGCGCACGTCCGCCGGCAGCGTCCCGGCCTCGCGCAGGGCAACGAAGCGGGCGTAGGAGGCGATGGCCTCGGGCGCGTAGCCGGGGTCGAACTCGACCGTCGCCGGGTCGACGCCGGGCTTGAAGCGGAACAGCTCCCACTCGCGGATCAGCTTGCCGTCCCACTGGTGGATGCGCTGCATGTCTTCGTCGGCGGCGACCTCCATCGCCGGATGCTCCGCCACCTTGGCGCGTTGCCAGAAGATCCAGCGCGCCCGCTCGCCGGTCTCGCCGTCCGGGATGCGCTTCAGATGCCCGCCGAGCCGGCCGGCGATCTCGCGGAAGGTCGTGTCGGCATCCGCATAGGGCAGGCTGCCGACGAGGTGGGCGCAGGTGAGGGGCATGGGGGGAGTCTCCGGCAGGCGGCGTCGGGCGAGTCTGTCACGATACGTGATGTTTTGTCATGCGTCGGATACGCCGCCGCCGTTGCGCAGCGCAGCCGACGGTGGCCCCGTTGCATCGCCGGCGCCGGTGCCGGTAGGGTTGCCGCAGCGGAAACACCAATCGATTGACGCGGGAGATGACGATGCTGCGAACTTGCGCCGCGCTGGCTGCGGCCGTTCTGATTTCGGGAACGGCCGGGGCCAAGGAGCTGAAGCCCAAATTCGGCAACATCGACGGGGTCTACTATTCCGACGTTGCAAGCAACCGCGACGCCTGCCGCCAGGCCATAAAGAACAAGATCGCCCTGTGCCGGCAGAATACGAATTTCGAGAGCAATACGAAAAACCGCAAATACAAGGGCTGCCTGCCGATCTTCAGAAGGCAGGCGCAGAGTTGCGTCGTCCATTTCCGGCACCAGATGGGCAAGTGCAACCTGTCGGGCGCGGCGCGGATTACCGATTTCACCGGCTTCGGCTGCGAGGCGACGAGGACAGTGGTCGAGGAGGACGGCGGGCCGGACATTTCCCCGCTGGACCGGCGGATGACGGCGCGCACCCGGGTCAACCTGCGCGCCGGGCCGGGCACGAACCATCGCGTCGTCGGGTCGCTCGCTGCCGGGCAGGCGGTGCAGGCGACCGGCCGGGCCGGCGACTGGCTGCGCATCTCTCTGCAAGGCCGCACCGCCTTCGTGCATGGGCAGTTCATGGTCGGTGTGGCTGGGCAGGACCGGACTCCGGCGAGAGGGGGCACGGCAGAAACGGACCGCCTGAGAAAAGCCATAGCGGTCGCTGAACGAAAACTTGACGCCGCGCGATCCCGTTACAGGGCTGCCGAACGGGCACATGACAATGCTATGCAGGCTTACGCCGCCGCCGCCAGTCGAATTGCATGCGATAATCTTCGGGGCCGCCCGCATATTGCCGACGTAGCCAATTCATGCCAACGGAGCTGTAGCGGCATAAGAGCGGATTTATGTTGGAAAAGAGCAAAAAACCTTGCGAGGGCACATTCCAGTGCTCTTCGCAGTCGACGGAAAGACCGCAATAAGGCAGGATCTGACGTCGGTTCGGCCCGGATCGATCTCCATCAATTGAGAATGCAATTGAAGCGCGCATCCGGACGGTGACGGGCGGAAACGCCCGCCGCCCAAATTCCGCACCTGCAAGAAAATCGGGGCGGCCCCTTCGGGCGCGCCCCGCAGTTTCAGGGAGGAGTAACGGACGGGCAGTAATGCCCGGTCAGCTGCACCCGCTCGTCGCCCCGCAGGTGTCGCACTTGAGACACGTTCCGTTGCGCACCAGGGTGAAGTTCCCGCACTCGCCGCAGGGATCGCCCTCATAGCCCTTCATCCGCGCCTCGCGGATCATGTCGAGCTTGTGGTCGACCGCCTCGGCGATCGCGGGAGTTACCTCGAGAGCCGCTGACCCGCTCCCGAGCTCCGCGGTCTGCAAGCCGCCGTTACCGCCGCCGGAGGAGGATACGGCGGTAAGGCCGGCGGGCTTGCCGACCGAAGACTGTTGGCCCGAACCGTTGCCGGAACCGTTAGCGGTCCCGTTGCCGGTTCCGTTTGCTGCCGCGTTGGCGGCGCCGTTGCCCTTGCCGTTCGCGCCGTCGCCGGATCCGTTGCCGGCGCCGCCGAGCGACAGGCCGCCTTCCAGCACGGCGAACTTGTTGCGCACGAAGCCCTTGCTGGTCACGCGCTGCATGCCGTCGAGCACCCGGGCGGCGGCGGCGTGGGCGGCTTCGTCGTCGGGCAGGGCGGTTTCCTCGACGCCGCTGCCGATGATGTCGGGCAGCAGGTCGGTGCCGGTGGCGTGGGCCAGGTCGTCCCGGCCGAGATAGGACACCGCCAGCTCGCGGAAGATGTAGTCGACCACCGAGGTCGCCATCTTGATCGCGTCGTTGCCCTCGACCAGCCCCTGGGGCTCGAAGCGGGTGAAGGTGAAGGCGTCGACGAACTCTTCCAGCGGCACGCCGTATTGCAGGCCCATCGAGACGGCGATGGCGAAGCTGTCCATGATGCTGCGGAAGGCGCTGCCCTCCTTGTGCATGTCGATGAAGATCTCGCCCAGCGTGCCGTCCTCGTATTCGCCGGTGCGCAGATAGACCTTGTGGCCGCCGACGATGGCCTTCTGGGTATAGCCGCGGCGCCGGTCGGGCAGGCGCTCGCGCCAGGCGCGCTGCGCCATCTTCTCGGCGACCTTCATCGCGGCGTGGCTGGCGACCTGGGCGGCCTGTTCCGCTGCCGGGGCCTGCACGACGGCCTCCTTGGCGTCTTCGGCGGCGTCCTCGTCGCCCAGATCGTCGAACACGGTGGCCGAAAGCGGCTGGCTGAGCTTGGAGCCGTCGCGGTAGAGCGCGTTGGCCTTCACGCCCAGCTTCCACGACAGTTCATAGGCCTTGCGGCAGTCCTCGACCGTCGCCGCGTTCGGCATGTTGATCGTCTTGGAGATCGCGCCGGAGACGAAGGGCTGGGCCGCCGCCATCATGCGGATGTGGCTCTCCCAGTTCAGGAAGCGCTTGCCGGTCCGCCCGCACGGCGAGGCGCAGTCGAACACCGGCAGGTGCGCGTCCTTCATGTGCGGCGCGCCTTCCAGGGTCATCGCCCCGCAGACCCAGGCGTTCGCCGCCTCGATCTCGCTGCGCTGGAAGCCGAGGGCGGCGAGCATGTCGAATTCCGGATCGTTGAGCGCGTCGGCGTCGAGGCCGAGATGCCGGACGCAGAAACCTTCGCCGAGCGTCCATTTGTTGAAGACGAACTTGATGTCGAAGGCCTGGCCGAGCGCCTGTTCGGCGCGCTCGATCATGGCGTCGGTAAAGCCGGCCTCGCGCAACGCGTCGTGGCCGATCGCCGGCGAGCCCTTCAGGGTGCCGTGGCCGACGGCGTAGCGGATCATCTCGTCGATCTGCGCCTGGCTGTAGCCCAGCGTCTCCAGGGCGAGCGGCGCGAGCCGGTTGATGATCTTGAAATAGCCGCCGCCGGCCAGCTTCTTGAACTTGACCAGGGCGAAATCGGGCTCGATCCCGGTGGTGTCGCAGTCCATGACCAGCCCGATGGTGCCGGTCGGCGCGATCACCGTCGCCTGGGCGTTGCGGTAGCCCGACGCCGAGCCCTTATCGAGCGCCCGGTCCCAGGCCGCGCGGGCGGCGTCGAGCAGGGCCGCATCCGGGCAGGCCGCGCCGTCGAGCGGCACCGGCAGCACGGTCAGGTCCTCATAGCCGTCGGTCTCGCCCCGGGCGGCGCGGCGATGGTTGCGCATCACCCGCAGCATGGCGTCGGCATTGTCGGCATGGCCGGGGAAGGGGCCGAGTTCGGCGGCCATGTCGGCCGAGGTCTCGTAGGCCGCGCCCGTCATCAGCGCGCTCACCGCGCCGCAGAAGGCCCGGCCGGCGTCGCTGTCGTAGGGCAGGCCCGAGGCCATCAGGTAGCCGCCGACATTGGCGAAGCCGAGGCCCAGCGTGCGGTAGCGGTAGGACAGCTCAGCAATCCGGCGCGACGGGAACTGCGCCATCAGCACCGAGATTTCCAGCGTCAGCGTCCACAGGCGCACGGCATGCTCGAAGCCCGGCACGTCGAACGAACCGTCGGGCTGCCGGAAGGCGAGCAGGTTGAGCGACGCCAGGTTGCACGCCGTGTCGTCGAGGAACATGTATTCCGAGCACGGGTTGGAGGCGTTGATGCGCCCGCCGGCCGGGCAGGTGTGCCATTCGTTGATCGTCGAATCGAACTGGACGCCCGGATCGGCCGACTGCCAGGCGGCCTCGGCGATCTGCCGCCACAGTTCGCCGGCATTCACCGTGCCGTGCTCTTCTCCGGTCGTGCGCTTGAACAGGGTCCATTCGCCGTTCGCCATCGCGGCGTTGAGGAATTCGTTGGTGACGCGCACCGAATTGTTGGAATTCTGGCCCGAGACGGTCAGGTAGGCCTCGGAATCCCAGTCGGTGTCGTAGGTCGCGAATTCGATCGTCTCGAAGCCCTGCTCGGCGAACTGGATGACCCGCTGGATATAGTTCTGCGGCAGCATCGCCTTGCGCGCGGCGCGGATCGCCTTCTTCAGGCTGGGATTGGCGCGCGGGTTGAAGGGCTCGGCGCCGTCGAACTCGCGGCAGGCCCGCATGATGTCGTTGAGATGCTTGCGCGCGAGCTTCGAGCCGGCGACCAGCGCGGCGACCTTCTGCTCCTCCCTCACCTTCCAGGAGACGAAGTCCAGGATGTCCGGGTGGTCGACGTCGACGATGACCATCTTGGCGGCGCGCCGGGTCGTGCCGCCGGACTTGATCGCGCCGGCCGCCCGGTCGCCGATCTTGAGGAAGCTCATCAGGCCGCTGGACTTGCCGCCGCCCGACAGCGGCTCGTTCGCGCCGCGCAGGTTCGAGAAGTTGGTGCCGGTGCCCGAGCCGTATTTGAACAGCCGCGCCTCGCGCACCCACAGGTCCATGATGCCGCCGTCGTTGACCAGGTCGTCGGCGATCGACTGGATGAAGCAGGCATGGGGCTGCGGCCGCTCGTAGGCCGACGCCGCTTCGGTCAGCGCCTCGGTCCTGTGGTCGACATAGTGGTGGCCCTGGCCGGGGCCGTCGATGCCGTAGGCCCAGTGCAGCCCGGTGTTGAACCATTGCGGCGAGTTCGGCGCCGCCATCTGGCGCGCCAGCATGACGCGCATCTCGTCGAAATAGGCGCGGGCGTCGGCCTCGCCGTCGAAATAGCCGCCCTTCCAGCCCCAGTAGGTCCAGGTGCCGGCGAGCCGGTCGAACACCTGCTTCGCGCCGGTCTCGCCGCCGGTCCGGGCGCCTTTCTTCGGCTTGTGGCGCCGCAGCCAGGCGGGCACGCCCCGTTCGGCGACCGGCTTCAGGTCCGCGGCGTCGGCGACGCCGGCCTTGCGGAAATACTTCTGCGCCAGGATGTCGATGGCGACCTGGGACCAGTCCTCCGGCGCCTCCACCCGGTCGTTGCTGAACACGACGGACCCGTCCGGATTGCGGATCTCGCTCGTCGCGTTCCGGAAGGCGATGCCGTCATAGGCATCCCGGCCCTCGACCGTAAAATGGCGCCGGATTTTCATTGGCATCTCCCCCTGTCAGTCGGGCGCCCGGCCGGCGCCGACTCCTCAATCCCGTATCTTGTGGATCGTCGCCCACTTGGATCAAGATATTGCGAAAGGAGGGGGCGTGTCAACTAAATGTTGTATTTGGAATTTATACTACCACAGAATCTGGAAGGGACTTCAAGATATAGCGTATGCCGCTTAAAGACGTCATAACCGGATGAAATCGCCGGAACCGGCCGGGATCTCGCGTTTGCCCGCGATTGACAGAATCGCAACGGATCGTTCCAGCGCCGCCGCCTACGCCTTCCGCCCCGCCAGCGTCACGCCGATGATCGCCAGGACGACCAGGACCGCGCCGGCCCACTGGGTCGCCCCGAAGGCCTCGCCGAACAGGGCGACCGCCATGACGATGGTGGCGATCGGCTCCAGGTTCATGACCAGCGCGGTGCGCGATTCGCGCAGCAGATCGAGCGCGGCGTAAAACATGATGAAGGCGATGCCGACGAAGACGACCGAGCCCCAGTACGCCCACCAGCCGGTGCCGCTGTCCGGCCACCGGAAGCCGCCGGAAGACGCCAGCGTGATTGCAAACACGACGGACGCCCCGATCATCACCCAGAGCGCCAGCGAGACCGGCGACATGCCGCGGCGGAACAGCTTGCCGCTGACCAGGATGTTGCCGGAAATCGCCAGCGCGGACAGCGCGGCCAGCGCGACGCCCAGCAGATCGAGCTCGCCCTCGGTGTCGAGCGCGAGGAAGAGTCCGAAAAAGGCGACGGCAAGGCCGACCAGCATGGCCGGCCGCAACCGCTCGATCCGCAGGGCGGCGGCCAGCAGGCCGACGATGAAGGGAAACAGGTAGAAGATCAGGATCGACAGGCTGACCGACATCCGGTCGAAGGCGGACATCAGCGCCCAGCCGTTCAGCGAGAACAGCATGACCGCGAACAGGACCCATCGCCCCATGCCCCGCGGAAACGACGGGCGGCTGCGCAGCGCCGCGAACCACAGGGCGAGCAGCAGGGCCAGGAACCAGGAGCGCCCGACCAGCACCGTATCGACCGAGGCGCCGTGCTGGTAGCTCTCCTTGGCCAGATTGTTGTTGGCGGCGAAACAGACCGTCGAGAGCGCGACCAGCAGATAGCCGAGCGTCGCCCGGTCGCCCAGCAGGCGGGCGGCCGGCGAGCGGCGCGGCGGATTTCCGGCCGGTGGGGCGTCGGCCATCGGGGTATCGGGCGGCGGGTCGGCGGGCGCATTCATGGGCCGCCACCTGTGCCAAGGGCGCGGCGCGCGGGCAAGGTTTTTCGGCGGTCAAGTATCTTGTATCGGCCGCCTTGGTGTGTATTTAATTGCGCATGTTGCGCAACAGCCGGGACATCGTCAGGCGCCTCAAGGCCGAGGGCTTCGAACTGGTGAGCGTGAAGGGGTCGCACCACAAGTTCAGAAAGGGCGCGATCGTTGTGGTCGTTCCGCATCCGAAGAAGGACCTGCCCGTCGGCACGGCCGGGAGCATCGCCAGGCAGGTGGGCTGGAACTGAGGAGGCAGCCATGCACTATGTCGCCGTCATCGACAAGGATCCCGGAAGCGCCTACGGAATCCGGTTTCCCGAGGCGCCGGGATGCTATTCGGCTGCCGACAGCTTCGATGACATCGTTCCCAACGCGATCGAGGCGTTGAGCCTGTTCTTCGAGGACAGCGAGCCGGCGCCGCCGCGCGGCATCGAAGCGGTGCGCGAGCAGGTTGCCGACAGCATCGCGGAGGGCGCGGTGCTGATGATGATTCCCTATGTGCAGGACCGGAAGCGGGTCGTGCGGGTGAATTTGAGCCTGGAGAAGGGGTTTCTCGATACCCTCGACGAGGCGGCGCGCCTGCGCGGCATGACGCGCTCCGCGTTCGTTCAGAAGGCGGCCGCGCGAGAGATACTCGACCCTGCCTGAAACGGGCGCTGCCGCCGGTCGGCGCGGGCGCGCGCGCCAACCAAAAAATGGGCCATGACGGTGAACGAGCCGTGGCGGATATGTTTCGAGTTCCGGGCGGGCGACGCCTACGAAGTCGAAATCGTCGACTACCACAGGGGATGAACGCGATGCTTCCGGTTTCACATCCCGGCAGGTTGTTGAGACGCGAACTCGATGCCCGAGGCTTGAGCGCAAACCGGTTTGCGCGCGCGCTCGGCGTATCGCCGGGCCGCGTGACAGATATTCTGAACGGCCGCCGTTCGATCACTGCCGATACTGCGGTTCGCCTCGGCTTGTATTTCGGCAACGGCGCGTCGTTCTGGTCCGGACTCCAGAGTCAGTACGGCATCGCGCGGGTCGAACGGGACCGCGGCGCCGAGATCGCCGGGCATGTGCGCCCGGCGGACGCCGCCTAGAGGGCCCGCCGCCCCGCCACCGCTGGACGCCGCCCCCACGCTTTGCCATATACTGCGGCGCAAGCATCACCGCCTTTGCCGCGACAGGAGGGCATCCCGCCTTGGGCACGCATATCGGCACCCGCATCTATACCGCCCTGAACGGCCTGCAGGTCGGCGAAGACGACCAGGGCAACCGGTATTTCGTGGAGAAGCACGAACCGAAGGGCCGCCGGCGCAAGCGCTGGGTCATCTACCGGGGCGAACGCGAGGCGTCGCGGGTGCCGCCGGAATGGCACGGCTGGCTGCACTACACGGTCGACGAGACGCCCGACCAGGCGCCGGTCGGGCGCCGGCCCTGGCAGGCCGAGCACCAACCCAACCTGACCGGCACGCCCGAGGCCTGGCACCCGCCGGGCAGCGAATACGAGGGCGGCCGGCGCGACGCCGCGACCGGCGACTACGAACCGTGGCGGCCTTCGTAAGGGCGGGCCCGGAGACGGTTGCGTAGCGGTCGCGCCGAAACACCCGCATCCAACCGGAAGGGGCGCCGTGCAATCGCCGCAATTCTCCCTACATAGGGAACGCCCGGGTCGACACAGGCCGCGCCCATGAGGGAAAACCGCACCGTCCTTGCGCTCACCGGCGCGCTCGCCATCGCGCTGATCCTGCTCGGCATGGTCTTCGGGCTGGCGGCCGGCGACGGCGCGCGCCGCGGCTATCTGCTCCACGCGACCTACGACCAGGCCGACGGGCTGGCCGTCGGCGCGCCGGTCTATCTCGCCGGCGTCAGGGTCGGGGTGGTCGAGCGCATGAGCCTCGATCCGCGGCGCTTGAGGGCGCGCGTCGCCCTGCGCATCGACGAGGCCGTGGGCGTTCCGGAAGAGAGCGCCGCCATGATCGTCAGCGACGGCGTACTGGGCGGCAAATCCGTCAAGATCGAGCCGGGCTCCGGCGAGAACATGATGGCGAAGGGCAGCGAATTCGAGCTGGTGCAGGACGCCGTGATCGTCGAGAGCCTGCTCGAGCGGATCGTCGAGGCCGCCGCGGCGCGCCGGACCGGCGCCGGCAGGTGAGGGAGGCGTTGCCGTGGGACAGAGGCTGATCGAAACGGCGATGGGCGCGGTGGTCCTGGCGGTCGCCGCCCTGTTCCTGGTCTTCGCCTGGAACACCGCCGATCTGCGCCCGGTCGAGGGCTACACGCTCAAGGCCGGCTTCGCCTCGGTCGGCGGGCTCGCGCCGGGCAGCGACGTGCGGATCGGCGGGGTCAAGGTGGGTTCGGTGACCGGCCAGCGCATCGACCCGGAGAGCTATCGCGCCGAAATCGACTTCACGGTGCGGTCCGGCCTTGCCCTGCCGGCGGATACCGAGGCGTCGGTGACCAGCGACGGGCTGCTCGGCGGCAAGTATCTGCGGCTCGTCCCCGGCGCGTCGAAGCGGCGCCTGGCGCCGGGCGATACGCTTGCGAAAACGCGCGACGCGCTGGCGCTGGAAGAATTGCTGGCGCGCGCGATCTTCCTGCTCGCCGAGCCGCCGCGTACCGATCCGCCGAGTACCGATCCACCCGGCGGGGCGGACGCCCGCGGCGGGACCGGAAAAGAGGGCGCACAATGACCGACGCGCACCGCGCCATGGACTCCGGCTCGCGGCCCGGCGAGCAGGCTTGGGACCCGGACCGCTACGCCCGGCAGGCCCGCTTCGTGGCCGATCTCGGGATGCCGGTCG
Organism: Rhodospirillaceae bacterium; assembly: GCA_009840595.1. Classification (GTDB taxonomy): domain Bacteria; phylum Pseudomonadota; class Alphaproteobacteria; order Bin65; family Bin65; genus Bin65. The sequence goes on along the minus strand of VXNK01000051.1, from coordinate 25,592 downwards.
TCGAGCTGCTGGCGCCGCAGAAGGGCGAGACGATCCTCGACCTGGGCTGCGGCGACGGCGCGCTCACCCTCAAGCTCCGGGACATGGGCTGCGACGTGACCGGCGTCGACGCCAGCGCGCCGCAGATCGAAGCCGCCCGGGCGCTCGGCCTCGATGCCCGGGTCATGGACGGCCAGAGGCTCGACCTGCCGGCGGAAGCCTTCGATGCGGTCTTCTCCAACGCCGCGCTGCACTGGATGGACGAGGATCCGGACGCCGTGATCCGCGGCGTCTGGCAGGCGCTGAAGCCCGGCGGCCGATTCGTCGCCGAAATGGGCGGCGGCGACAATGTCGGGCGCATCCGCCGGGCGGTCGAGGCCGCCTTCCGCCGGCGCGGCCTGGACCCCGACCGGTACAATCCCTGGTATTTCCCGGAGCCCGACGAATACCGGGTGCGGCTCGAAAATGCCGGTTTTGCGGTGCGCGATATCCGGCTGATCGACCGCATGACCCGGCTGCCCGGCGAACTGGGCGGGTGGCTCGACACCTTCGCGGAAAGCTGGCTGGCGGCGCTGGAGCCGGCCGAGGCCGAGGCGGTCAAGGCCGAGGTGGCGCGCGCGGTGGCGCCGACGCTGCGCGACGCGGACGGCGTATGGACCGCAGACTATGTCCGGCTGCGCTTCGCCGCCGACAAGCCGCAGTAGCCGCGGACAGATGGCGAAACCGAGGCTGCCGGCGCCCTGTTCGAAATGACTATTCCGCGACTCTTCGGGGCCGGTGTTTTCCGCCCGCTTCTGGCCGTTTCGCTGGCGCTCGCCCTGGGATCCGGTCCTGCCGGCGCCCAGCAGACCGGGCAGGACCCCGCGGCCGTTCAGCCGAAGCAGACGGAGGACGGCGCCCCGGAAGCGCCGTTCGAGCCCGATCTTCGGAATGTCGTCTTGCAGGGCCTCGACAAGGAAACCGCGCGCATCCTCACCTTCGGCGGCAAGGTCGGCGAGACCGTCCGGTTCCGGACGCTCGACATCGTCATCCGCCGGTGCCAGCGGACGCCGCCGGACCAGCCGCCGGAGCGGGCCGCCTTCCTACAGATTTACGATATCGACGCGGAAACCGGCAAACGGGCGATGGTGTTCAGCGGCTGGATGTTCAAATCCAGGCCGGCGCTCTCAGCGATGGACCACCCGATCTACGATGTCTGGGTGAAGGACTGCACATAGCGTTCGAATTCGCTTTCCGGCAGCGCCGGCGGAAACTCGACCTCGACCGACAGCGCGCGCTGGAGCAGAAGGCGGTATTCCCGGCGCGCCACCTCAACCGCACCGAACTGCGCCAGATGGTCGGTCAGGAACTGGGTATCGAGCAACCGGTAGCCGGCATGGTCGAGCCGGGCGACCAGATGGACCAGCGCAACCTTGCTGGCGTCGGTCTCTGCGGCGAACATGCTCTCGCCGAAGAACGCCCCGGCGATCGCCACGCCGTAGAGGCCCCCGGCCAGCGAGTCGCCCCGCCAGCATTCGACCGAATGGGCGTAGCCGGCCCGGTGCAGTTCGGCATAGGCGCGCAGGATGTCGCGGTTGATCCAGGTCTCGCGCCGGCCGCGGCGCGGCGCAGCGCAGGCCTCCATCACCCGTTCGAAGGCCGTATCGGTCCGCACGTCGAAGCCTGCGTTGCGCACTCTCCGGCGCAGCCGCCGCGAAATGCGGAAGTCGTCGAGCGGAATGACGCCGCGCCATTCGGGATCGACCCAGACGATATCGGAGTCGCCGCGCGCCTCGCCCATGGGAAACAGGCCGCTGGTATAGGCGCGGAGCAGCAGTTCGGGCGTCAGGCGGTATTCCATCGCCGGTAACCTGTTGGGAGGATATCAGCCCGTCGCGGCCTGCTCCGCGACATAGTCCTCGAGCCAGCGGATGTCGTAGCGGCCGTTGATGAAATCGCTCTGGGACGTCAGCCGCTGGTGCAGCGGGATGGTCGTGCGCACGCCGGTGATGACGAACTCCTCCAGGGCGCGGCGCAGCCGCATCAGGCACTCGTTGCGCGTTGCGCCGTGGACGATCAGCTTGGCGATCATGCTGTCGTAATGGGGCGGCACGGAATAGCCGGCGTAGAGGCCGGAATCGACGCGGACGCCCAGGCCGCCCGGCGGATGGTATTCGACGATCCGGCCCGGCCAGGGCGCGAAGGTCTCGGGGTCCTCGGCATTGATCCGGCATTCGATGGCGTGGCCGTAGAAATCGACATCCTCCTGGCGGAAGGAGAGCGGCGCGCCGGCGGCGATGCGGATCTGCTCGCGCACGATGTCGATGCCGCTGATCGCTTCCGAGACCGGATGTTCGACCTGGAGGCGCGTGTTCATCTCGATGAAATAGAACTCGCCGTTTTCGTAGAGGAATTCGAGCGTCCCGGCGTTGCGGTAGCCGAGCCGGCGGATGGCGGTGCAGCCGATCTCGCCGAGCCGCCGGCGCTCCTCGGCGTTCAGCGCCGGGGAGGGCGCCTCCTCCAGCACTTTCTGGTGCTTGCGCTGGAGCGAACAGTCGCGCTCGCCGAGATGGACGACGTTGCCCTGCTCGTCGGCGATAATCTGCAATTCGATATGGCGCGGGTTGGCCAGGTATTTTTCCAGATAGACGCTGTCGTCGCCGAAATTCGCCTTGGCTTCGCGCCGGGCGAGGTTGATTTGCTCCGCCAGCACGTCCGGCGTTTCGGCGACCTTCATGCCCTTGCCCCCGCCGCCGCCGGACGCCTTGATGAGCACGGGATAGCCGATGTTCCCGGCGTTCTGCTGCGCCTCGTCGAGGGAGCCGACGGCGCCGTCGCTGCCGGGGACGACCGGCACGCCGGCCTCGATCATCGTCTGCTTCGCGGCGACCTTGTCGCCCATGGTCTGGATATGCTGCGGCGACGGCCCGATGAAGGCGATGCCGTGGGCTTCGACGATTTCCGCGAAATCCGCGTTCTCGGAGAGGAAGCCGTATCCGGGATGGATCGCCTCGGCGCCGGTGATCATCGCGGCGCTGACGATATTCGGAATGTTGAGGTAGGACTGGGCCGACGGCGCCGGGCCGATGCAGACGCTCTCGTCGGCGAGCCGGACATGCATGGCGTTTTCGTCGGCCGTCGAATGCACCGCGACCGTGTGGATGCCCATTTCGCGGCAGGCGCGATGGATGCGCAGGGCGATCTCGCCGCGGTTGGCGATCAGGACTTTGTCGAACACGGGTTTGCGGCTTCCGATCGGTCCGGGTGGCGGGTCAGGGCGGCCTCCCGGGCTATTCGACGATCGCCAGGACGTCGCCGAACTCAACCGGCACGCCGTTTTCGACGACGATCTGCGTGACGGTGCCGGCGTGGGGCGCCTTGATCTCGTTGAAGGTCTTCATGGCCTCGACCAGCATCAGGGTCTGGCCGACGCTCACCGTGTCGCCGACGCCGATGAAGGCCGCCGCGCCCGGTTCGGGCGAGAGATAGACGGTGCCGACCATCGGCGAGGTAACGGCGCCGGGATGGTCCGCCGCTACCGGCGCCGGCGCTTCGGGCCCGCCGGGCGGGGGCGCCGGCGCGCCGTCCCCGGCCGGTCTGCCGGACGGCGGCGGGGCGGCGTAGGCGATCGCGCCCGACTGCTGGCGAGCGACGCGGATCCGGAGGTCGCCGTCATCGTACTCGATTTCCGTCAGCCCCGTTTCGTCGAGCAGCTCCGCGAGGCGGCGCACGCTGTCGTCGTCGATCGTCTTGGACATGAAGGGGCTCCGTGCGGAAAGGCGGGGCGGCCGGGCGGAGGGGCGCCGCGGGCCGGCTCACCCTTTCCCCGGCGAAGAACCGGTCGCCGATAAGTGCAGCGCCAGCGCCTGAAGCGCAAGCCGGTAACTGTCCGCACCGAAGCCGGAAATCGCGCCGAGCGCCGCCTGGGCGATATAGGAGCGGCGGCGGAAGGATTCACGGGCGTGGACGTTCGACAGATGCACCTCCACCGTCGGCAGGCCGACCGCGCGGACCGCATCGAGCAGGGCGACCGAAGTGTGGGTGAAGGCGCCGGCGTTGACGACGACGCCGCTGCAGCGGCCGGCGGCGCCGTGGATCAGTTCGACCAGTTCGCCTTCGTGATTGCTCTGGCGGCAATCGACCTCCAGCCCCAGCTCCGCACCCCAGACCCGGCAATTCTCCTCGATTTCCGCCAGGGTCGCCGCGCCGTAGATGTCCGGCTCCCGGCTGCCGAGAAGATTAAGGTTCGGGCCGTTCAGTAAAAGGATGGCATGCATCGAGACTGCTGCTGATTTTTATTTTTCGTAACTCAAAGGGTACCAGACAAATGCCTGCTGGCCTAGGCCGTGTTCTCATTCGGAAGTAGCATTTGTAGGATCTTCAGCAAAATTCGTAATCTTGACCGTACCCTGGGGAAACTCGGCGACGATGTTGAGCTTTCCACCCATCGCTTCGATATAGGCCCGGAGATTCGAAACATACATATCCGCCCGTCGCTCCAGTTTGGCGACGGCGGGCTGGTTCACGTTCAGGGCGTCGCCGAGTGCTTTCTGGGTCATCGCCCGCGCCTTGCGAAGCTCGTGAAGCGGCATGGCAGCCCGAAGTTCCGCCTTGCGGGCCTCCACCCGCGCCCGCTGCTCAGGCGTGAAATCCTTCGTCAGATCGCGAAATTCGCTGCGCCCGGTCATCGGATCAGACCTTCCTCTCTCAACTCGTCCAGATGTTCGTCGTAGAGCCTGTCGGCGATCGGCACATATCGCCTGTAGAACCGGTCGTTTCCCGATTTGTCGCCGCCAATCAGCAGAATCGCCGATCTCCTCGGATCGAAGGCATAGAAGACGCGTATCGGTTTGCCGCTGCTCTGGATGCGAAGTTCCCGCATATGGCCGTGGCGAGAACCCGCGACGCCGGATGAGTAGGGGAAGGGCAAATTCGCTCCATGTTCCATCAGCAATTCGACGGTGGCTGTTATATCTTCCCGTTCGCCTTCCCTTAGCCCGGCCCACCATGCCCCGAACTCGTCGGTGTATTCGACATCGGTAGCCATACTTAAAATTATTCCATTGACGGAATAATGTCAAGATACGTCGCGCGAAGATAATTGGTCGGGACCTTCATTCTGGCCGAAAACTGGATGTCAGGCCCCCGGTGCGGCACCCCCGTCGCGTCTGCCGCATCCGGTTGATCCGGCGATACAGCCGGCCCATCTGTTCCCGGCACGGAGCAGCAGGCGGATATGAGCGGATACGATTTCGATTTCTTCGTCATCGGCGCGGGGTCGGGCGGCACGCGGGCGTCCCGGATCGCGGCGGCGCACGGCGCGCGGGTCGGCGTCGCCGAGGAGCGCCATCTCGGCGGCACCTGCGTCAACGTCGGCTGCGTGCCCAAGAAGCTGTTCACCTACGCCGCCCATTTCGCCGAGGATTTCGAGGACGCGGCGGGCTTCGGCTGGACGGTCGGGCCTCGCCGCCACGCCTGGCCGGCGCTGATCGCCAACAAGAACCGCGAAATCGCCCGGCTGAACGGCATCTACGAGCGGTTGATTACAGGGCCGGGCGCCGAAATCTTCGACGCCCGCGCCACATTCCTCGACCCGCATACGCTGGATGTCGGCGGCCGCCGCGTGACGGCCGACAAGATCCTGATCGCCGTCGGCGGCCGGCCCTTCGTGCCCGACATCGAGGGCCGCGAGCATGTCATCACGTCGGACGACGCCTTTTTCCTGCCCGACCTGCCGGAACGGATCGTCGTGGTCGGCGGCGGCTATATCGCGGTCGAGTTCGCCGGCATCTTCACCGGGCTGGGCGCTCAAGTAACCCAGATCTACCGCGGCAATCCCTTCCTGCGCGGTTTCGACGACGACGTCCGCGCATTCCTGGCCGGCGAGATGGTCAAGAAAGGCGTCGACCTGCGCTTCAACGCCGATGTCGGGCGCGTGGCGCGGCAGTCCGACGGCAGTTTCTCGGTCGCCCTGAAAGACGGCGGCGCGGTTGAGACCGACCTGGTCATGTACGCGACCGGCCGGGTGCCGAACACCGGCGGCCTGGGCCTGGAGGCGACCGGAGTCGCGACCGGTCGGAACGGGGCTGTAGCCGTCGATGCCGGCTGGCGCACCAGTGTCGACAATATCTACGCCATCGGCGACGTCACCGACCGGATCCAGCTCACGCCCGTGGCGATCCAGGAAGGCCACGCGCTGGCCGATGCGCTATTCAATCCGTCCGGGAAGACCGTGGGCTACGAGTTTGTTCCATCGGCAGTTTTCAGCCAGCCGGAAATCGGCACGGTGGGCTACACGGAAGCGGAGGCGCGGGCGAAATTCGGCGCTCTGGACATCTACCGTTCCGATTTCCGGCCCATGAAGCACACGCTCTCCGGCCGCGACGAGCGCGGCCTGATGAAGCTGGTCGTCGTGCGTGAGACCCAGCGGGTGGTCGGCCTCCATGTCGTCGGCCCGGGCGCCGGCGAGATGACCCAGGGCTTCGCCGTCGCGATCAATATGGGCGCGACCAAGCGCGACTTCGACGCCACCATCGGCATTCATCCGACTGCCGCCGAGGAGCTGGTGACCATGCGCGAGCCGGTTCCCGATCCGGTGCCCCTGGCGGCCGAATAGCCCCGGACCGGAAGCGTCTACCCGAAGCGTTTTCGGGCGGCGCGACGCCGCGGTTGAACGGCGCGCCGAACGCGGCTTTACTGCGGCGGCAATTCAACAGGGAGGCCCCGCCCCATGCCGGAAGGATCCGTCGTCGTCAGCCCGGAGGGCATTGCCGACAAGGTCGTCGCCATCCGCGAGAAATGGCACACCAAGAAACATCCGTTTTTCCAGGCCATGCTCGACGGTTCGCTGCCGTTGCGCGCGCTCGGCGTCTACATGGCTCAGCATCTGAAGTTCGTGAACTATGTCGTGCCGTCCTTCGGGTTCCTGTACTGGCGCGGCCCGTCGGACATCCGGCGCATGATTGCGGAAAACATGGCGGAGGAAGAGGGCCTGATGGCCATTCCCAAGCCCGGCCATGTGCCCCACGACCATTTCGAGATGATCTCGGACTTCTGCCGCCACGCCGGCCTGTCGGACGAGGAGATCGAGAATACGAAACCCACGCCCGGCTGGTGGGCGCGGACCCTGTTCTACTGCCACGTCAACCGGGAGGAGCCGCTCGGCGTCGCGCTCGCCATGGCCTCGACCCAGGAGGGCCAGCAGGTCGCGCTGAACAACGAGATCACCATCCCGTCCTTCGCCAAGCATTACGGCCTGAGGAAAGAGGACCCGGAAATCGCCTTCTTCGTCGAGCATGCCGAGGCCGACCTGGAACATTCCACGCGCCAGCTCGATCTGTGCGCGAAATATATCCGGACGCCGGAAGAGGCCGCCCGCGCGCTCGAGGTCTGCGAGACCGCGGTCCACCTGCGCTGGGCCTCGACCAACGATATCTGGCGCCTGGAGGTGCTCGGCGAGACCGACATGCTGCCCGACGGCGTCAGCGGCTGACCGCGCGGGCCTTTCCTTCGTTTTTCGCCAGCAGCGCGCCGATCCGGTCGGCGGCTTCCCTGTAGTCGGCGAGCGCGAACAGGGCGCGGTCGGCCGCGGCATGGTCGGCCATCGCGTCCTGCAATTCTGCGATTGCCATGCTCAGCCGCGGCGGATAGCCGGCGTCGGACACCGCCTCGCCGGCGAAGCGCATCTCGGCGGCGCGCCGCCGGCCGTGGCGCAGGACCCGCTCGAACACATAGTCGGCCCTGGCGGCCCAGTCGATTTCCGGATCGCTCTTCTGCAGGGAGGCGAGCACGGCGGCGTCCGCGCCGTATTGCCGGGCGGCCAGCATGCTCTCCACCATGATCGCCTCGATCCCCTTGACGATGACGCTGCGGCACAGCTTGACCGCCGCCGCCGCGCCGAACCGGTCGCCGACGACGGCGAGGACCATGCCGAAGGGGCGGAGCAGGTGCAGCGCCTCGGGGGCCGCCGGGCCGGCCAGCAGCACCTCGCTCGCCACGCCGTTCTCGATGACCGGCGCCATGATCGTCGCTTCGACATAGCGGGCGCCGGAGGCTTCGACGAGCGCGGCGCCGGTCTCCTTCTCGCGCGGCGAGACCGAGTTCATGTCCATGAACAGCTGCCCGGAGCGCAGATGGCTCGCCGCTTCCGCCGCGACGGCGCGCGCCGCGTCGGCCGGGACCAGCGACAGGACGATCGCCGCGCCGTCGATGGCGTCTCCGGCCGTAGTGCAGACCGCCACGCCGTCGGCCGCCGCATTCGCCCGGATGGCGGCGCCGTCGGGCGTCGGGACGAGGATATCGTAGGTCGCGACCGTTGCGCCGGCCCCGGCCAGCCCGGCGCCGAAGGCGCGGCCGGCCTCGCCGTAACCGATGATGCCGATGCGTGCCGTCATGCTATAACCCTGTCGTTCGGTATGCCGGAGCACGTTACTCTAGGGCGGCGCGCCCGCTCGGGAAACCGTCGGAAGGGAAGATCGGCGTGAGGTTTGTCGGAATCGAAGCGGTCACCTACGGCGTGACCAACCTGCCGAAGGCGCGGCGCTTCTGGAGCGATTTCGGCTTGGAGGAGCGTCCGGCCGGCAAGGCGTCCGCGGTTTTCGCCGCGGCGAACGGAGCGCGCGTAATCCTCAAACGCCGGAGCGACACGGCGCTGCCGCCGCCGGTGGAGGCGGGGCCTTCGGTCCGGCTGATGACCTGGGGCCTGGAGACCGCCGAAGATGTCGAGGCGGTGCGGCAACGGCTGGCCGCCGCCGGCTGCCTTGCGGACGGGCCGGGTGTGCGGACGGTCGACCCGGCCGGCTTCGCCCTCGAGTTCGTCGTGTCCCGAACCCGGATGCCCGAGGTCGCGCCGTCGCCGGCCAATGCGCCGCAGGATGTCAACCGGATCGACGCCCGCGCCGGCTTCTACGAGCGGGCCGCGCCGCTGAAGATCGGCCATATCGTGCTCAACGTGCCGGACGCCGCCGCCTGTTCGGCCTTCTATCGCGAGGTTCTGGGTTTCCACCTGTCCGACGCCTACGACAATGGCAGCGTGTTCCTGCGCTGCGCGCCGCGCCACAGCCATCACAACCTGTTCCTGCTGCAATCGCCGACCGGCCGGCCGGGCATCAACCATCTGGCCTTCGCCGTGCGCGACATCCACGAGATGTTCGCCGGCGGCCAGCACCTCGCCCTGTGCGGCTGGAAAACCGCGGTCGGGCCGGGCCGGCACCGTATCTCGTCGTGCTATTTCTGGTATGTGCACAATCCCTGCGGCGGCCTCGCCGAATATTTCTGGGACGAGGACTATCTGACCGAGGACTGGGAGCCCCAGCTCTGGACGCCGGGGCCGGAAGTCTTCGCCGAATGGATGCTGCCGAAAGGCCTGCCGCTGCGGAAGACCCGCCCGGCGCGCTGAACCGGCCCGGCCGGCCCGCCGGCCGATAGCGCACCCCGATATATACGGGCTTGCGTGCGTACGGGCTTGCGCGATCCGGCGATTCCGCCTATCGCCGGGTCGATATGAGACGCCCGATATTGCCGGCATTGCTGATTGCGTCGATGGCCGCGCCGGCATTGGCGGCGGTGCCGACCGACGAACTTCCGGGCAATTTGACCTGCCAGCAGGTGCCGGAGCGCGGCTGGACGGTCTGCGCGTCGACGGTGCGGCTGCCCCTTTACCCTGAGAAACCGGGCGATACGACCGTCTTCTTCCATCCGCGCCATGCCGCCGACGGCGACCCGAAGACCGCCTGGTCGCCCGGCCAGCGCGGCCTCAACCTCGGCACCCTGATCGAGCTTCGTTTCACGGCAGTCCGGCGTATCCGCTATCTCGCCCTGTGGAACGGCGCCGGCCGGTCGCCGAAGGCCTGGGCCGGGAACGGGCGGCTGCGCCAGGCGCTGATCCAGACCTCGGACGGCCTGACCGACAGGGTGGACCTCGTCGAGCGCAACGGCATGCAGATGATCGCGCTGTCGCGGCCGGCGGACACGCTCTGGATCCGCCTGATCGCGACGGCCGCCACGCCGGGCGCTCGCCATCGCCCGTTTGCGATCAGCGAGTTCCGGCCGTTCGACGGCGAGCGCTCTCTGGACGTACCGGTGGTGGGCGCGGCCATGGTCGACGACTGGCTGCCGGCGCCGCCAAAAGACGGGAACCGGTAAAGCGGACGGCGTCTAGCGGGGCGGCCGCTCCGGTTCGACCGGCCGGCCGTAGCGGGCCGGGGCGGGCGGCCTATTTCACCGTGATCGTAATGACCTTCGATACGACCGGCGGCGAATGCGGAACATGCGCGTGGTCGCCCAGAACAAGCTGGAGCGTGTGGGTGCCGGCGTCCAGATTCAGCGTCGTTTCGGTCTGGCCGTTGCCGAAATGCAGGTGGTTCCCGTCCGTCGGAAGGCTGAGTTCCAGTTCGTCCTCGCCGTCCTCGCCCTTGCCGAGCGGCGGCCGGTCGATCAGCAGATGGTGATGGCCGGTGCCCTTCTTCTCGATTTCGGCCGGCGCCACGCCCATGCCGGACAGGCCGAAAACGACCTTGAAGGGAGCGGTGACCGTATCGCCGTCCGAAAGGTTGACGAAATACACCCTGGCGCCCGGACTGGACGGCGCGCCCTGCGCCACGGCATGGCCGACCGCGGAAACCGCAAGCAGCAGGGCAAGTAACGCAACTTTCATCGACCGTATCCCTTTGCGATGGCACATGGCCGGCCTGCATATCCAAAGTCCGATTCGAACGCAAGAATTCCGCTGTCCGGCCCGCCGCCGAAAACAGTATTCAGCCCGAGCCGGAATCGCCTAGTCTTGCCGGCAATGACCGATGCACCCGAACCGGAAGGCTTCATCGCCCGCCACGGCTTGTGGACCGACGACCAGGCGCGCTGCGCCCGGGACATCGCCGCGCGGGCGCGGGCCGAGAAGCTGCAACTGGTGCGGCTCGCCTGGTCCGACAGCCACGGCCATGTCCGCGCCAAGGCGCTGACCCTGCCGGCGTTCGAGGCGGCGCTCGCCGACGGGCATAACATCAACGTGGCGCTCTGGACGCTCGACGCTTCCGGCAGCCGCGTCTTCGCCTCCTTCACGCCGGGCGGCGGCATGGACTTGCCGGAAATGACCGGCTCGCCCAACCTGGTCGCGGTGCCCGACCCGGCGACCTTCCGCATCCTGCCCTGGGCGCCGGGAGTCGGATGGGTCCTGTGCGACGAGTATTTCCGCGACGGCGCGCCGTTTCACTTCTCGGCCCGCCGGGTGCTGCGCCGGACGCTCGACGCGCTGGCGGCGCGCGGCCTGAGCGCGTTCGTCGGCGTCGAGGTGGAGTGGTACCTCCTCAAGCTGCTCGACGACACGCTCGGCGAGGAGAATATCGGCATACTCGGGGAACGCGGCAGCCCGCTTCCGGCCGCGCCGCACGATTCCGGCTTCTCCTATCACAGCGAGAGCAACCTCGATCTGATGCAGCCGATGCTGAGCGCGCTCGCCGGACACTACCAGGCGCTCGATCTGGGGCTGCGGTCGGTCGAGAACGAGTGGGGCGCGGGGCAGGTCGAATGCACCTTCGAGGCGAGGGAGGCCCTGCGCGCCGCGGACGACTATGTCCTGTTCCGCACCGCGACCCGGCAGATTTGCCGGCGGATTGGCCACATGGCGAGCTTCATGGCGGCGCCCGGCCGGCGCGGCCTGTATCCGAGCGGCTGGCACCTGCATCTTTCCCTGTGCGACGGCAGCGGCGCCAATGCGCTCATGCCGGAGGCCGGGGCCGATCATCTGTCGCCGCTCGGCCGCAGTTTCCTCGCCGGCCTGCTGGACCATGCGCTGGACGGCGTCGTGTTCGGGTCGCCGACGGTCAACGGCTATCGCCGGTTCCGGCCGTTTTCGCTCGCCCCCGACCGCGTGACCTGGGGCTTCGACCATCGCGGCACGATGGTGCGGGTGCTCGGCGGCGCCGGCGATCCGGCGACGCGCTACGAAAACCGGGTCGGCGAGCCGGCGGCCAATCCCTATCTTTTCATCGCCGCGCAGGTCGCCGCCGGGCTGGACGGACTGGCGCGGGAAGCCGAACCCTGGCCCGCCGACGACGCGCCCTATACCGCCGACCGCCCGATGCTGCCGACCGGCCTGCCGGCGGCGCTCGAAGCCCTGGAACGGTCGCCGCTCTACCGCGACGCTTTCGGCGAAGCCTATATCGGCTATTATCTGGCTCTGAAACGGGCGGAGATGGCCCGCTTCGACGCCTTCCTCTCCGAAACCGGCGTCGATCCCGCCGCCGGCGTCACCGAGTGGGAGGTCAACGAGTATTTCGATGCGTTCTAGCCCGGATCGGGCTAGCGGACAGCCGGGGAGGCGCCGATGACGACGCAGCAGAAACCAATCCTGCCCGAGCGGGTCTTCGACTTCGATGCCCTGGTCCACGAGGACAGGGTGCACCGGTCGCTCTACACCGACCCGGCGATCTTCGACCTGGAGATGACGCGCATCTTCGGCGCGGTCTGGGTCTATCTGGCCCACGAGAGCCAGGTGCCGCAGCCCAACGATTTCGTGCGCGCCCGGCTCGGGCGCCGCCCGCTCATCGTGGTGCGCGATTCGAACGGCGTGCTGCGCGCGCTCTACAACCGCTGCACCCATCGCGGCGCCACCGTCTGCCGGCAGGACAGGGGGTCCGCCAAGGCGTTCCAGTGCCCCTATCACGGCTGGACCTATCTCAACACCGGCAAGCTATCCGGCGTGCCCTGGCCCGAGGGCTACAGCTGCGATTTTTCCCGGCCCGAATTCAACCTGATGCAGGTGCCGCGGGTCGAGAGCTACCGCGGCCTGATCTTCGCCACCCTGAACGCCGACGCGCCCGGGCTGATCGATTATCTCGGCCCGGTGCGGCGGCCGCTCGACGAATGGCTCGACCGCCATCCCGGCGGCGCGCTCGAGGTGCGCGAGGCCAACCGGCTGAAGTTCAACGGCAACTGGAAGCTGCTCTACGACAACTCGGCCGACGGCTATCACGTCGTCTTTTCCCACCGCTCGCTGCTGATGATGGAGAACCGCTTCCAGGAGGGCGACGGCAAGGGCATGTCCTACTACAAGGACAGCCCGGACACCGGCCCGGTGAAGCTCTATTCCTTCCCGAACGCGCACCATTTCAAGGACAAGCGCGACGCGATCCCGAAGCGCCCCGGCGCCCTGTGGGCGATCGAGGGGCTGCATCCCGGCATGGAGCATTACGAGGCGGCCCTGCGCCGGGACTTCCCCGACCGGGCGGACGCCTTTCTCGACCTGGCGTCGTCCGAGCCGGTCAACATCAACGTGTTTCCGAACCTGCATATCCTGGGTAACCACATCCAGGTCAGCGAGCCCCTGTCGGTCACCGAGACCGCGACGACCTGGTACGGCACCGCCGTGGTCGATCCGGACGGCGAGCTCGGCGATGCGCTCGGCCCGGTCAACGCCCTGCGCATGCGCACCCAGGAACAGTTCCCGACCTTCGGCGAGGTCGACGATCTGGCCAATTTCGAGCAGATCCAGGCCGGGCTCGCCGCCGAGGAAGACGCGTGGATCTACATGCACCGCGGCCTGGGCCTGCCCGAACGCTACAGCGCGGCCGGCGACGGTACGACGATCGGCCCGGCGACCGACGAGGTCTTCATGCGCGACTATATGCGGGTCTACCGGCGGCTGATGCAGACCGAGCCGAACATCGCGCCGACCCGGGACGTTTCCTGATGGGGGCGGCGGCGGAACGCGATCCGTCGACAAGCTCGTACTATGTCGGCGACGCTTTCTACCGGGAACTGGTCGAAGCGTTCACCGACTGGGACCGGGACGAGCTGGCGGTCGCCGACCCGGCCCGGCGCGACGCCGCCCGCGCCTTTCTGGAACGGGAAGCGCGGCTGCTCGACCGGAAGAGATACGAAGACTGGCTCGCGCTCTTCGCGCCGGAATGCGCCTATTGGGTTCCCGGCACCCCGGAACGCGGCGACCCGCGGCGGGAAATCACCGTCGCCTTCCACGACCGCCGCCAGCTCGAGGACCGGGTCTACCGGCTGCGCACCGGCTATGCCTGGTCGCAGAGCCCCGAAAGCAGGACCGTGCGCTCGGTCTCCAACGTCGAGCTGTTCGCGACCGATGACGCCGGCATCGTCATGGCGCGCTCGAATTTCCACATCGCCGAACTGCTCGACGGCGACCTGCGCCACTGGGCCGGCTGGGCCGGCCACCGGCTGCAAACGGCCGCGGACGGTTATTCGATCCTCGCCAAGCAGATCAACCTGATCGACTGCGACCGCAACGTCCGGAATCCGAGCCTTACGCTGTAGCCGCGGCTACTTCTCCGGCGCGCGGAAGGGGCGGTGGCAGGCGCCGCAGCCGGCCCGCGCCATCTTGCCGAACTGGGCGGCGAGCATGGCCATGTCGTCGAATTCCGCAACCTCGGCCAGTTCGACGGCCGTCTCCTGAAGCGCCTTTGTCGTGGCGACGAACGTGTCCCACTGCTGCCAGATTTCCGCCTTCGCCCGGGTTTCTCCGGCTTCGGGGCCGCTTCCCTTGGGGAACAGGCCGGGCAGGACGGGCGCCAGCGCGGCGATCGCGCCGGCGTGTCCGGCGACGAGCTTGGCGTTCTTTGCGCCGAGGCCGGCCTTGATGCCGTTCATGTGGGCGCCGATCGACGCCATGACCGCCTTGCGGGTCTGGATCGCGTCGCCCGGATCGAGGGCCTGGGCGGGCGCGGACACGATCGCGCCGGACAGGATCGCGCCGGCGAGCGCGATGCCGGCAATCGTTCGTTTCGTATGGGACAGTTTCGCCATCGTCGTCTCCAGGGTCGGTCCGTTGTGCCGAAAGGCCGATGCGCCGCTACTATAGGCGCAACCGCGGCGGAGCGCACGGGCGCCGGACGAAAAAAAGCCGGGGAGCCCCCGCGCGCCGAAACCCGCGCGGCGCAACCGGCGCGACTGCGGGACATTGACAGGACGGCGGGCGGCGTGTGAATCGGGCGCGCGCGCCGCCATCCCGTTCTTCGCGCCGAAAGGAATATGCCCGTGAGCCGCTATCCCCGCGCCGTCTGCGTTTATTGCGGCTCCCGCAGCGGCGGCAATCCCGCGTGGCAGGCGGCGGCGGTCGAATTGGGCGCCGGCCTGGCCGCGCGCGGCATCGGCCTGGTCTACGGCGGCGGCAATATCGGCCTGATGCGCGCGACCGCCGACGCCGCCATGGCCGCCGGCGGACGGGTGGTCGGCGTCATCCCGCGCGACCTGGAGGCGCGCGAACAGGGCCACCGGGCGGTGTCCGAGCTGCATGTCGTGAAGTCGATGCACGAGCGCAAACTGCTGATGGCCAACTTGTCCGACGCCTTCGTCGCGCTGCCCGGCGGCCTCGGCACCCTCGACGAGACCTTCGAAATCCTGACCTGGCGGCAGTTGCGGTTCCACGACAAGCCGATCGTCCTGGCGGACATCGCCGGATACTGGCAGCCGCTGCTCGACCTGGTCGAAGCCCAGATCGCCTGCGGCTTCGTCGACCCTGCGCACCGCGCGCTGATGACGGTCGCCAATTCGGTGGACGGGATTTTCGCGGCGCTGGAGGGCGCCGGAGACTCCGCCGCGGGCTTTGCCGCCGACAAGGCCTGAGCCGCGCCGAACCGTCCCTCGAAAATGCCGGCCCCGAGGCCGATATACGCCGGTATACGTTCCTCCGAATCCCCCGATCGCCGAGACGCCATGCCTTCCTTTCCCGTCGCCGACATCCTGACCGCCCGCAAGACCACCAAGGTCATGTTCGATCCCGACAATCCGGCGGCGCCGGACACCGACCGGGATACCATCGAATCCCTGATCGCGGTGGCCGGCTGGGCGCCGTTTCACAAGCCGGCGCACCGGGTTCACTGGCGCGGCACCCGGACCATCGAGCCCTGGCGCTTCTATCTCGCCGACGCCCGGACCTGCCGGCGCCTGATCGGCTTCGTCCTGGCCGGCGCGGAAAAGCCCGGCCGGGTACCGCAGATGCTGGCAGCCGCCGAGGCCCTGGTGCTGGCGACCTGGCTGCCCAACCCGCCGGAGAGGGAAGGGGAGGGAGCGGGCGCGGCCGGCTCCGACGGCCTGTTCGAGCCGACGATGGCGAATATGGAGCATATCGCGGCGGCGAGCGCGGCCGTGCAGTCCTTCCTGCTGGCGGCGACGGAACGCGGGCTGACGACCTACTGGTCGAGCGGCGGCTATCTGCGCGACGCCGCCACGTTCGACCATCTCGGCATCCCGGCCGAACAGATCCTGCTCGGCGCCGTGTTCGTGTTTCCGAACGACGGCGGCGAGCGCATTTCCGGCGGCCTGCGCGACAAGCGCAGCGCGCGCGCCGCCTGGTCGCGCTGGGTCGAGCCGCAGGACTGAACCGCAGGCCGGCCGGCCCGGCCGTGCGCGCCCCCTTCGCGCTACCGTGCGGCACCGCCATCCTTGCGCCGGCCGCGCAACCTTCCGATAAACCCGAATCCCCCGCTTCCGGACACCAGCACATGAGCAAAATCAAGGTCGCGAAACCGGTCATCGAGATCGACGGCGATGAGATGACCCGGATCATCTGGCAGTTCATCAAGGACAAGCTGATCCTGCCCTATCTCGATATCGACCTGCACTATTACGACCTGAGCATCCAGAAGCGCGACGCGACCGACGACCGGATCACCGTCGATGCCGCCGACGCGATCCGGGAGCACGGCGTCGGCGTCAAATGCGCCACCATCACGCCGGACGAGGCGAGGGTCGAGGAATTCGGCCTCAAGCAGATGTGGAAATCGCCCAACGGCACGATCCGCAACATCCTGGGCGGCACCGTGTTCCGCGAGCCGATCATCTGCCGCAACGTGCCGCGCCTGGTGCCGGGCTGGACCGAGCCGATCATCATCGGCCGCCACGCCTTCGGCGACCAGTATCGCGCGACCGATTTCGTCGTGCCGGGCAGCGGCAAGCTGACGATCCGCTTCGACGGCGACGACGGCACGACCATCGAGCGCGAGGTCTACGACTTCCCCGGCGGCGGCGTGACGATGGCGATGTACAACCTGGACGCTTCGATCCGCGACTTCGCCCGCGCCTCGCTCAACTACGGGTTGAGCCGGAACTGCGACGTCTACCTGTCGACCAAGAACACGATCATGAAAGCCTATGACGGCCGCTTCAAGGACCTGTTCCAGGAGGTCTTCGAGGCCGAGTTCGCCGATAAATTCAAGGAAGCCGGCATCGGTTACGAGCACCGGCTGATCGACGACATGGTCGCCCAGGCGCTCAAATGGTCCGGCGGCTTCGTCTGGGCGTGCAAGAATTACGACGGCGACGTGCAGTCCGACACGGTGGCCCAGGGCTTCGGCTCGCTCGGCCTGATGACTTCGGTGCTGATGACCGCCGACGGCAAGACCGTGGAGGCCGAGGCGGCGCACGGCACCGTGACCCGCCACTACCGCCAGCACCAGCAGGGCAGGGAGACCTCGACCAACCCGATCGCCTCGATCTTCGCCTGGACCCGCGGCCTGAAATTCCGCGGGCGGATGGACGAGACCCCGGCGGTCTCGGAGTTTGCCGAGACGGTGGAAAAGGTCTGCATCGAGACCGTCGAGAGCGGCCACATGACCAAGGATCTCGCCCTGCTGATCGGGCCGGATCAGGAATGGCTGACCACCAACGGCTTCCTCGAGAAACTGGACGAGGGCCTGCAGGCGCGGATGGGCGCCTAGGCCGGGCCGCGTCGGGAAGCGGAGACCGGGATGGCCGAGGCGCAGGCGGGCGGCGTTCCGGCCGCACCGCGCGGCCTGTGGTATCTCGCCATGCCGGGCACGCGGCTCCGGCGCGGCACGGCGGTGCACCGGACGCTGCTGGACGAGCCGGTCCTGATCGGCCGCGACAAGGCCGGCGCGGTCTTCGCCATGCGCGATATCTGCCCGCACCGGGCCATGCCGCTCTCGGCCGGCCGGTTCGACGGCGAGACGGTGACCTGCGCCTATCACGGCTGGCAGTTCGGCACCGACGGCGTGTGCCGCAACATTCCCTCGCTGGTCGAGGACACCCGCGATTCGGTCCGGCTCGACCGGATCGGGGTCAAATCCTATCCCTGCCGCGAGGCGCAGCACCTGATCTGGGTCTATATGGGCGACGGGGCGGACGCTCCGCCCGAAGACCTGCCGACGCCGCCCGAAATCCCGGCGCGCGGCCGGCCCGGCATCGCCGAAACCCTGGATCTGGAATGCCATTTCGACGACGCCGTGATCGGCCTGATCGACCCGGCCCACGGCGCCTACGTCCACCGCAACTGGTGGTGGCGCTCGTCGAAGACGCTGACCGAAAAGGCCAAGCGCTACGCGCCGTCGGAGCTCGGCTTCACCATGGTGCGCCACGCGCCGAGCGCCAACAGCCGCATCATCCGCCTGCTGCGCGGCGAGAAGACGGTGGAGATAAGCTTCCGGCTGCCCGGCGTGCGCGTCGAGCACATGACCCTGGGCGCGCGGCACTACTATGTCGGCGTGACGGCGATGACGCCGGTTTCCGAATACCGCACGGCGATGCATCACGTCATGTACTGGTCGCACCCGCTGATGACGCTGGCCAAGCCGCTGGTCGTCCCGGTGACGCGCAACTTCCTG
Source organism: Rhodospirillaceae bacterium (assembly GCA_009840595.1). GTDB lineage: Bacteria > Pseudomonadota > Alphaproteobacteria > Bin65 > Bin65 > Bin65. Next base: position 7,050 of record VXNK01000051.1, on the reverse strand, counting down.
AACCAGGACCGCACGGCGATGAACCGGCAGCGCGAGGGCCGCAAGAAGTCCGACGCCGCCATGCTGCTGCCCGACGCCGACACGCCGGCGAAATGGTACATGGCGCTGAAGAAGGAGCTGGCCGCCGCCCGCGCCGAGGACCGCGACTTCCGCAACCCGGTGACGGAGACGGTCCTGCGCTGGCGGAGCTGAACCCCGCCGTGCCCGGCCTGCCGGCTGTTTCCCTCGTCCATCCGGCTGCGTATCGAGGGCGGCCATAGCGAGTATAGGGTATTATTCCTTATTTAACGATCGCTCATTTTACATGAAATTTTGCGATATATATCGCTAAAACAAAGGATTGAGGGATTTTTCTAACCTGGACAGACCGTTCTTCCTACCCTGTTTTTTTGCACTCAAGGGAATTGCAAACCCGGACGGCCGCTCCGGCGGCAGCACCAGCAGCCAGATCCGCCAGGTAGGGCTCGCCGCCGCCGTATGTTCATATAATGTTCCGAGTACCGCCGTCAAGGGGTTTCCGGTCCGGGCGCTCCGGAAGGGGCCGTTTGCCCCGGCCGCCGCGACCGGAAGGGCGCCTGTCGTACCGGCTGCTATTGTATCGGCGGGGGGCCAGACAATATTCTGGCACACCGGAGAGGCGCGGTCCCCGGCGCAAGGCGGGCCGCTATCGGGAGCTTCCTGACATGCTCGATCCCTTCTCGATCTTCGTCGTCGTCGTCATCGTCCTGGCGATCGCGCTCGTCTTCATGGGCGTCAAGACGGTGCCGCAGGGCTTCGAGTACACCGTGGAGCGGTTCGGCCGCTATACGCGCACCCTGTCGCCCGGCCTGGCGCTGATCGTGCCGCTGATCGACCGGATCGGCCGGCGCCAGAACGTGATGGAGCAGGTCACGGACGTTCCGTCCCAGGAGATCATCACCCGGGACAACGCCATGGTGACGGTGGACGGGGTGGTGTTCTACCAGGTGCTCGATGCGGTGAAGGCGTCCTACGAAGTCCGGCGCCTGGAGATTTCCATCCTCAATCTCACCATGACCAATATCCGGACGGTCATGGGCTCCATGGACCTCGACGAGCTGCTGTCCCAGCGCGACAAGATCAACGCCGACCTGCTGCGGGTCGTCGACGAGGCGACCTCGCCCTGGGGCGTGAAGATCACGCGCATCGAGATCAAGGACATCACGCCGCCCACAGAACTGGTCGACGCCATGGCGCGCCAGATGAAGGCGGAACGGGAGAAGCGGGCGGCGATTCTGGAGGCCGAGGGCGTCCGCCAGTCGGAAATCCTGCGCGCCGAAGGCCAGAAGCAGGCCCAGATCCTCGACGCCGAGGGGCGCCGGGAAGCCGCCTTCCGCGACGCCGAGGCGCGCGAACGCGAGGCGGAGGCCGAAGCCCGGGCGACCGAGATGGTCTCCAAGGCGATCGGCGAGGGCAACATCCAGGCGGTCAACTATTTCGTCGCCCAGAAATATGTCGGCGCGCTGGAGACCATCGGCAGCGCGCGCAACCAGAAGGTGATCCTGATGCCGCTCGAAGCCTCCGGCGTGATCGGCGCGGTCAGCGGCCTCACCGAAATCGCGCGCCAGGCTTTCGGCGGCGACGGCGGGTCCGGAAAACCGGCTGGGGGATCGGTGCCGCAGTCCAGGAGCGGGGCCGGCAGCAAGGCCGGCAAGGACTAGCGCGCGGGCTCGGGAAGACGGGGGAGGACGACCGATGATCGAATGGCCCGAGAGCCTCTCCTACTGGCACTGGCTGGCTTTCGGCGTGCTCGTCATGCTGGTCGAGGTTCTGGTGCCCGGCGTCATTTTCCTGTGGCTCGGCATCGCCGCGGTCCTGACCGGCCTCGCCTTCGCCGCGATCCCCTCGATGAGCTGGGAGATCCAGGCGGTCCTGTTCGCCGTCCTCTCCGTGCTGGCGATCTTCGTCGGCCGGCGCGTCGTCTCGGCCCGCCAGGCGCCGACCGACCACCCGACGCTCAACCGGCGCGGGCGGACCCTGCTCGGCTCGCAGCACACGCTGGATGCGGCGACCTCGGGCGGGCGCGGCCGGGTCCGGATCGGCGACGGCGTGTGGCGGTTCGCCGTGCGGCCCCAGGGGCACGACCTCGCCGCAGGCACCCGGATCGAGGTCGTCGATGTCGAGGGGACGACGCTGATCGTCGAAGCCGCGGCGGAGGGATAGCGGCCGGCCGTCTTCCGCGGTCGCTACGGCGCGCCGGGAACCCCGCCGCTACCCCGAAATGTGCGCCAGGTCCGGCAGGTAGCGGAACTTTTCGGCGTAGTCGATGCCGTAGCCGACCACGAAGACGTCGTCGATGGCGAAGCCGACATAGTCGGCCTCGACCGGCGCCTCGCGGCGCGCCGGCTTGTCGAGCAGCACGCAGGTCGCGACCGTTTCCGCCCCGGCATCCTCGACCATCATGCGCGCGGTCAGCAGCGTCCGGCCGGTATCGAGAATGTCGTCGACCAGGAGCACCCGTTCGCCGGCCAGGTTGCCGGGAAACTCCCCGACCAGCCGCACCCGGCCGGAACTCTCGGTCGAGCTGCCGTAGCTCTTGAAGCTGGCGAACTCGATGCGCGGCCGGCAGCCGCGCGCCGCCAGGGCGCGAGCGAGGTCCGCGGTGAAGATGAAGGCGCCGTTGAGGACGCAGAGCAGGACGAAGTCCGGCCCCATCGCCCGGGCGATGTCGCCGGCGAGCGACTCGATCCGCTTCGAGATGTCGCCGGCGGCGAACAGCGCGGTCGGGCGGGCGCCGGCGCCGTCTTCGGAGGCCGCCACGGTCAGCCCGCCATCCGCGCGTCCGCGCCCCACTGCCAGTCGGCGAAGCGGTTGCGCAGGCTGAGTTTCTGGAACTTGCCGGTCGAGGTCTTGGGCACCTCGTCGATCACCACGATGTCGTCGGGAAGCTGCCATTTGGCGAAGTCGTTGAGCAGGTGGCCGTCGAGTTCCGCCTTGGTGAGCGACGCGCCGTCCTTGAGCACGATGCAGGCGAGCGGCCGCTCGTCCCATTTCGTGTGGGGCAGGGCGATCACCGCGGCCTCCTTGACCGCTGGGTGGCCCATGATGGCGTTCTCCAGGTCGACCGAGCTGATCCATTCGCCGCCGGACTTGATGACGTCCTTGGAGCGGTCGGTGATCTGGACATAGCCTTCGCTGTCCATGGTCACGATATCGCCGGTGCGGAACCAGCCGTCGTCGCTCCAGCGGTCACCGGCCTCGGGATAGTTGAAATAGCTGCTGGCGATCCACGGCCCGCGAACCTCCAGTTCGCCCATCGATTCGCCGTCCCAGGGCAGGATGTTGCCGTCGCCGTCGCGGTGGCGCAGGTCGACGAAGGGCGCGGCGTAGCCCTGCTTCGAGCGGTAGTCGAAATAGATCTCGTCGCCCCGGGTCGCGAGGTGCGGCTTGACGTTGGCGACCGTGCCGAGCGGCGACATCTCCGTCATGCCCCAGGCGTGGAGCACGGTGATGCCGAAATCCTGGAAGCGCCGGATCAGGGCCGGCGGCGCCGCCGAGCCGCCGACCACGGTGCGCAGCCCGCGCAGCGCCTCATATTTCGCCGGGTCCTTCTCTATGGTCTGGATGATGCCGAGCCAGACCGTCGGCACGCCGCCGGAGAAGGTGACCTCTTCATCGATGAACTGGGCGATCAGGCTGTCGGGATCGAGATGCGGGCCGGGGAAGACGAGCTTGGCGCCGGTCATGGTCGCGGCATAGGGGATGCCCCAGGCGTTGGCGTGGAACATCGGCACGACCGGCAGGATGCAGTCGTTCATGCTGAAATTCAGCATGTCGGGCTGGGCGCCGACCATCGAATGGAGCACCATTCCGCGGTGCGAGTAGATCACGCCCTTGGGGTCGCCGGTCGTGCCGGAGGTGTAGCACATGGCGCAGCCGTCGGTTTCGTCGATTTCCGGCAGTTCGGTTGCCGGGTCGCCGGTCGCGATGAAGTCCTCGTAGCTCTCCATGCCGTCGGGGACCGGCCCGCCGAACGGGATGACGACGGTGCGATGCGCCGGCATCCGGTCCTTGAACTGGTCGTAAAGGGGCAAAAGAACGTCGTCGACGATGACGATCCTGTCCTCGGCGTGAGTCGCGATATAGCCGATGTCGGCCGGGCCAAGCCGCAGGTTCAGCGTGTGCATGACGCCGCCGGCCGCCGGGATGCCGTAATAGCATTCGAGATGCGCGCTGTGGTTCCAGGCCAGGGTCGCCACCCGGTCGCCCTTCTTCACGCCGGCCTGGACGAGCGCCCGGGCCAGCTTTTCCGCCCGGTCGCAGATCTCGGCGTAGGTCTGGCGCAGGACGGACTTGTCGGGCCGCTGGGAGACGATCTCGCGCGTCGGATAGACCTCGCGCATCCGCCCGAGCAGATGATTGAGGGTGAGCGGATAATCCATGATGGTGGCGACCGAGCCGGCCATGGCGTTTACCTCCCGAACTGCCTGGAACCGTCGCCGGATGTTTACACCAGCGCCGCGCCCGATTGCCAGTGGCCGGAGTGCCGGTAGCCGGCCGCCGCGGCGGAATGGGCGGCAATGGCGCGAACGTGATGGTCCGCGAAGCCGCGCCCGCTTGTTTTCGCCCCGTTGGACCACCCATATTGCGGCACACGATCGGGCAGACCGGTAACGCCCCGGAATGATTGGCAGATTTCTTCGCTGGACCCTGTGCGCTGCGCTTCTCGCGGGACTTGCGCCCGTGGGACAGGCCGTGGGGCAGGCCGTTGCGCAGACCTCGCAGCCGGGGACGTTGCGCGGCCTCGACCTGCCGGGCCTGACGCCGCTGGGCGGTGTGCAGCAGGACGCTCCGGCCGACAGCGTTTTCCGGACCAAGCACGTCACCGCCGAACTGCTCAGCGAGCATGTCACCCTGCGGCCGGGCACGACCGCCTGGGTCGCCCTCGTCTTCAGGATCATCCCGAAGTGGCACACCTACTGGCGCAACGCCGGCGATTCGGGCGAGGCGACGCGGATCGACTGGGATCTGCCGAAGGGTTATGCCGCCGGCGGGATCGTCTGGCTGCCGCCGAAGCGCATCCCGGTCGGCCCGCTGGTCAACTACGGCTACAGCGGCGAGGCGATCCACATGGTGCCGATTTCGGTGCCGAAGGACGCGCGGCCCGGCGAGACGGCGACACTGAACGCGAGCGTGTCATGGCTGGTGTGCGAAGAGGTCTGCATTCCGGAAGTGGGGGTGCTGACGCTCGATCTGCCGGTCGCCGGCGACCCGCCGATCGCCGATTTCCGCGCCGGGCCGATCTTCGAGAAGGCGCGCGCCGCGCTGCCGAAACCGTCTCCCTGGACCGCAGAATACCGCTTTGACGGCAAGGGGTTCCGACTCGATGTTGCAGCGGCAGGTTTGAAGCGCGGCGTCATCGAGGACGTCTGGTTCTACCCCTACGGCCACGGCGTCGTGAAATACGCCGCGCCGCAGAAGCTGACGGTGACGGACCGCTCGCTCACCCTCGAAACGCAGCGCGGCAAGGCGGCGAAACCGATAACGGACGTGGGCGGCCTGCTGGTCGTCAAGGAGCGGCTCGGCGACGGCATGGTCGCGACCCAGGCCTTCCGGCTGACGGCGACGAAGGCCGCCGCGGCGCCGCTCATCGGCTTCTGGGAGGCTGTCCTGCTCGCTTTGCTCGGCGGCCTGATCCTGAACCTGATGCCCTGCGTCCTGCCGGTGCTGGCGGTCAAGGGGCTGAGTTTCGCGCGCCACGCCAATTCGGGTCGGGGTGAAGGCCGGGGCATGGCGCGGCACGGCGCGGCCTACACCGCCGGCGTGCTGGCGAGCTTTGCCGTCGTCGGCGCGGTCCTGCTGGCGGTGCGCAGCGCCGGGGCCGCGGCCGGCTGGGGCTTCCAGCTCCAGGAGCCGGTGTTCGTCCTGCTCATGGCGTATCTCATGGTGCTGATCGGGCTGAATTTCGCCGGCCTGTTCGAGATCGGCGGCCGCTTCGCCGGGATCGGCGGTGCGCTGGCCGGGCGCTCCGGCTTCTCCGGCTCCTTCTTCACCGGCGTGCTCGCGGTGATCGTGGCCACGCCCTGTACGGCGCCCTTCATGGGCGCGGCGGTCGGCTTCGCGCTGGGCCAGACCGCCGCCGTCGCCATGGCGGTCATGCTGGCGCTCGGCTTCGGCCTCGCCCTGCCGTTCCTGCTGCTCAGCCTGTCGCCGGCCCTGCTGCGGCTGATCCCGAAGCCGGGGCCGTGGATGGTCCGGTTCAAGCAGTTCCTCGCCTTCCCGATGTTCGCAACGGCGGCCTGGCTGATCTGGGTTCTCTCCCTGCAGGCCGGCGACGCCGCGCTGCTCGGCGCGCTCGCCGGGGCCGTTCTGATCGCCTTCGCGGTCTGGCTCTGGCAGGCCAGCGCAGGCGCCGCGCCGCGCTGGAGGCCCGCCGGGATCGGTCTGGCCGCGGCCGCCATCGTCGCTGCGCTCGCGATGGTGCGCTTTGCCGAAAGCGGCGCGCCGGTTGCCGAAACGCCCGGACCGAACGCCGCGGCGGACTCCGGGGGCGCAGCGGTTACCGGCATCGCCTGGCAACCGTTCAGCGAAGCGCGGCTGGCGGCGCTGCGTGCGCAGGGCCGGCCGGTCTTCATCAACTTCACGGCGGCCTGGTGCATCACCTGCATCGCCAACGAGCAGGTGGTGCTGCGGCTCGAAAGCGTCCGGAAGGCCGTCGATTCGGCGCGCATGGCGACGCTCAAGGGCGACTGGACCCGGCGCGACCCGGTCATCACCGAACATCTGGCCAAATTCGGCCGCTCCGGCGTGCCGCTGTATGTTATCTATCCGCCGGAGGGTTCGCCGAAAGAGCCCATGGTGCTGCCGCAGATCCTGACCGAAGGCGGCACGGTCGCGGCGATCCGCAGCATGGCCGCGGAGACGAGACGGGCCGAGGGGCCGCGCGACCGGGCCGCCCCGCCGGAGCCCCGGTAACCGTTATCGATCGAAGGGAAGAAGGATGTCGAAGCGCCTGAAATATCTCGCCACCGCGGCCGCAATCGCTCTGGCGGCCCCGGCCCCGGCAATGGCGTCGCCGCAGGTCGGCAAGAC
>VXNK01000035.1 GCA_009840595.1 Rhodospirillaceae bacterium | reverse complement strand
CGTCATTTCGACCGGAGCCCCGGATTTAATCCGGGGCGGAGTGGAGAAATCTGGCTCGCGCACCGCCGACGCCCACGGTACGAGCGCTTGGCCGGCCTCCGTCGCCGGCCGGATTTCTCCACTCGCTTCGCTTCGGTCGAAATGACGGCGAGGGGGTGCGCCCGGCGCGGCTTCCCCCCTTTCGCAGAGGAATCCTCTGAAGAGGGGGACGAACACGGGCGGCGGCGCGGAAGGTGCACTTCGGGCGCTGGCAAAGAACATATAGGGAATAAAATTAACAGTGTCAAGAGAAAAGTGCCGGCCGGCTGCCCCCCGCCCACGCCCGGAAGGCCGCGCCGTCGTCGATATCCGCCAGCGTCTCGGCGAAGGCGACGCGCCGATGGCCTGGCACGTTGCCGAGCGTCGCGGCGAGGGTCTCCGGGCTTGACCAGGGAATCCCGTCGAACAGGCCGCCGCAACGGGCCGGGCCGCGCTGGCCGACCAGCCAGAAGCCGCCGTCCCCGGCCGGGCCGAACAGCAGGTCGGACCGCCGGAGCAGGCCGAACGCGCGCCCGATAGCGCCGGCGTCGATGCCGGGAATGTCGGCGCCGAAGAGCAGGCGCGGGCGCGGCGCGAACCGGTCGAGGCAGCGCGCCATGCGGCCGCCGAGATCGCCTTCGCCCTGGTCGATGCAGGGCAGGCCGGAGAGCGCGGGCAGGGCGCGCCGCAGGTGCCGCGCCGAACGGCGGGGCGTCGCCGCGGCGACCAGATCCCATTCCGGATGGCCGGCCAGCCGTGCGCCGATCCGCTGCGCGGTCTCGCGATAGAAGCGCCAGGCGGCGAGATCGCCGATATCCGCCGCCAGCCGCGTCTTGACCGCGCCGAAGAGCGGCGCCTTCAGGAACAGGATCGCGACGGGGCGGCTGCGCGGGGAATCGGCCGGCATGTCAATACAGCCGCGCCAGCCAGGCCGGCGGCACGCCCATGAGATAGAGCGAGAGCAGGGCGAGATTGCGCGCCGAGCGGCGGCGGTAGCCGGCCTGCAAAAACCTGTCCGCCCCGGTCACCGCGTCGATGTCCAGCGGCACGAGCCGGTTCCGGCCGATGCGGCGGACCAGGTCGACATCCTCGAACAGCGGGATCGGCCGGTAGCCGCCGAGCGTCCGGTAGAAGTCGCGGGCGATCAGCAAACCCTGGTCGCCCCAGGGCAGGCCGAGGCGCCGGCAGCGCCAGGCCACCCGCTTCTCCAGCCGCCGGGCGCGCGGGTGCGGATCGTCGAGCCGGAACCGGCCGTAGCCCGCGCGCCGCCGGTTGGCTGGATCGGCCATGAAGGCGGCGGCAATGGCGCGCCAGCCGGGGCCGGGCCGGGTATCGGCATGGAGGAAGAACAACCAGTCGCCCCGTGCCGCGTCGGCTCCCGCCGCCAGTTGCGCGCCGCGCCCCTGTGCGCCGGTCACGACCCGTGCGCCGGCTTCCCGCGCCAGTGCCGCCGTCGCGTCCTGCGAGCCGCCGTCGCTGACGACGATGTCCGGCGCTTCGCCGCCGCCGTCCTTCGCTGACAGCGCCGCCAGCGTCGCCGGCAGGCGCGCCGCCTCGTTCAGCGTCGGGATCACGATGCTCAACATAGCCTCCTCTCTCGCCCAGCCCGCCCCGCCGTTCAAGCGGCAGCGCCTTTTGGCATGCCGGCTTGTCAAATTGTTCTTTTTTTGTTCTTGACTCCGGCGGCCGGAATACCCACGATGACCGGCATGGACCCCGTCACCCGGATTCCGGACAGCACGCCCTTCGATCCCCGGTCGAACCATGCGGGACGCCCGCTGGAACGTCCTCCGGGGCCGGCCTTCCGCGGCCGGGGCGCGGGCTTCAATCCGCCCAACCGGTTCGAGACGATCCGGCGCGACCCCTTCTTCGACGGTTGGGAGGCGCCGGCCGGCCCGGACAAGGCGGGGGCGGCCCCGCCCGCCGCTGCCGTGCCGACGACGGTGGCGGTCGACGCGACGCGCACGGTGATCGCGCGCAACGATTCGCCCGATGTCGGCTTCGACCGCTCGATCAACCCCTATCGCGGCTGCGAGCACGGCTGCGTCTATTGCTATGCGAGGCCGACCCACGCCTGGCTCGGCCTGTCGCCGGGCGTCGATTTCGAGACCCGGCTGTTCGCCAAGCCGGACGCCGCCTCCCTGCTGCGGCAGGAACTCGCCCGGCCGTCCTACCGCTGCGCACCCATCGCCATGGGCACGAACACGGACCCCTACCAGCCGGTCGAGCGGGAACGGCGGATCACGCGCGAAATCCTGAAAGTGCTGGCGGACTGCAACCATCCGGTCACGATCGTCACCAAGTCGGCCCTGATCGAGCGGGATATCGATATCCTGGCGCCGATGGCCGGGAAGGGCCTGTGCACGGCCGCCCTTTCGGTGACGACGCTGGAGCGGACGGTGGCCCGCGCCATGGAACCGCGGGCGGCCGCGCCGGCACGGCGGCTGGCGGCGATCCGGTCGCTGGCGGAGGCCGGCATCCCGGTCCGGGTCATGGTCGCGCCGGTGGTGCCGGGCATTACGGACCACGAACTGGAGGCGATCCTGGAGGCGGCGCGCGACGCCGGCGCCTCGCTCGCCTCCTGGATCCTGCTGCGCCTGCCCGGCGAGGTGAAAGACCTGTTCGCCGACTGGGTCGATGCCCACTATCCGGCGAAACGCAACAAGGTGCTGAACACCGTCCGTTCCCTGCGCGAGGGCAAACTCAACAACGCCGAGTGGGGCGAGCGCATGGTCGGCAAGGGCGCGTTCGGCAAGGCGCTGGACCTCCGCTTCGCCCTGGCCGTCCGCCGCCTCGGCCTGAAGCGGGAGGGCAAACCCCTGCGCACCGACCTGTTCGCCAAGCCGGCGCGGGACGGGCGGCAGATGACGCTGTTCTAGGGCCGGGTCCAGGGGCGGCATTCCGGTTTCCGTTCGGGAACGAACCCGCCCGTGACACTGCCGGATCGCTCTGCGAGAGTAGCGTGGCTGTGCCCATGCCCATGCCCGTGCCCGTCACCCGTTTCGCGCCCAGCCCGACCGGCTTTCTCCATCTCGGCCATGCCTGGTCCGCCTGGCAGGCCTGGCGGCGCGTGCGGGACGGCGATGGGGGCGGGGGCGGGCGCTTCCTGCTGCGCATCGAGGATATCGACACCGGGCGCTGCCGGCCGGAATTCGAAGCGGCGATCTACGAGGACCTCGCCTGGCTGGGTCTGGACTGGGAGCGGCCGGTGCTGCGCCAGTCGGAGCATTTCGGCCGCTACCGGGCGGCCCTGGCGGCGATCCGGGAGCAGGGCCTCGCCTATCCGTGCTTCTGCACCCGGGCCGATATCCGCCGCGAGATCGAGGCCGCCGGCGGCGCGCCCCACGGTCCACCCCACGGGCCGCCCCATGGCCCGCGAAACAATCCGCAGGAACCGGGCGGCGGCCTGCGCTACCCCGGCACCTGCCGCGGCCTTGCGCCGGCGGAACGGCAGGCGCGGCTCGACAGCGGCGCGGCCCATGCCTGGCGGCTGGACGCCGCCGCGGCCGCCGCGCGCTATGGCCCGCTGACCTGGCGCGACGAGATCGCCGGCGAAATCCCGGCCGATCCGGCGCCGTTCGGCGATGTCGTGCTGGCGCGCAAGGACATCCCGACGAGCTACCATCTGGCGGTGACGGTCGACGACGCGGTGCAGGGCGTCACCCTGGTCGTGCGCGGCGCCGACCTGTTCGCCGCCACCCATGTCCACCGGCTGCTCCAGGCGATCCTCGGCCTGCCGGCGCCGCTCTACCGCCACCACCCGCTGCTGCTCGACGCCGGGGGCAAACGCTTCGCCAAGCGCGACAGGGCCATGACGATCCGCAGCCTGCGCGAAAGGGGCCTGTCGCCCGCCGACGCGGTCGCGCTGGCTGAGGGCTGGCAGAGGGGATAACGCCGGCACGGCAGCCTCGCCGGGCGCACCGCTTGCCCCGCCCGTCATTTCGACCGAAGCGTACCCCCCAACCGTCATTTCGACCGAAGCGAAGCAGCCTGCCCTGAGCGAAGTCGAAGGGAGTGGAGAAATCCGGCTGGCGACGGAGGCCGGCCAGGCGCTGAAACTTCGGGCGTCGACGGAACGCTGACCAGATTTCTCCCCTTCGACTTCGCTCAGGGCAGGCTACTCCGCCCCGGATTGAATCCGGGGCTCCGGTCGAAATGACGGGATCGGTTCGAGGACCGGAATGGGCATAGGTCCGGCAGCGAAAGCCGCGCCGGCGCTCGTTTCCCCTCCGGTGCGGCGGATAGGCCCAGGGTGCAGCGGGTTTTTAAGAATTGTGCCCCCAGCAATTTGCCTTGATAATTACATAACGATATGTTTATATTAATCTACAGGTAAGCGTTCGGGCTGCAACAGGGCGGCCCGGTATCCGGGGAGGCAGTGCGGCCGTGGATCACTTGCTTCTGGGCCTGAAGGCGGCGGCGGAGGGGACGCGCCTGCGCATCCTTTCGCTGTGCGCGCATGTCGAACTCACGGTGTCCGACCTGGTGCGCGTGCTGGGCCAGTCGCAGCCCCGGGTCTCGCGCCATCTGAAGCTGCTGGTCGAAGCCGGACTCCTGGAGCGGCACCAGGAAGGCAACTGGGCCTGGTACCGCCTGGCCGAAGCGAGCGGCGGCGCGCGCAACGCCGAACTCGCCCGGCAACTGATCGACCTGATTCCGGAAAATGACGAGGTCCAGGCGCTCGACCTGGTCCGCCTGGAAGAGATCAAGGCCGAGCGGGCGCGCATCGCCGCCGACTATTTCCGCGCCAATGCGGCGAGCTGGTCGGAGGTGCGCGCGCTCCATGTCGATCCGGCGCAGGTCGATGCCGCCCTGCGCCAGGTCGTGCTGCGCCAGCCCATCGACACCCTGCTCGACATCGGCACCGGCACCGGCCGGGTGCTGGAGCTGGTCGCGCCGGAGGTGACCAGCGCCATCGGCATCGACCTCAGCCGGGAGATGCTGGCGGTCGCCCGGCACAATCTGGACAAGGACGGGCTGCGCCACTGCCAGGTCCGCCACGCCGACATGTACCAGCTGCCCTTCGCGCACGAGCGGTTCGATGCCGTGACGCTGCACATGGTGCTGCACTATTCGGAGCGGCCGGCCCAGGTGCTCGCCGAGGCCGCGCGGGTGCTGAAGCCCGGCGGCCGGGTGGTCGTGGTCGATTTCGCGCCCCACGGCATGACGGCGCTGCTCGACCAGCACGCCCATTGCTGGGCGGGTTTCGAGGATGGCGATATCCGGCGCTGGTTCCGCGCGGCCAGCCTGTCGCCGGAGGAGCCCGTGCTGCTGGACGGCGATCCGCTGACGGTCGCCATCTGGTCCGCGGCCCGGCCCGCCAACGATGCAGCGCCCGAACCGGACCAGGACGACGCGGGGGACGACGCGGGGAGGGCGGCCTCGTGATCGCGCGCGCCGACCCGTCGTTCCGCCCCGCCGCCGCGGCGCTGGAGGCGCTGGCCGCCGAGCGCATCCTGGTCATGGACAGCGCCATGGGCACGATGATCCAGGCGGCCGGGCCGACCGAAGAGGATTTCCGCGGCGACGCCTTCGCGCGCCACGACCGCGCGCTCCAGGGCAACAACGATCTCCTGAACCTGACCCGGCCGGACATCGTGCGCGGCATCCACGACGCCAATCTGGCGGCCGGCGCCGATATCCTGAAGGCCAACACCTTCAACGCCAATGCGATCTCCCAGGCCGACTACGGCCTCGCCTACCACGCCGCGGAGATCGCCCGCGCCGGCACCCGGATCGCGCGGGATGCCGCGGACGCGGCGATGGCGGCGGATCCGGCGCGCCGGGTTTTCGTCGCCGGCGTGCTCGGCCCGACCAACCGGACGGCCTCCATCTCGCCGGACGTCAACGATCCGGGCTACCGCAACGTGACCTTCGACGAACTGGTCGCGATCTACCGCGAGAATGCCGATGCGGTCGTCGCCGGCGGCGCCGATCTCGTGCTGGTCGAGACGGTGTTCGACACGCTGAACGCCAAGGCCGCCCTGTTCGCCGTCGAGGATTCCTTCGAGGCGCTCGGCTTCCGTTTGCCGGTCATCGTTTCGGGCACGATCACCGACCGCTCCGGGCGCACCCTGTCGGGGCAGACCGTGGAAGCCTTCTGGACGTCGGTCCAGCATATCCGGCCGTTTGCCATCGGCCTGAACTGCGCGCTCGGCGCCGAGCAGCTGGCGCCCTTCATCGCCGACCTGTCGAGCGTCGCGGCGGCCCGCGTCAGCGTCCATCCCAACGCCGGCCTCCCCAACGCCTTCGGCGGCTACGACGAGACGCCGGAACAGACCGCCGCCTTCCTCGGCGCCTGGGCGCGGGACGGGCTGGTCAACGTTGTCGGCGGCTGCTGCGGCACCACCCCGGAACACATCGCGGCGATCCGGGCGGCGGTCGAGGGCGTCGCGCCGCGCCGGGTTCCGGATGCGCCGGCCAGCCTGTCGCTCTCGGGTCTCGAGCCGTTCCATCTCGCTGCCTGACCGGCGCTGTCGGCCTCCGATGACCGAAATGACGAGCAGCACGCCCGAATCCGTCTCGGGCTTGGCTCCGGCGATGAACGCCGCCCAGCGCTTCGTCATGGTCGGCGAGCGCACCAACGTCACCGGCTCGGCGAAGTTCCGCAAGCTGATCGTGGCCGGCGATTTCGAGACGGCGCTCGATATCGCCCGGGAGCAGGTCGAGAACGGCGCCCGGATTATCGACGTCAACATGGACGAGGCCATGCTGGACTCCGAGGCGGCGATGGTCCGGTTCCTCAACCTGATCGCCGCGGAGCCGGACATCTGCCGCGTGCCGGTCATGATCGATTCGTCGAAATGGTCGGTCATCGAGGCGGGGCTGAAATGCGTCCAGGGCAAGGCGATCGTCAATTCGATCAGCCTGAAGGAAGGCGAAGCGCCGTTCCTGGAGCAGGCGCGGCGCATCCGGCGCTACGGCGCGGCGATGGTCGTCATGGCGTTCGACGAGACGGGGCAGGCGGAAACCGTGGAGCGCAAGGCCGACATCTGCGCGCGCGCCTACCGGCTGCTGACCGGGCAGGCCGGGGTTCCGCCCCAGGACATCATCTTCGACGCCAACATCTTCGCCGTCGCGACCGGGATCGAGGAGCATGACAGCTACGGCATCGCCTTCATCGAGGCGACGCGGCGGATCAAGGCGGCCCTGCCGGGCAGCCACGTCTCGGGCGGCCTGTCGAACCTGTCCTTCTCCTTCCGCGGCAACGAGCCGGTGCGCCGGGCGATGCACTCGGTCTTCCTGTACCACGCCATACCCGCCGGTCTCGACATGGCGATCGTCAACGCCGGTCAACTCGACGTGTATGACGAGATCGACCCGGTCCTGCGCGAGCGTGTCGAAGACGTCGTGCTCAACCGCCGGCCGGACGCCACCGACCGTCTGCTCGACATCGCCGAGGACTATCGCGGCGGTGCGGTGCAGCGCGCAAGGGACGACAGTTGGCGCGCGGCTTCGGTCGAGGACCGGCTGAGCCACGCCCTGGTCCACGGCATCGCAGACCATGCCGAGGAAGACGCCGAAGAAGCGCGCCTCAAGCTCGGCAAGCCGCTGGCGGTGATCGAGGGGCCGCTGATGGACGGCATGTCGATCGTCGGCGACCTGTTCGGCGCCGGCAAGATGTTCCTGCCCCAGGTCGTCAAGAGCGCGCGCGTGATGAAGAAGGCAGTGGCCTGGCTGGAGCCTTTCATGGAGGCGGAGAAAAGCCGGCGCACGGCCGCCGCCGGCCGGATCGTCACGGCCACGGTCAAGGGTGATGTCCACGATATCGGCAAGAATATCGTCGGCGTCGTCCTGCGCTGTAACGGCTACGAGGTGATCGACCTCGGCGTGATGGCCCCGGCCGAACTGATCCTGGACACGGCTGAGGAGCAGGGCGCCGACCTGATCGGCCTGAGCGGGCTGATTACGCCCAGCTTGGAGGAGATGTGCCGGGTCGGCGCCGCGATGGACCGGCGCGGCATGACGCTGCCCCTGCTGATCGGCGGCGCGACGACCAGCCGGATGCACACGGCGGTGAAGATCGAGCCGTCCTACAGCGGGCCGGTGGTTCACGTCGCCGACGCGTCGCGGGCGGTCGGGGTCGCCGGCGCGCTGCTGTCGCAGGAGCGCAAGGCCGGCTTCGTCGACGAGACCCGCGCGGCCTATGCGGCGCTGCGCGAGAGCCATGCCGGCGGGCGGCGCGACGGCGTCCAGACCGACCTGGCTTCGGCGCGGGCCAACGGTCTCCGGCTCGACTGGTCCGGCTATACGCCGCCGCGGCCGGCGCAGGCCGGGCCGGTCGTACTGGGCAACGTCGCCATTGCGGATCTGGCGCCGCGCATCGACTGGACGCCCTTCTTCCGCACCTGGGAACTGGCCGGCGCCTACCCGCGCATTCTCGACGACCCGGCGGTCGGCGAGGCGGCCCGCGCGCTCCATGCCGACGCGCTCGCCATGCTGGAAAAGATGGCGGCGGAAGGCTGGACATGTCCCAAAGGCGTCGCGGCGTTCTGGCCGGCCGCCTGCACCGGCGACGATATCGAGCTGTACCGGCGCGAGGACCGGCGCGAGGTCCGCGATACGCTGCGGATGCTGCGCCAGCAGACCGCCCGCAGCAACCGGCCGAACCATTGCCTCGCCGATTTCGTGGCGCCGAAGGAAAGCGGCGTGCCGGACTGGGTCGGCGGCTTCTGCGTCACGGCCGGACAGGGCATCGAGGAGGCTGCCGCAGATTTCGAGCGGCAGCACGACGATTACAACGCGATCATGGTCAAGGCGCTGGGCGACCGGCTGGCCGAGGCCTTCGCCGAATGGCTGCACGAGAAAGTGCGCAAGGACTTTTGGGGCTATGCGGCCGACGAAGACCTGAGCAATGCGGACCTGATCGCCGAGCGCTATCGCGGCATCCGGCCGGCGCCCGGCTATCCGGCCTGCCCGGAGCATACCGAGAAACGCCGCCTGTTCGCGCTGCTCGATGCCGAACGCCACACCGGCGTCAGTCTCACCGAGAGTTGCGCCATGCTGCCGGCCTCGGCGGTCAGCGGCTGGTATTTCAGCCATCCGGAGGCGCGCTATTTCGGCGTCGGCAGGATCGGCCGCGACCAGGTCGAGGATTACGCCGCCCGCAAGGGCTGGACCGTCGAAGAGGCCGAACGCTGGCTGGCCCCCAACCTGGGCTACGAAACCGTCAGGCAGGCGGCGTAGCCGCGCCTCCCGCAGGATTGCGCGTTTAAGGTCTGCCGCCGTCTGTGCTAGACGTGGCCGGCGCGAACGTGCATTTGCAACTTCGACATAGCGAGAAACGCAGTTGAGGAGACTCCCATGAAACGTTTGATCCTTTTCGGTGCGGCGGTCTGTTTTGCCGCCTCCGCCCAGGCGCAGACGCCGACGCTGACGATGGAATCCGGCTCGGTCGGCGGCGCGACCGACATGGCGGCGAAGCATCTCGCCGAGGTCGCGGCAAAACGGAAGATCGCGACCATCCAGGCCCAGGCCGGCAAGGTGCTGTCCAAGTCGATCCTGCAGGTCGCCCAGGGCAAGACCGATCTCGCCGCCAGCCCGTTCATCCTGCAGTTCCTGATGGCCAGGGCGCTCGGCCCCTATGCCGGGCTGGGCAAGAAGAAGGGCAAGGAACTCGCCGGCAATCTCCGCCTGCTCTACCCCTACCATCTCGCCCATTATTACCTGATCGCCTTTGCCGCGTCCGGCATCGACAGTTGGGACAAGCTCAAGGGCAAGACCATCTTCAACGGCCCGCCGCGCGGCGGCGCGCTGAACACGGCGCGCGCGCTGATCCGGCTGACCACCGGCATGAACGAGGGCAAGGGCTATACCGGCAAGCAGATCGCCTGGGGCCAGGCCGATTCGATCTTCCTCGACGGCGCGGTCGACGCCGCCGTCCGGCCGGGCACCAATCCGGCAGCGTATCTGCCGATCTATATCGCCGCCGGCAAGATCAACCTGGTCTCGATCCCGAAAGCGAAGATGGAGTCCGCGGCCTTCCGGAAGTTCCTCCGGGCGCCCGGCAACGTGGCGATGGTCTTTCCGAAGAAGAACCTCGCCCATTACGGCCCGGGCGTGAACGTCATCTCCGAGGACGATATGTTCCGGTCGATTTCCAACACCGGCGGCGACGTGGCCCACAAGAACATGCCGAAGGCCCTGGCCAGGGCGCTGACCGCGGCGATGATCGAAACGCTGCCCGACATGTTCCGGAAAGCGCCGTTCGCCAGGGGGCAACTGTTCGGCGTCGTCGACGACAAGCGGATGGGCATGTGCAACGCCGGCGTCAAGTTCCATCCCGGCGCCGTCGAGGCGTGGGAGGCCGCCGGCCACAAACTCCCGGACTGCGCCAAGCCGTAGGGGTTTGGACCGGATCGAGGTCCGGGCGGATCGTCTTCAGCCGCCGGTTTCCCCTCCGGCAACCGGCGCAGTTCGGGTTTCGGGATCCTGCCGCTGCCCTAACCCTGCGGCGCGCGGCCCAGGATCAGGTCGCTCGCCTTTTCCGCCATCATGATGGTCGGGGCATTGGTGTTTCCGGACGTAATCGCCGGCATGGCCGAGGCGTCCACGACGCGTAGGCCGCCGACGCCGTGGACCCGGAACCCGCTATCGACCACGGCCATCGGATCCCTGCCCATGCGGCAGCTGCTGGTCGGATGATAGATGGTCTGGGAGATAGCGCGCGCGGCCTGGAGCAGTTCCTCGTCGGTCTGTGCATCCGGGCCGGGCAAATGCTCGCGCCGGACGAACCCCGACATGGCCCGGGTCGCGACAAGCCGGCGGGTGACCTTGAGGCCGTCGATCACGGTCTGCCGGTCCGCCGCCGTCGAAAGATAGTTCGGCTGGATCGAAGGATGCGCCGCCGGGTCCGGCGACCGGATGGCGATCCGGCCGCGGCTTTCCGGCCGGAGCTGGC
>VXNK01000063.1 GCA_009840595.1 Rhodospirillaceae bacterium | reverse complement strand
CCCCCGGCCCAGCCCCCGCCCGACCGCGCAACGCAAGCCGCACTGCAGCGGTGAATCCGGGCTACCCCCAGAGTCCGGCCGCCGGCGGATGGACGCCCGCCTCGTCGTAGCGGAGCGGAACGGCCCGGTCTTCGGCCAGCAGGAGCGGACCGTCGAGATCCGTCACGTCCGCATCCTGGGCCACCAGCACGGCCGGCGCCATGGCGAGGGACGACCCGACCATGCAGCCGACCATGACCCCGTAGCCCTGCGCCCGCGCGGCCCGCTTCAGCGCCAGCGCTTCCGTCAGGCCGCCGGTCTTGTCCAGCTTGATGTTGACCATGTCGTACTTGCCGGCCAGCCCGCCGAGCGACGCCCGGTCGTGGCAGCTTTCGTCGGCGCAGACGGGAAGCAGCCTGTCCATGCCGCGCAGCGGTCCGTCGGCGCCGGCCGGCAACGGCTGTTCGACCATTTCCACGCCCAGGCGCACGAGGAACGGCATGAGTTCGCCGAAGGTTTCGGCAGTCCAGCCCTCGTTCGCGTCGACGACGATGCGCGCCTCGGGCGCGCCGGACCTGACCGCCTCCAGCCGCTCCCGGTCGCCCGCACCGCCGAGCTTGACCTTGAGGAGCGGGCGATGGGCGTTGCGCGCCGCGGCGGCGGCCATCTCCCGCGGTTCGTCCAGGGACAGCGTATAGGCGGTGACCACCGGGCCCGGTTCGGGCAGCCCGGCGATCTCCCACACCCGCCGGCCGGCGGTTTTCGCCTCAAGGTCCCAGAGCGCGCAGTCCACGGCATTGCGGGCGGCGCCGGCGGGGAGCAGGTCCTGGAGGCGCGCCCGGTCCAGGGGCCGAGGCAGCGTCTCGATCTCGGCGGTCACCGATGCCGCCGTCTCGCCGTAACGCGGATAGGGGACGCATTCGCCGTAGCCGCGCACGCCGTCGGCCTCGACGCAGACGGTCAGGACGCGGGCCTCGGTCTTCGACCCGCGGGAGATCGCGAAGGCCTGCGCCAGCCCGAAGCGCTCTGCCGCAACGTCCAGTTTCATGTCCGCAGCGGTGTCCCCGGACCCGGCGGCCGGGCCTCAGCCGCGGGCCCGGCGCGCCCGGCCGTCATTCCGGCAGCGCATCGACCAGGCGCCCGGCGCCGTAGCGGAACGGGTCGGTCGCCGGCAGGCCCAGGCTGTCCTCGATTTTCGCCAGGCAGTCGGCCGCTTCGCGTTCGCCGAGTTCCCGCGTGTTCACGGAAACCGCGCAGACCCGGCAATCCGGGTTGACCACGCGTGCCAGCGTCAATGCCAGGTCCCGCAGTTCGGCAAGGCCGGGAAGACGATAGCCGGGCAGCCCGCGCATATAGTCCCGGGTCGGCTCGTGGCACAGCACGAGGGCGTCCGGCCGGCCGCCATGGACCAGCGCCAGGGTGACGCCCGAAAAGGAGGCGTGAAACAGGGAGCCCTGGCCCTCGATCATGTCCCAGTGGTCGTCGTCGTTGTCGGGCGTAAGCTGTTCGATCGCGCCCGCCATGAAGTCCGCGACGACGGCATCGAGCGGGACGCCGCCGCCCGCGATCAGGATCCCCGTCTGGCCGGTCGCGCGAAAGGTCGATTTCCGGCCCCGCCGCCGCATTTCCCCGTCCATGGCGAGCGCCGTGTACATCTTGCCGACCGATACATCCGTGCCGACGCCCAGACAGCGGCGGCCGCGCCGGGGCTGGCCGTTGCCGATCGGGTATTGCACCGTCGGCACGCGCACATCGTGCAGCGCACAGCCGTTCCGCTCCGCGAGCGCGACAAGGTCCGCCTCGTCGCGGAGCAGGTTGTGCAGGCCGCTCGCAATGTCGAAACCGGCTTCGAGGCCTTCCGCCAGGACCGACTTCCACGCCTCCGAAACGATGCCGCCGCGGTTCGCGACGCCGATGACGAGCGTTTTCGCCCCGGCCTCGCGCGCCTCGCGGATCGTCATGTCGGGAAGATCGACATCCGCGTTGCATCCCGCCATCCGGTACTGTCCCAGGGCGGCGTCGGGGCGCCAGTCGCGGATGCCGCGGGCAACCTTGACCGCCAGCGCATCGGGCGCATCCCCGAGGAACAGAAGGTAGGGTTGCCTGATCATGCGCGGTCTCGCCTTCCGCTGCGCTGCGGCTCCGCCCTACCCCGCCAGCGCCGCCTCGACCTTCGGGCGCAGTTCGGCGGCGCGGGCGTCCATGACTTCGAGGTAGGCCGGCTCGACATAGTCCGCGAGGCCGGCGAAGTTGGGCCGCGCCTGCACGGCCTCGTACCAGGCCGCCAGCGCCGGCCGGTTGTCCCACATCCAGGACAGGTTGAGATGGTCGAGCCGCACGACATAGGGCGTGAGCCCCGAATCGGCCAGCGAATAGGCGTCGCCGGCGAGCCACGGCCCGCCCGCCGCCAGCGCCGTGTCCATCTGCCGGAGCACGCTGTCGTAGAAGCGCACCGCAGCGGCGGCCGGCGGCCAGTCCATGCCCAGCTCGATGCACATGCGCTTGCGCTCGCGGCGCTCCGGGTCCGGCGTCTGCGCTAGGTTCGCCGCCAGATCTTCCGGAGTCAGCGCGAGGAACTGGTAGCGGAAAGCCAGCGCGCTGGAGACCGCGCCGCAGGCGGCGTGCAGCCCCCGGTCGGGCAGGCTGGCCCAGCGCCGCATCGTTGTCCGCTCCGCCGGGTCGGCGGGGCGCAGGCGCGGCCGGGGGAACGCTTCGTCGAGATATTCGCAGATCAGGGTCGATTCGAAGAAGGGCGAGCCGTGATGCACCAGGGTTGGCACCACGCCCATCGGGTTGAGCGCCATGTAGGCCGGCGCGAACTGGTCGCCCTTGCGCAGATCGTAGTGATGCTCGGCCGGCGCCACGTCCTTCTCGCGCAACACCAGCCGCACTTTGGCCGAACACACGCTCATATTGTTGTGGTGAAGTTCGAGCATCGGATTTCCGCCGCCTGTTCGGACAATAATAGGGTCGGGTCCCTGACCCGTCAGACCGGCAGGCCGGCCGCGCGCAGTTTCTCGCCGAACTCCGCGCGCCATTCCTCGGCCGGCCGGAAGGTCGGCGACCCGCCGTAGGCCGAGCGGGTCCGGTCGTGGATCTCGTCGTCGCTCTGGGAAAGGTCGAGCGGTTCGATCAGCGGCTGTTCGACATACCAGGGCGAATCGACGAAGACCTCGATCCGGTTGCCCTCCGGGTCGCGGAAATAGAGCGACCAGGCGTTGCCGTGGTTGATCGGATCGATCTGGCTGACTTCCGCCTCGTTCTCGAGAATCGCCAGCATGTCGCGCAGGTCCTGGAGCGAACCGGCGCGCAGCGCGACCTGGTTCACGACCCGCGCTTCCGGCCCGCCGGTGCGCCCTTCCGCCAGGATGATCTGGTGATGCTCCTTCGGGTCGCGGCTCAGGAACACGATGGGCGCGCCGCGCGCGATGCCGCGGTCGGTCGCGAAGAAACCGAGCACCCGGGTGTAGAACTCCTCCATCTTCGGCAGGTCGTGAACGTAGAAGCCGACATGGCTGAAGCTGAGATTGGCGGGCGGCCCGGGAATTGATTGGGGCATGGTCCGGCTCCTCGGTTGCCGCGGACAGTCTAACGGTCGGGTGCGCCCTATCAAATGCTGATTGTCGCTTGCTGATTATCGCTTGCTGATTCAGGGGCGGCAATCTGCTATCGGTGCCGCCGCTCCCGTTCCACAACCGCGAGAATGCGCCGATGACCGCCCAATCCGCCGGCCTGCCCGACACCATGACAGCGATCGAGATAACCGAACATGGCGGGCCGGAGGTGCTGAAGCCGGTCGCGCGGCCGGTGCCCGCGCCCGGCGCCGGCGAGGTGCTGATCCGGGTCGCCGCGGCGGGCGTCAACCGGCCGGACCTGGCGCAGCGCGCCGGCAGCTACCCGCCGCCGCCCGGCGCCTCGGACCTGCCCGGCCTGGAGGTCGCCGGGGAAATCGCCGCGCTGGGAGACGGAGCGGCCGGAGTCGCCGTCGGCGACCGTGTGTGCGCCCTCGCCCCCGGCGGCGGCTATGCCGAATATTGCGCCCTGCCGGCGGCGCACTGCCTGCCCTTGCCGCAGGGCTACGACGCGGTGCGCGCCGCGGCGCTGCCGGAGACCTTCTTCACCGTCTGGACCAACGTCTTCATGCGCGGCCGGCTGCAAGCCGGCGAGACCCTGCTGGTCCACGGCGGCGCCAGCGGCATCGGCACGACGGCGATCCAGCTCGCCGCGGCGCGCGGCGCGACGGTCATCGCGACGGCCGGCACGGTCGACAAGTGCGCGGCCTGCGAGGAGCTGGGGGCGGCGCGCGCGATCAACTACCGCAACGAGGATTTCGTCGCCATCGTGAACGACGTCACCGGCGGCAAGGGCGCCGACGTGATCCTGGACATGGTCGCCGGCCCCTACGTCCCGCGCAACCAGAAGTGCCTGGCGCTCGATGGCCGGCTGGTCACGATCGCCCTGCTCGGCGGCGCGAAGGCGGAAGTCAATTTCGGCCTGTTGATGGTGAAACGGCAGACCATGACCGGCTCGACGCTCCGGCCGCAGTCGGTCGAAGCCAAGGCGGCGATCGCCGCCGGGCTGCGCAGCGAAGTCTGGCCCCTGCTGGACTCGGGTCGGATCGCGCCGGTGATCCAGAACACGTTCGACCTGAAGGACGCCGCCGCCGCCCACGCCGCCCTCGAAGCCGGCGAGCATATCGGCAAGTTCGTCCTGACGGTGGGATGAGGTAGCGGCGCGGCGCCGCGGCGCCTAGATGTCGATCTCGACGAAGCGCATGGCCTGGCGGGCCGTGCGGCGCACCATCTTGCGGCGCAGCGGGGATTGCAGCAACCGGTTGAGCGCGGCGAGCGCCAGTTCGCCGGACCGGCCGCATTCCCCCGAGGCCAGAAGGCTGCGCACCGACAACGCCGTTTTCAGCAGGTGGACGGAGACGATGTAGCGGTCCTGGCCGTGATCGAGGAGCGTCCGCCCGACCCCGGCGAAGAAGGCGTCCGGATCGGCGACCGCCCAGTCGTCCGGGTCCAAAGCGTCGTCCTGGTGGCCGGTGTTGCGGCCGGAGAAGCAGGCCATCTGCAACAGCCCGGCCGGCCACAGTTCCGGAAATTTCGAACAGAGGCCGAGCACCGCCTCGGCGAAGGTGAGGCCGTGGGTCAGGTCGAGCCAGCCGAAATCGCCGCCATAGGGTTTGTCCAGATCGCCCAGGTGGCGGACGTCGAACTGCACCATGTTGAGCGCGTTCGCTCCGAGCAGGCTGCGGTACAGGTCGAACGGCGGCGCGGCGCCGTGTTCGGCGGTGAAGGCGAGCGCCTTGTTGGCGCTCAACCCGGCATAGTCCGCCGCGGCGGGGGCCGAACCGTTGGGCCGCGACCCGAAGTCCTGCAAGGCGTCGGCATAGGCGCGAAACTCCGGGATCAGATCCTCGCGGGTGGCCGTCACCAGCCCGCGCACCAGCGGCAGCAGGACCGGTTCGGCGACCTCCCCGCCCAGCCGGCGGATCAGCGCGCTGGCCTTGGTCACATAGATCGCGGCGTGGCCGAAATCGGCATAGTGGGCAAGCGCGGCGCGGGCCAGGCCGCGCTCCATGGGACCCCAGGCGTCGCCCATCGCCAGCGCGCCGCGGGTCAGGCGGATGGCGCGGGCTTCGTCCTCGTCCTCGACGGCCCGGACGAAGGCGTCCTCGTCCCAGTCCTCGACGCCCTCGGCATAAGGGTAGCGCGGCCGGCGCAATGTGTCGTCGGCCATGTGGCCGACCGCCTCCAGCAGGCAGATGAGCCGGCTCTCCGGTTCGTCCTCGTGTTCGTCGTAGAGCGCAAGCCAGTCCGCCGCGCCGGCGTAGGCGTGGGTCCAGCCGAATTCCAGCCGGTCGTGCGACCAGCGGATCGCTTCCCTGACGGCGATTGCGGGATCGACGCCGAGCCGCGCGATCCGGGCGATCTCCCGGGCGAGCCGGTCGTAGCCGTGGCGGTCGAAACCCTGTTTCAGATCCTTGAGAGATTTCGCCAGCCGCTCCTCGACCGGCGGATCGACGATCTCGATCCAGACGTCCGCGCCGCGGATCTCGACCGGATAGACGCGCAGCCGGTCGCCTGCGCGCTGGTTCTCGCCGGTTTCCAGGTCGAATTTCCAGTTGTGCCAGTTGCAGGTCAGCAGGCAGTTGCCGTCGAGCGTGCCCTCGCGCAGCGGATAGCCCTCGTGCGGGCAGCGGTTGTTGCAGGCGTAGACGCCCTTCGCGGTATCGAAGAGCGCGATCTGCCGGCCGTCGAGGCGGAAGACGATGCGGCCCTTCTGCCGGAGTTCATCGACGCCGGCGGCCCTGACCCAGCCCTGGTTCATCGTTGCGCCCCGTTTTCCGGCAGGTTGACCGTCTCGAATGAAGTAGGCCGCGCCGCCGTTCGGAACAGCCCGGTTCACAGCCCGGTCGTAGGCGGGTTCACAACCCCAGATAGGCCCGCTGGACCCCGGCATTGCCGAGCAGGTCGCGGCCGGAACCGGACAGCGCGACCGCGCCGTTTTCGAGCACATAGGCCCGTTCGGCGAGTTCGAGCGAGAGGCCGACATTCTGCTCGGAGAGCAGGATTGTCATGCCGGCTCCGGCGAGGTCGCCGATGGCGTCGAAGATCAGGTCGACCATCACCGGCGCCAGCCCCAGGCTCGGCTCGTCGAGCAGCAGCAATCGCGGGCGGGACATCAGGCCGCGGCCCAGCGCCAGCATCTGCTGTTCGCCGCCGGAGAGCGTGCCCGCGGCCTGACGGCGGCGTTCGGCCAGGCGGGGGAATTGGGCATAGACCCCTTCCAGTTCTTCCGCCGCATGGGACCGCGCCTGCCGGTTGATGGCGCCGAGCCGGAGGTTTTCCTCCACCGTCATGTCGGGAAAGACCAACCGGCCTTCGGGCACCAGGACGAGTCCGGCGGCGACCCGCTGCGCCGCACTCCAGCCTTCGACCGCGTCGCCCCGGTAGCGGATCGTGCCTGCCGACGGCGCGAGCAGGCCCGCAAGCATGGCCATCGTCGTCGTCTTGCCGGCACCGTTGCCGCCGACCAGCGCCGTGATCCGCCCGGCAGGAACGGCCAGATCGACTCCGTGCAGCACCTGCAACCGGCCGTAGCCGCCCGCCAGCCCGCCGACCTCGAGCAGCGCGCCGCCGCTCAATGCCGCCGCCCCAGATAGGCGGACCGGACCGCCGGATCGTCGGCAACCTGCGCCGGCGGCCCGGCGGCGATCGTCTCGCCATGGTCGAGCACGACGACATGGTCCGACAGCGCCATCAGGGCGCCCATGACATGCTCGATGATCATCACGGTCACGCCCATGTCCGCCCGGATGCGGCGCACCATGGCGATCGTGTCCTGCACCTCGGCCGGCGTGAGACCGGCCATCACCTCGTCCAGCATCAGGAGCCGCGGGCCGGTCGCCAGCGCCCGCGCCACTTCCAGCCGCTTCTGCTGGGCCAGCGTCAGGGCGCCCGCGGGACGGCCGGCCGCGCCGTCGAGGCCGGTCAGGCCGAGAATGCCGGCGGCATCCGCCGGGGCGGCGGCGGGCCGGTCGCGCGCCCCGAAGCGCAGGGCCGTCTCGACATTCTCCTGCACCGACAGGCCGCGGAACGGCCGGACGATCTGGAAGGTGCGCGCCACGCCGGCGGCCGCGACCCGGTGCGGCGGCAGGCCGGTCAGCCGCAGGTCGCCCAGACGCACCGCGCCGGAAGACGGCGCCAGATTGCCCGCGATGATCGCGAACAGGGTGGTCTTGCCGGCGCCGTTGGCGCCCATGATGCCGAAGATGCTGCGCTCCGGCACCGTAAAGGAGACGTCCTGCAACGCCCGGACGCCGCCGAAAGACTTGCCGATGCGCTCGACCGTCAGCATCGCCGTTATCCCGAGGCCGGCGCGCCGCGCACGCGCCAGCGGCGTTCGAACAGGCCGGCGACGCCGTTGGGCGCGAACAGGACGAAACCGACCAGCAAGGTGCCGAGGACGATCATGTAGACCTGCGGGAAATTCGACCACAGCAGTTCGGACAGCACGACCAGGAACAGGGTGCCGAAGACCGGGCCGCGGGCATCCGCGCTGCCGCCGACGATCGCCATGGTGACGATGGTGAAGGAGATCACCGGGTCGAACGCCTGCGCCGGCTCGAAATACCCGGTGCGCAGGACGAACAGGGCGCCGACGAAACCCGGCAGCAGGGCCGAGAGCGCGAAGGCGAACAGCTTGAAGCGCACGGTCGGAACGCCGATCGTGCCCGCGGCCAGTTCGTCCTCGCGGATCGCCACCAGACCGGCGCCGAGGCGCCGACGGCGGATCGCGACCACCGCCAGGGTTCCGGCCAGCGCGAGCGCCGCCATCGCCCAGTAGAGGGTTTCCAGCGGCGGCCCGCCGAGGATCAGGCGGCCGAACCTGCCGAGCGCGTTCTCGATATTGATGACGACATATTTGGCGAACTCGGCGAGGCCGAAAGTCAGGATCACGAAATAGGGCCCGCGCACCCGCAGCACCGGCAGGCCGACCAGCAGGGCGAACAGGCCGGCCGCCAGCGCGCCGAGCAAGGCGCCGGCCCAGACCGGCACCGCGCCCCAGGTCAACACCAGGACATAGCCGCCGATGCCGGCGAACACGACATGGCCGAGGGAAATGTAACCGGCCAGGCCCGAAACGATGGTCCAACTTTGCGCCAGGGCGATCCAGCCGAACAGGGCGAAGCCGACGCCCAGATAGTAGTCGCTGCCGAGCAGCGGCAGAACCGCGGCGATCGCCGCGACCAGCAGCAGCGGCACGGCTTCGCGCGTCGTGAGCAGCCTCATGTCAGGCGCCGCCGCTGCAGCAGCCCTTCCGGCCGCAGGACCAGAACCAGGATGAACACGCCGTAGATCAGGACGGAGCGCAGGTTCGCCGAGGTCAGCGCGACGCCGTAGGTCTCGATCAGGCCGAGCACCATGCCGGCCGCGATGCCGCCGGCCAGATTGCCCAGCCCGCCCAGGACGATCACGACGAAGGCCACGATGGTGAAGGGAAAGCCCATGAAGGGCGAAATCTGCTCGGTCACGCCGATCAGGGTCCCGGCCAGTCCGGCGAGCGCGAAGCCGAGCACGAAGGCGAAAGCCTGCACCCGGTCGACATCGATGCCGACGATGCGGCTGGCGGTGCGGTGCTGGATCAACGCGCGGATCGACAGGCCGAGGGCGCTGAAGCGCAGGAACAGGACGATGGCGGCGGACAGGCCGAGGCAGACCGCCAGGGCGATCAGGCGGCTTTGGGTGATGCTGACCTCGCCGATGCGGACCAGGGTATCGAGGGCCTGGTAGGTCCGCGGGCTGGCGGTAAAGGCGAGCGCCGTCAGGTTCTGGATGACGATGGAGATGCCGAAGAAGATCAGCAGCGAATTGGCCTCGATCCGCTCGATCGGCTGGCTGCCGGCGAGCTGGCGCCGGAACAGGCCGAAATAGAGCGCCGCGCCGGTGAGGCCGGCCAGCGCCCCGGCGGCGAGCATCGCCAGCACCGGCGAGACCGCCGCCAGCGTAAACAGCCAGTAGCCGGTGTAGGCGCCGATCATGACCAGGTCGCCATGGGCGATGTTCAGCAGCCGCATGGTGCCGTAGATCAGGTTCAGGCCGAGCGCCACCAGCCCGTAGATCGAGCCGATTATCAGGGCCGCCACCAGGAGCTGCCCCGACAGGAGAATCTCCACGTTCCGCTATCCGGTCCGGTTCGCAGAAAGAGGGAGCGGCACGAAGGCCGCTCCGTCACAACGCAGTCTGAAGCGAAACCGCCCTATTTCCAACCGGTCTTCGGCGCGAGCGGCGCGGTCTGGCGGTCTTTCGGCCAGACGATGTGCAGCTCGCCCTTCTGGATCTGCAGGAAGCCGGTCGGCGTCACGGCGTTCTGCACGCCGTCGAACCGGACCTTGCCGATGATGGTGTCGAAGGTGCCGGTCGAGATCGCCTGGCGCAACTTATCCTTGTCGAGGCCGGCCTTGGCGACCGCCTGCTCGAGAATTTCGACCGAGACCCAGGCCTCGACCGAATCGAGATAGTCCGGCTCCTGTTTGAATTTCTTCTTGTAGGCCGCGTAGAACGCCTTCGACCGGGCATTGTCGCCGTGCGGCGACCAGTGGCCGAGGGTGACGATGCCGTCGGCCGCGCCCTTGAACATGCCGCGGAAGAATCCGATGGCCGGCCCGACCAGCAGATACTGGAACTTCGCGGCGATGCCGACTTCGCGCGCCTTGTTGATGTAGAGGATGGAGTCGCCCGGATAGGCCAGCCCGATCACGCCGTCCGGATTGGCCGCCTTCACCTTCACGAGGATGGCGGTCATGTCCTTGATGTTCGGCGGATAATCGGCATCGACGAGAACCTCGATCCCGGCGGCCTTGAGGGCCGGCATGAGGAATTTCTTGTTCTCCTGCCCGAAGGGAAGCTGATTGGTGAGGACCGCCACGGACTTGACGCCGGCCGATTTGAGCAGCCCGACCATCGCGGTCGCCAGCTTGTCGGCCACCGCCGCGGTCGTGAACCAGATGTTGCCCGGCTTCATGTTGCGCAGCTGGACCGACGAGGCCGTGCTGCCGATCATCGGGAACTTGTGCCGCTCGAGCACCGACGCGATGGCGAAATGATGCGGCGTGCCCCAGGGCGAGAGCAGCAGGTCCACCTTGTCCTGGGTGATCAGCTTCTCGTAGATCTTCACCGCGTTGCCGGGGTTCGACTGGTCGTCATACTGGATCAGCGTGACCTTGCGCCTTTCCTTGCCGCCGATGTCCAGGCCGCCGCGGGCGTTCACCTGCTCGGCCCACAGGTTGTAGGCGTTGATCTGCGACGGCGCGGCCGGCGCGAACAGGCCGGTCTTGGCGATCGAATAGCCGATCCTGACCTCGGCCGCCGCAGCCGGCGATGCCCAGGCCACAGCCGCAAGGGCCGAAACCGCCAAAGCTCCAACGAATTTCCTCATGTGCGCAATCCTCCCGTTTCTGGTCCGGCCGTCAGGGAATCGGCGGCCGAAGAGCGCTCCGTTCGCACTTGACCGGGTTCTGTGCCCGCGGTCAATACCGAACAGCGTTCTTTTATTGACATTCACCCGGCGCCGGCAGCCGTGATACACCGGCCGGGCGCCGGGAAACGGGCGGGGAAACGGGCCGGGGAAACGGGCCGGGGAAACG
>VXNK01000110.1 GCA_009840595.1 Rhodospirillaceae bacterium | reverse complement strand
GGACGAATGGAAATCAGCCTGTGGCGAGCTGATACTCTCACACACTCAATCGCCGTGGCGAGACGACCGGTCCGTTCGGCAGCGCGTTGCGAGCCCGGCGCCGCGCCCCGGAGCCAGGCCGAGGGCGCGTCCGCGACCAGCGCGTGCAGCGCCAGCGTCCGCCGGTCTTCGTCCCCGAGCCCGTCGAGCCCCTCGATCTCTTCCGACACGATCACCGCATGGGCCGCAACCGAATGGTAGCCCCGCATGCAGCCGCCCCGGCGGCAGGTGTTGGCGAGCACATGGGCCAGCGCCTCGAAGCCGACATCGGCGGCCGTCACGGTCTCGGGATCGCCCGGCCAGCTGAGCGGTCGGCCGCCGCCCGGTGATTTCCGCGTCATGCGGTTTCTCCCGTTTCGGATTGTTCGGAATGTCCGGCAGCAGTGGGACCGGCGTCCCCGGCGAGCCGGTCGATGGCCTCTACGGTGGTGAGGCCCTCGGCCTTGAGACTCTCGACCGCCGCGAAGGCGGGGCCGCGCGAAGAGAACAGCGCCACCGACCAGGCGTCGAGCACCAGCCGCGCGACACGCCAGCCGTCCGGGCCGTGCAAGACCAGCTCGGCATAGCGGCCATCTGCCGTCGTGAGGCTCTTCAAGGCGCGCTCCATGCCGGGATCGCAGTGGATGCGCTTCTCGGATTTCAGGAGCTCGACCGACTCGTCCTTCTGGGCGAGGAAGATCACCCAGTCCGAGTTCTCCCAGGCGGCGCGGGCGGCGGGGTTGGCGTAGTAGTCGTTGACCGACTGCGTGCCGGTGACCAGCGCGCCGCGGTATTTTCTGGCCCGGCGTGCGGCGCCTTCGAGGAAGGCGCGGCTGTCCTCGCCCGAGAGCAAGTCCCAGGCCTCGTCGATGACGATGGCCTTCGCCCGTGTGCGCGGGCCGTGATACATGCGCTGGGTCGCAAGGAAGACCACCAGCATCAGCACCACCGCCTGGACGTCGCCCCGGCCCTTGAGCTCGGCGAGCTCGAACACGGTGAGCGCGTTCTCCAGGTCGGGGACATTGGAACCGGCGAACAGCCGTCCCATCGCGCCGCCCGGACACCAGGGACCCAACGACGTCGCCATGTCGGCGGCACGCCGGTCGTCCCTCGCTTCCAGGTTCTTGCGCACCGTGCCGAGATGGGCGTGGTTGCCGGCCTCGTCCCAGGCCGCCGCGATGGCTTCGGCGATCAGCGCCGCCTCGATGTCGTCGATCGAGCCACGGCGGCGGGCCATGCGGCCGATGACGCCGGCCAGCATGGCGAAACACTCCTCGCGGTAGTCGCCGTCATGCTCGGCCGTGCCGGCGTCGATCATGGCGAAGGGGTTGAGGCAGGCCGGGTCCTTGCCGAAGGCGATGAAGGCACCTTCCAGGGCTTCGGCGGTGTGCTGGAACGAGCGCCCGTCGTCGATCACCACGGCCTCGCCGCCGGCGCCGATGAGTCCGGTCACCAGCTCCTGCATCAGCACCGACTTGCCCGAGCCGGACTTGCCGGTGACGGCGACGTTGTAGTTGCCCGCCTCGTTGGCGAAGGGCGACCAGCAGGCCGGCTGGCCCCGCCGTCCGATCAGGAAGAGGGCCGGAGGATTGTCGGGGTTGGCAGGCTGGCCGCGCCACTCGCCGTGCCATGGCGCGAGGTTGACGGCGGATGACGTGAGCAGGGTCTTCATCCGGCCCATGCGCTCGAGATCGCTGTCTAGGCCGCCGGCAGAAGCCATCGGCAAACACGCCAGCCAGGAGGGGAGCTGGACGTAGCGCTCCGCGTTCACCCGCCAGCCCTGTCCGTGGTAGATCGCGCGCACCGCCTGCTCGGCCTCGTCCAGCACATCGAGTGGGGCATAGACAGCGGCCATGTAGCAGGCCCGGACCAGATTCTCGCCGTCCTTGATCCGGTCGGTCACCGCCTGCCAGTCACGCGCCTTCTCGGGCAGGCCCGGGAGATACTTGGCGATGCCGGTGCCGGCCTGCTGGGTCGCCCTTGCCGACTTCAGGAAGGCCTTCTCGCCGGCCGCCTCGTCGCCGGTCACGACGGTGAGGCAGGTCAGCACCGGGCAGCCCGGCTGCAGAAAATCGCGGTGGAAGTCGCCGATCAGCGCGTTGCCGCGCCAGCCCGGCCAGACCTCGGGGAAGGCGATGGCGCTGAGCACCCGCACGGCGATGTCTTCGCCATCCGGGTGATGGAGGGTGAGGCCGGTCGGGGCCAACCGCGACCCGGGGCGCCGGCGCGCACGCGCATGATCGAAATTTTCGAGCTCGACGGCGAGTCCCGGCCTTCGGCGGCTGACCCCCGGATCGGGGGAAGCCTGTCCCGGCCTGCGAGCCGGGAGGGCAGGCCCCGGAGCGGGCCCGAGCTGGTAGCCGATGCCGTGGCGAAGCCGGTCTCGTCCTGGCTGCCGGCGGGCGCCCATGCCGAGGCCGTGGTGCTGGCCGGCGTCGACGCGTCCGCCGGGGTGTCGTCCCAGGGCGATCCCCGCCCGGTGCTGCTGCGCATCACGGGTCCCGCCTGGACGGCCGCCCCATCGGGTCCCGGGGGCGGCACTGCCCTGCAGGTCGATGTCGACGGCTGCACCGTGACCGGCGCGGCTCACGGCGATCTCTCCTCGGAGAAGGTCTATGTCCGCTTCCGCACCATGACCTGCGCCGGGCCCGAGCCCGGCACCGTGATCGAGACCGACGTCGCGGGCTTCGTCGCGGGCTCGGGCAAGACCGGGGTGCGCGGTCCGGTGGTGAGCCGCGAGGGCGCGCTGGTCGAGAAGGCCTTCCTCGCCGGCATGATCTCCGGCGTCGGCCAGGGCGTCGCCCAGGCCTTCCAGCCCCAGGCGGTTGCGACCGGCACGGGCGCCACCGTCGCCAACAGCACGCTCTCCGACATCGGCCGGGCCGGACTCGGCGCGGGTGCATCCACGGCCGGGCAGAAGGTCGCCGACTACATGATCCGCCGCGCCGAGCAGTACCAGCCGGTGATCCAGCTCCAGGCCGGCACAAGGGTGACGCTGGTGTTCCTCGAAGGCGCCCGCATCGACGGTCGCCCGCGGGCGCCGCGGCAGGCGCAATCCACCGAAGGAAGGAAGTGACATGACGACCATGACGACTCGTGCGCCGCGCCGCCTGGCGCTGCCGGCCGCGATCGCCACCCTCCTGCTCGCCGGCTGCTCGTCGGGGCACATCGGCGACAGCTGGCAGTGCCCGCTGGCGACGGGCGGGGCCTGCGACAGCGTCGCGGCGGCCGATCCGGCGGTGCCGGACAGGCAGGCGGCGGGCAGCACTGTGCTGAGGGAGCCGCTGTGGCGGCAGCGCGCCGGTACGCCCGAGGTGCTCGCTCCGGAGCCCTGCGAGTCGGATTGCAGCGGCGGGTTCGATCCCTTCGGCTGGCTGATGCGCCTGTTCCGGGCGGAAGCGCGCGAGTCGGAAACCGGAACGGCTGACGGGGCGGCGCAGAAGCTGGAGCCGGCGGCCGGCGAAACGGTCGCGGCGCCGTCCACCGCCCGAATTGGCGAACCGCAGCCCGGGGAACCGGGAACCGCCGCCCTTCCGGCCGGACCGGCCTCGTCAATTGACGATCTGGACGGTGACAGCCTGCGCCGCGACGATCTCAGGACCGGCGAGGTGGTGGCGCGGATCTGGATCGCGCCTTTCGTTGACGCAAACGGCGTCTACCGCGAGGCGGCGCACGTCCGCGTGGTGCTGGAGCCGGCCGGCTGGAGACTCCCCTGATGCCCTCGGGAATCGGCCGTCTTCTCGAACTCTTCGAGGGTCCCGAGGCGCCCGGTCCCTGGACGCCGCCGGAAATGCCGGCCGCGCTGCATTCCCTGCTGCCCTGGCGCGCCTTCGACCAATCGAGCGAACTCTACGTCAACGCGGGCTCCGTCGGGTTCGTGGTGGAGCTGCCGCCGTTTGCGGGGATCGACGCCGAGACCCTCGGCGCGCTCGCCGGCACCCTGGCCGACGCCGCGCCCGAGCACTGCACCGTGCAGGTCATCCACTGGGCGAGCCCGCGTTTCGGTGCGGCGAGCCGGGCCTGGGCGGAACCCCGGATCGGGTTCGGGGCAGGCCGCGGCGATGCCGGGGGCGCCCTTGCGCGCATGGGCCAGGGCCGCTGCGACCTGCTGGCGCCGGGCGGCTGGCGGCGGCTGCACGGCGGGGGACCGCCCTTCACCCTCTCGGACTACCGGGTGTTCGTCACCGCCTGCCTCGCCGGAGGCCCCGGCCCCGCCGCGGAGACCGCGCTCGGCGCGTTCCGCCGGGCGCTGGAGGGGACGCTCGCCTCGGCCGGGGCGCAGACCCGCCGGCTGGAGCCGGACGGGCTGCTGTCGTTGGCGGCAGAATTGGTGGCACCGGATATCGGCGGATACCGCGACGGCGGGACCGAGCGGCCGCCGCGGCGCTGGGCGCCGCGCGATCCGCTGCACGAACAGTGCATCGCCCCCGAGCGGGCGCTGACAGTGTCCGCCCTGAGGCGCCACCGCCTGGCCTCGGAACCAGGGATCGTTGCCCGATGCGCCGCCCGCCGCGTTGCCCGCCGCGTTGCCCGCCGCGTTGCCCGGCTGGGCGGGCGGCTGCATCCGTCGCTTCAACTCGTCGATCACGGCGGCCTGGCGGTCGATCGTGGTGCGCGCGTCGGCGGCATCCCGCTCCAGCTTCCCGCGCAGCCGGTCGTTGTCGGCGCGCAGCGTCCGCGCTTCCTGCTGCATCTGGCGCAGGGTCGTCTCGATCTCGCCGAGCCGGGCTTCGGAACGCCGCGTCCAGACCTTCTCGGCCGCGTCCGGCCCCGCGATCTCGGCCTTGATGCCGCCCTTGGGCACACGCTCCTTGCCGCCGCCCATGCCGAGCCAGACGGCGACCGCCACCAGCAGCACCGCCGCGATCACGGAGAACAGCAGCAGCTGGCGCCGGCGAACCGCATCGGCGTCCACCAGGTCGCGGACCCGCCGGTCGTTGCGCGCGTTCATCGCGGCTCTCCCGCCGGGACGGTTTCCGTCACGGCGACCACGAGCCGCCCGCCCGAAGGCCCGGTGCCGGGCGCTGCGAGCCAGAGCGCGGCAAGGCGGCCGGTATCCAGGGCGTCTGTGATGGTCCCGGCGAGGCCCGCTTCGACACCGTCGGCCGAAGCGGCGGGGAGGGGGTCCGCTTCCAGCACGAACGCCCGGAAGCGCGGGCCCCGCCAGGTCTCGATGATGCCGAATCCTGAGAACGAGAATCCCTTGCCGACGCGGATTTCGTAGCCGGGCAGCAGCTCGCGCCGGGCGACCGCGCGCACCAGCCGCACCAGCACCGCGACATAGGGGCCGCCGGGAGTGGGTCCGGCGGCTGCTCCCGCCGCGGCGACTGCTGCATTGCGGATCAGGATCTGCGCCGAGTCCCTGTCGGCCGGGGTGAGCGTCAGCCGGTAGGTGAAGCCCTTCTCCGTGCCGATGAACAGGGTGACGGGTCCGGGCGCCGCGTCTCCGGACGCCGCCGGCGCCGCCGGGCGCAGATAAAGGTCGCCCGAGCTTGCGTCGTGTTCGACCGCGAAGCCGCCCGGCGCGCGAACCACCTTCGCGATCCGGTCGCCCGCCAAAGCGATGCGGTTGACGTTCGTCGCCGAGATTTCAGCCCCAAGTTCGGCATGGTCAGCCGCGTCGAGGATCTGCATCGCCTGCACGGGTGCGGCGCGGAATGGTATGGCGCGCGGTGTCGTTCATGGCCGGATCCGATCTCAGACGATCGCCGTGCCGACCAGGCCGGTGACGATGCCGGTCCCGGCGCCCGCGGCGATGCCGACCCCGACCGCGCCCATCAGCTGCATGGCGTTGAAGCGGAGCACCGAGCCGACCAGGGCGGCGCCGACGGCGAGGGCCGCGGCGAGCTGGCCGCCGGTGCCGCCGACGATGTCCTCCACCGTGTCGAGCGGCGCGCCGAAGGTGGTGTCGGTGGTCGCCAGCGCCATGTCAGGCGCAGCCAGCACCGCAACGAGGGCGATCCCGACGGCCGCCGCGGCCCGGAGCGTTGCCGCGCCGCGGGCAGGCATCCCGTTGGTGGGCACCGTCGGCCCGTTCGCCTCCGCCGCCGCCGGCGGCTCGGGGATGGGATCCTCGCCGGCCTTGATCCGCGAGACGATGTGCGCCGCCCGGCGGCGCGCCTCTTCCGCTGTGATGACGCCGTGGCGCCCGACCGTCACCCGCTTGCCGTCCTTGCCGTCCGCCCGGGTCTGCACGACATAGACCTTGCGCCCGGTCGGATAGACCCGCACGCCGAAACCCAGCAACTCGCTGTCCCAGTAGACCGTGTCCTTCTCCGCCTCCAGGCGCTCCACCGTGCGCCGCGAGATCGTGGTGCGGTTCAGCTTCGCCATCGCCGATCTCCCGCCTACGCCGCTTCGGTGGCATGGGCGGTCGTAAGATCGGTGCCGATGCTGTCCCCGACCTTGGCCGCCGACGCCCGCTCGGTGTCCCGCGCGAGATGGGCGTACCTGACCGTCGTCATCACCGTCTTGTGGCCGAGCAGGCGCGAGATCGCCGACAGGCTCACGCCGATCGCCAGCGCCCTAGACGCATACGAGTGACGGCAGTCGTGAAGTCGCAGGCCCTCCAGACCAGCGCGCGCCCGCAGCCGGTCCCAGAACGGATCGAGGCGCGGGAGGCGCTCGCCCGGCTTCCCGCCCGCGATCACCCACGGATTGCCGTCCGTGCGCGGTATCCGCGCCAGCACCCGCTCCACAGCCGGCGTCAGCGGCACCCGGCGCGGGCCCGACTTGCTATCGGCGAGCCGCAGCTCGCCCGCCCTGCTGTCGATATCGTCCCAGCGCAGCATGAGGATCTCGTTCCGGCGGCAGCCGGTCAGCAGCAGCAGGCGGATCGCCGCCACCGCCGAGGCCATGAGCGGGCCTTCGGATTCGGCCTCGAACAGCACCCGGCCGAGACGGGCATACTCGTCCTCGGTCAGGAAGCGCTCGCAGCTTTTCTCCCTGTAGCGCCTGATCGACCGGCAGGGGTTGGGCCTGGCCGGCGTCATGCCCCAGGCCACCGCCATCTTGAACATCTTCGAGAAGATGCCCACCGCCTGGTTCGCCCGCGCGGGCGTCGCGCGAAGCCCGTGATGCAGCACGGAGACATGCGAGCGGTCGACCTCGCTCAGCCTGAGCGCACCCAGGCCGGGCAGGATGCAGAGCCGGAACAGGCTCTCGTAGTTCTCTACCGTCGCCGGCTTGCAGTTCACCGCGACATGCGCCTCCATGAAGCGCGCCGCCAGATCGGCCACCGTCGGCTCCTCCGGGGTCGTCGGCACCGGGTCCAAGCCGCGCCGGATGCGGTCGATCATCCCGGCCGCCTTCAGCCGGGCGTCCTCGGCGTCCAGGTCCTCGTAGCGGCCCACGGTCGCCCGCTTTGGTCGCCCGCCCGGCGTCCGCGCCTGAGCGACGTAGACCTTGCGCCCGGTGGCGTGGACCCGTATCCCGAACCCCGGCAACTCGCTGTCCCAGAATACGGCGGATGCGCGGTCGACGCTCAGGCGGTCGATGGTCCTCTTGCTCAGCTTCACGGCACCCATGGGCGGCAATCCTTCCCTTGTCGCAGGACGTGGGCGAAGCAGCCATGGACCCGGTTCGTCGCCGTTCCCCGGCGGCCGCAAGCGCGTCCGGGGTTCCGGGTGGTCGGCGAATATTCGGTCCACAAATCGGTCTTCAAATCGAAATCGACCGATGTCATATCGGTGCCCCTCGCGGCTATCGCTTGTCCCGTCTTGGGGCTTATATCCGATCTGCGGAGAAAATACAAATTCAATGAATACAGTCACTTATCATCATACTGAGCGCATACGATCCCATTTGCACCCGATTGTCCCTCGGGCTGAAAATAAGTGCTTTGTTTTGTCATGATTCGTCATGATCCACCGGCGCGGCCCGCCCGGCGCGCGCCGGAATGGGCTTGTTTTCCTGTATTCTGGTACGATCGTTCAATTTTCCGTTCCCGAAAATCCTTGGATTTCCGCCGTTTCCGGCTCGGCGCAAAGTAGACCGACCGTTCTGTATATCGTGTTTTTTGCACCGGGCCGACTGCGTTGGATCGTGCGCTCCGCATTTTTGTTCATATAATGTTCACGAAGATGGATGTCAAGCCGCCTTCCGCGCGTCCGCTCCCTTGCCGCCCCGGACGCCGCGCAGGGGCGATCCGGGAGCCTGCCCTGAGCGAAGCCGAAGGGACCGCGGCCGCAGGCAGAGGACTTTCGGGTCGCCACCGGGTCCCGGATGTCTGCTTCGCTCCGTCCGGGGCGACATGTTCTTTTGGCGCATGTCCGCCACCGCGGGGACCGGACTATAGTACGTCGGCCGCAACCGGCCGCTCGGCAGCCTCCTGTCCGGCCGGGCGCGGCTTTCCCCCCGGGCTTCGGCGAGCGCCATGTTCACCAGCTTCTTCCTCGAATTGCGCAAGGCCCACCTGCCGGTCAGCATGAAGGAATATCTGCTGCTGCTCGAAGCGGTGAAGCAGGGGCTGGCCGACTGCCGGGTCGACGATTTCTACTATCTGTCGCGCTCGGCGCTGGTGAAGGACGAGCGCAACCTCGACAAGTTCGACCGGGTGTTCGGCCACGTCTTCAAGGGGCTGGAGATGCTGTCCGAGCTGTTCGAGCCGGCCAACATTCCGGAGGACTGGCTGCGCAAGATGGCCGAGCTTCACCTGACCGAGGAGGAGAAGGCCGAGATCGAGGCCATGGGCGGCTGGGAAAAGCTCATGGAGGAGCTGAAGAAGCGCCTCGAAGAGCAGAAGGGCCGCCACCAGGGCGGCAACAAGTGGATCGGCACCGCCGGCAAGAGCCCCTACGGCGCCTACGGCTACAACCCCGAGGGCGTGCGCATCGGCCAGGACGGCAACCGCAATTTTTCGGCCGTCAAGGTGTGGGACAAGCGCGAGTTCCGCAATCTCGACGATTCGGTCGAGCTCGGCACGCGCAACATCAAGATCGCCCTGCGCAAGCTGCGCCGCTTCGCGCGCGAAGGCGCGGCCGACGAGCTCGACCTGCCGGACACCATCCATTCCACCGCCAGGCAGGGCTGGCTCGACATCAAGATGGTGCCGGAGCGGCACAACGCCGTGAAAGTGCTGATCTTCTTCGACGTCGGCGGCTCGATGAGCCCGCACGTCAAGGTCTGCGAGGAGCTGTTTTCGGCCTGCAAGACCGAGTTCAAGCACCTGCAATACTATTACTTCCACAACTGCCTGTACGATTACGTCTGGGAGGACAACCGCCGGCGCAACAGCGACCCGATGCAGACCTGGGACGTGCTCCACACCTACGGCAGCGACTATAAGGTGATCTTCGTCGGCGACGCCTCCATGAGCCCTTACGAGATCGCCATGCCGGGCGGCTCGGTCGAATACTGGAACGAGGAGGCGGGCGAGGTCTGGCTCAACCGGATTACCCAGACCTTCACCCATTGCGTCTGGCTCAACCCGGTGCCCCGGCGGCACTGGCAGTACACGCCCTCGATCGGCATGATCGGCGACATCTTCGAGCGCCGCATGTTCGAACTGACCCTCCAGGGCCTGGACGACGCGATCAAGGAACTGAGCCACTAGGGCGGGCGGTCGTCGGCGCGTCCCGTGTCCGAAGACGCTGCCATTTACGAGGTGTTCGGGCCGCTGCCGCAGGGCGCGCCGGGCAACGACGCGTCGACGCTGCGCGCGCTGGACGCGGTTCCGGGCCGCGATGCCGTCAGGCGGGTGCTCGATCTCGGAGCGGGGCGCGGCCGCACGACCTTCGCCCTGGCGCAGGCGCTCCCGCACGCGCAGGTCACGGCGGTCGAGATCCACGCGCCCTTCGCCGGGCGGATCGCCGAACGCGCCCGCGAG
Source organism: Rhodospirillaceae bacterium (assembly GCA_009840595.1). Taxonomy (GTDB): domain Bacteria; phylum Pseudomonadota; class Alphaproteobacteria; order Bin65; family Bin65; genus Bin65. The sequence goes on along the minus strand of VXNK01000110.1, from coordinate 1,518 downwards.
GCAGGCCTGACGGACCGCGTCCGTGCGCTGTGCGGGGACATGGCGAAGATCGAGGTCGCCGCGGGGAGCATCGACCTGATCTGGGCCGAGGGCTCCATCTACGTCGTGGGCATGGAACGGGCGCTCGCCCTGTGGCGCCCCTGGCTTCGTCCGGGCGGCTGCATCGCCTTCAGCGACGCCGTCCGGTGGACCGGCAATCTCTCGAAAGAGGCCCGCGCATTCTGGGCGGCGGAATATCCGGACATGGCGTCCGAAGCCGCGATCCGGTCTCGCGCGGAGGCTGCCGGCTACCGGGTCGTCGCCGGCTTTCGCATGCCGAAGGCGGCGCACGACGCCTACTACGCCCCGCTGGCGGCGCGCGCAGCCGAACTTGCGGGATGCGCCGATGCCGGCGTCCCGCAGGTCCTTGCGGGTCTTCGAAGGGAAATCGACATCGTCCGGCGCTTCGCCGACGAGGCGGGCTACGCCTTCTTCGTCCTTCAGCGCGTCGACGGCTGAGCCCGGACCGCCGGCGGCAAGGGGTCGATCGCGCGACCGGATACGGTGAGATGAGCGGCAGGTCGGCAACGCGGGCCGAACCGGTCCGGGCGTTCAGCCTCTTTCCGGATGCCGTGTCGCAACCGGTTCACGGTGCCGCCTCCGGTGGAAAACTATTGCGGGGTCGTGCCCCGACCGATGACGAAGTCAGTCGCAGCCATTGTGCTTGCGCCACATATTTGCGTCATGCCCCTTGGGCGGGTTTGCGCAAGGATCGCCGGCGTATCCGCGCAGGATATTGTATCGCGCGATCTGGTCGCCGGAGAGCAGCGGAAGCGTCTTCAGATGCGCCGCCAGATGCACATAGCGCAATGCTGTCCGGGCCTGTCCGATTTCCGACAGCAATTCTCGCAGCGACCGGTCGGTCACGCTGGCGTTCCTGAACGCCTTCTCCAACGCCTGCTCGCGGGCGATGAGGCGTTTTCCCTCGGCGATTGCGGTCGCGCGCATGTCTTCGAAGATGCCGGTAATCGCCGCTACCTGGTCGGCCGATAGCGGAATCCGGTCTTTCAACTCGAGCAGGTGGGCGGGGCCGGGCAGGCCGTTGAGTTCGGCCGCCCTGGCAAGCCCCCATCCGCCGCCACGGCGGAGTTCGGCAAGGTCTTTCGCCGACAGGCTCTTGATGGGCCGGGATTCCTGACCGGCGTAGGGCGACGGGCGGTTGTCGGCCGCCGCGGCCGGGCCCGCGAAGAACAGGGCAAGAAAGAAGGAAAGCAGCGGAAGACGGACTTTCCGGCGGTTCTGGATCAAGATCGGCTCCTCGGTGGCGCTTCGGTATCGGGCCGGTGGAATGGAAGATATTGGGGCCCGGTACCGGTTTACAATCTTCACCGGCCGGCGGCGCGCAAAGCGGACCGGTTCCGGCTGCTGCCGCGCACGGCCGGACGGCGCCCGACCGAATTTCGCGCCCGGGCTTCCGCGCCGCGCTAGAGCGTATCCGTTTTAGGTTGGGCCGTATCCGGCATTCCTGATGTAGTTGCG
>VXNK01000078.1:39974-82767 GCA_009840595.1 Rhodospirillaceae bacterium | reverse complement strand
CCCCCCCCCCCCCCCCCCCCCCCCCCCCCCCCCCCCCCCCCCCCCCCCCCGACCCGCCGGCCGTCCGGAACAAATTACGGAAATATTCCTTTAAGGATTATTTTCTTTTCTTCCCCGAAGCGCGATTTCCCCGCGTTTCCGTGGGTTCGGGCGTCTCCGGGGCCTTCAGGGCGCAAAAGAAAAATGAAAATAAAGACCGGTCTGTCTAATTCATCGTGAGGCGCGAAAAACGGCGCAAAACTGCGGAAAAGCGGCGGCAGCGGCAGCGAAAAAACTTGAATGCCTGCTCAAAAACAAGGAGGCCAGGGCGCTGCGGCGGCACGACGGATTGCAGGACGGTTCCGGGCCTCCGCACCGCCCCGGTCCCGGTCCTGATCCTAGTCCCGGAACGGGTGCGGAGAGCCGGGGCGGAACCGGAGGCGCCGCCCGCGGCGTGCCGTTTCGCCGCCGCCCGGCCGATTGACAGGCAATTGACAGGGCGGCCACCGGCCCCTACTTCCCCGCTTCGATCCTGCTGACGCGGGCGCCGGGCTTCGTTTCCGGCCGCCACGGGCCTTCCGCCGAAGGCCCTGCGCAGGGTGAGACAACAACATCGGTGCGGTCCGGCCTGCCGGCCTCCGCCGCCGGGACACGGAGTATAGCGATGAGCAAGCGCCTCTCCTCCAAGGAGAAGATTTCGCGCCGTCTGGGCGTCAATCTGTGGGGACGCCCGAAAAGCCCCTACAACAAGCGCGAATACGGCCCCGGCCAACACGGCCAGTCGCGCCGGCGGAAACTTTCCGATTTCGGCGTCCAGCTCCAGGCCAAGCAGAAGCTGAAGGGCTATTACGGCAATATCGGCGAGAAGCAGTTCCGCCGCTACTACGACGACGCGGTGCGCCGCCGCGGCGACACCGGCGAGAACCTGATCGAATTGCTGGAGCGCCGCCTCGACGCCACGGTCTACCGCATGAAATTCGTGCCGACCGTGTTCGCGGCCCGCCAGTTCATCAACCACGGCCATATCCTGGTGAACGGCAAGAAGGTGAACATCCCGTCCTACATGGTGAAAGACGGCGACGTCGTGGAAATCAAGGAAAAGTCGCGCGAGCTGCCGCTCGTCCTCGACGCCCAGGAACAGGTCGAGCGCGACGTGCCGGATTACCTGACGGTCGATTTCGAGAAAATGCGCGGCCGGTTCGTCCGCGGCCCCGGCCTGGCGGACGTGCCCTATCCGGTCCAGATGGAACCGAACCTGGTGATCGAATATTATTCCCGGTAGGCAGCCGGACGGCGTTTACCCGCCCCGTTCCGCGACCGTCCGGGCGATGGCGCAAAACTGCTGGACCGTCAGGGTTTCGCCCCGGGCCGTCGGGTCGATATCGAGCGCCCGGAGAGCTTCGGCCGGCTCGGCGAACAGCGGCTTCAGGCTCTGGCGCAGCATCTTGCGGCGCTGACCGAAAGCCGCTGCCGTCACCCGCTCCAGGCATGCCGGGTCCGCCGGCGCCAGCGGCGCTGCGCGCGGCCGCAGGGAAACGACCGAAGAGGCGACTTTCGGCGACGGCGTGAACGCAGCGGCCGGCAAGCCGAACAGCGTCGCCGCCTCGCACAGCCACTGGGCGAAGACCGAAAGCCTTCCGTAGGCCTTCGATCCCGGCCGGGCGGTCAGCCGGTCGGCAACTTCGCGTTGGAACATGAGGACCATGCGCTCGATGTCCGCCGGGTTGCGCAGCCAGCGGACCAAAAGCGGCGTGCCGATATTGTAGGGCAGGTTGCTGACGATCCGGTAAGGCGGCGGCAGGCCGTGCGACCGGGCGGCCGATTGCAGGTCCAGCTCCAGCGCATCGGTTTCCATTGCGACCAGTCGGCCGTCCGCCAGCGCGCTCAGGTCGGCAAGTGCGTCGAGCGCCCGGCGGTCCACCTCGACAGCGAGGACGCGCGCGCCGGCGCGCAACAGCGAACGGGTCAGGCCGCCGGGTCCGGGGCCGATTTCGATCACGGTCCCGCGCGACAGGTCGGCTTCGCCGGGGCCGCAGGCGGCGCGGGCAATCCGGTCCGTCAGGTTGGCATCGAGCAGGAAATGCTGGCCCAGGTCCCGGCGGGCGGCCAGGCCATGCCGGCGGATAACCTCTCGCAGCGGCGGCAGCTCGGCCAGGGCCGCCCGGCGCTGCCCCAGATTCGGCACTGGCCGTCAGCCGCCTGCCGGGCCTGCCACCGCCCGGCGTTGCGCCAGATCCGCCGCCATCTGCAGGGCAGCGATCAGGCTCGACGGGCTGGCGCGCCCTGTGCCGGCGATGTCGAGCGCCGTGCCATGGTCGGGCGAGGTCCGGATCCACGGCAATCCCAGGGTCACATTCACGCCACGCTCGATATCCAGGGTCTTGAGCGGAATCAGGCCCTGGTCGTGATACAGGCAAACCGCGGCATCGTAAGCCGCCCGCGCCGCGTCGTGAAACATCGTGTCGGCCGGATACGGGCCGGCCGCATCGATCCCGGCTTTGCGCAGGGCGGCGACCGCCGGCATAACGATCTCGGATTCCTCGCTGCCCAGCGCACCGGCTTCGCCGGCATGGGGATTGAAACCGGCAAAGGCGAGACGCGGCCTTGCGATCCCGAAATCGCGGCGCAGCGCCTCGGCTGTAATGCGCCCGACGGTCTCGACTTTCTCGACGGTGAGGACGGCTGCGACCCGGGCCAGCGGCAAATGCACCGTCACCAGGCTGACCCGCAGTCTCGGGCCCGCCAGCATCATTACGACCGGTCCGCCGCCGGCGCGATGCTCCAGGTATTCGGTATGACCCGGAAAGCCGAAACCGGTCGCCATCAGGGGCGCCTTTTGAATCGGATTGGTCACCATGGCCCCCGCGCGGCCCAGGCGCACCAGATCGATCGCCCGGTCGATGCTTTCGATCACGGCGGTCGCCGAATTCGCACCCGGCCGTCCGGCTTCGGCGGAGACGGCGGCGCCAAGCGGCAGAACGGGCAGACCGTCCCCGAAGGCGGCGCCGGCCTCATCGGCTGCGTCGATCGGGATTACAGGCGCGCCGCAGCCGGGAAGCTCGGAGAGCGCGCGCAGCCGGTTCGGCGAATCGACAGCAAAGAAAGGAGGAATAGCCGGCCCGGACGGGGCCTCCTGGCTCGCTCGCCACGCCTTCAGGGCGATTTCGCCGCCGATGCCGGCAGGCTCCCCCATGGTCAACGCCAGCGGCAGGCCGGACATGGGCTGGTCCTCCCGGCGAAGCTCGAAAGTGCGGGGTGCGGACGCCGGCGCCTACGATATGGCCGGAATCAGATCCGGATGTCGACGAATGCGGCGCGGCGCAGGTCGCGGAGATACTGGCGCGCGCGGACGCCGACCTTTCGGTTGAACAGGCTGTCCCCGACCTGCTGTCGGGTCGGCGGTTTGCCCGCGCCGTAGGGCCGCTTCGAAACGAGCGCGAGCAGATAATAGCCGGTAGCTGTTCGCACGGGCCCGATCACCTGACCGGGCTGTACGCGCTTGATGGCGCTGTCGAGTTCGGGCGGCAACTGGCCCTCGAAGACGAAACCCATATCGCCGCCCTCGCTTGCCGAACTGGCCTGGGAGAACTGTCGCGCCAGCCCGCCGAAATTCGCGCCCCGCCGGATTTGCGCGATCAGCCGCCGGGTGGTGCGCAGAGCGCTGTCGCCGCTCTCCCGGTCGAACGGGATGTAGATTTCAAGGATTCGATAAACCAGCCGATCCTTGTTGGCGTCGAGCCGGGCGACCGCTTCGTCGATCTCCTGCTCGGAAATGCGGGTCCGGGAGGCGACAACCCGCCGGATGACCTTCGACCAGGCGATTGACGCCTTGACCTGGTCGATGATCGCGACCGGGTTCACATTGCGCTTGCGCAGGATTTGCAGGAGCTGGCCGCTCGGCATTCCGTTGCGTCGTTCGATTTCCGCAAGCCTCTGCGCAATTTCACGGTCCGTAACGGAAATGTTCAGCCGTTCGGCTTCCTGCACCTGAATCGATTCGACAATCAGCTGGTTGAGTGTCTGCGGCCGCAGCTTCTTGCGCGTGTCCGGATTGTCGGGAATACCTGCCGTCATGAATACAAGCGTCATGCGCGAGCGGACGTCGTGCACGGTGATCGCGTGTGTGTTGGCGACGGCGGCAATCCGTGCAGCACTGTCGGCAACCGCCGTCGCGGCGCTTCCAGCCATCAGTACTGCGGCGAGCCAAGGCAGGATGACCGAGCGTGGCATAAGGCGATCTCCCAATTCCGATTCGGAACCGCTTGGTGGATACCGGATATAATCAGCGGTCCGGGCCGATATCAACCGCCCGACCCAAACATCGCAGGATTGCGAACGACAGGTCGTTGTGTCCTGAAGCCCCTCAGTCGCCGATCTCGCCCAGGTGCTTGAGGCTCAACCTGAACAGGACATAGGTGGACGGACGGATGTCACGATCCCTGACGTAACTCTGGCCGCCGGTTACACGAAGCGTGCAGCACTCATTCTTGAACTGGCCGCCGAGCTGCCAGTTCAGGTTGCCGGCCGCTTCGGCGAGGTTCCACCGGCCCCCGCCGAAGACCGACCATGTCTTCGTCACCTGCGAGCGCGTGGTAAAGGACAACTCGTCGCGCGTCGGCAATTCAACGGTCATCCCGCGCCTTCGAACATTCAAATAGCTGAAGGAGAGGCTCAACGCCGGTACGCCGGCAAAGATACCGACCTCGTTTCGTTTCGGCTCGATTTCGTCGGGATGAATTCGAAACCGGTAAACCAAATCGAGATATCGACCGGGATTGACCCGCAAGCGGCCGACAAGATCCGAGAAAGACCCTTGAACGCCGGATGCAGGTTCGAACTCCCGGCTGCTGCCAAGCTCGAGGCTCTGGCCGAGAAACAATTCCGACTGTCCGCCGCGATTGCCCAGAAACACCGTATTGAAACCGTAAATCAATCGGGAACCCTCGTCGACCCTGTCTCTACCCGGAAAACGATTTGCCAAAAACAAATTGGCATCGTCGACTTCTATATCAACGCTATCTTCATTCGGAATTATTGGATCATTCAGCCCTCTGAATGTAGAGATCAGAGAGATGCGTGGCTCCACGATCGCCCGGACATTTCCCAACTCCCTTACAAACGGGTAGCGAATATCCAACTCAGCAATCGGATAGACGCGGTTCGAGAATCCGGTAAACTGCGAGGCATCCGGCCGTCTCGATTCCGCCAGGTAATAACCGTCGGCATGCACATCGAGAGTCGCCGCGAAAGTAATTCCTGTCGGTTTGTGGATATATGGAAGACGCCAACCGAGATTGACACTGGCGCGATAGCTATCGGTACCTTCCCACCGCGTCAGGTTGGCAGTAGAAAACCGAAAGTGCCATCTTCCCAGCCGCTGCTCCGGCGATCCAATTCGCTCGAGTTCCGCATACGGAGCAACCAATGGCGTCGCGCGGTAATTGTCTCCCTCTCTCAAGCCTTGAAAATGATGAATCCTAAGTTGAGTGTAGTCCCGGTTGTGAAATCCTTCAAGCCAAACAGAAGACTGTAAACTATCAGCACTGCTGACATCGTAGAGCCGCAAAAACGTGTCGTCTGTTGTCCAATTGGCATTCGCGCCAAATCGCCAGTTCGAATCGACATCGTAGCGTATTTTGCTAAACAGGTGACCTCGCGACTGACCTTGCAATATCGGCCTTACATCCGTGTCCAGGCGGCGCGCATAGGTATGACTTCCAGCAATTATCGCTGCTCCCTTTTTGTAACGCCGCCGATATTCGGCAAACAACACCGGATTCTGTTGCGAGGAAATGAGCGGAGTCAAGGTTGCGTCACTGTCTTCGCCGATGCGCCAGTAGTATGGTAGCTTTATCCAGGTACCAAGAGGCTTCCGAGCGCCTATTTCCGGTACAATGAAGCCGCTGCGGCTATACACCGTTGGGTCTGGGTGGGACAGGATCGGTGTATAAAATACGGGAATGCCATATACTTCCATCCATGCGTCATGATATTCGATATTCTGCGCTTCTCCGTCGTGAATCACTTTTCGCGCCTTGATCCGCCACAGATTTGGCTTTGTCGGATCTTCTTCGCATAGTTTGCAGGGTGAAAAGACAACCTTGGCCATCTCTGTCCGCCGTCCGGCATATCGGCGCGCGTCGGTAGCTGCTATTCGTGTATTGTCCGGAAAAAGCATTCGAAAATGCTCAATTGTACCATCTCGCAAATCTCCCGAGAGCTTAACGCGTCTGCCGAAGACAACCTCGCCTCGGGGTTCGATGATTGAAACGTTTCCAAATGCTGTGACTTGTCCGTTCCGCTCGTCATAAATGAGCCTGTCGGCACGGACTGTACGGTCACCCTGTGTAATTCGAACATTTCCGGTTGCAACGATCACGCCGCGCTGCCTGTCTTGAGAGAGTTTTTCGGCAGTGATCAGAACCGGGCGTTTGAAGTCATTCACCGTTTGCGCCATGGGCGCGGAACCGCCGGCCGGAAGCAACACAAAGGAAAGCAGAAATATCAGCCAGAAGCGCTGTAACATATACAAAAACTGATGCGGCAGCACGCTAGCCATCTTCCAGATGGAGCAAAACGGTAACGCCCAGGAATGTTGTTGCCAATGCCGGTGCCCATGCCGCGAGCAACGGCGGGACGTCCGTAGAATGCGCCAGAGCGAGAACGAGGTCGGCAACGAAAAACAAAATTATACCTGTAGCGATTCCGCCTGTGACTGCCAGCAGAATGCCGGTCCGCCTGTTGTGCCGCAACGAAAATACTGCGGCGATCAATATCATTGCGCAATAGAACATTGGATCGGCAAGCAGGGAATGCCAGTGCAGCCGATGCCCGAGCGCAGAGAAGCCCATAGACTCGAACGTCTCGATAAAGCGTGGCAGTTCCCAAAACGAGATCGTACGGGGAGAGGAAAAACTCTCCTGTATTGATTGGAGTGTGAGTGTCGTCGGTATCTTGTACACTGGTTTCAGTGTCGGCGGTTCGCCTCGCAATGTTGTCACAGCGTCTTCCAGATGCCATGACTTGCTCTTGAGTATGGCAGTCGGAGAATCTATACGCCCATAAAAACGGTCTTCAGAGCCGTACAACAGTACCATCACCTCTTTCAGTACAAGAGTACCACTCTGTACAGTAGAGCTTTTTGCGTGAATCACGGTCTGACGGTTATCGACCGACTGGCGCAGCCAGACTCCTGCAGCAGACGTTGCCATCAACCTGGTCTGTCCCTTGAGGTGTTGATTTTCCAGCTGCTCGTAGCGGCTTATTAGTATTGTACCAAGCGGGTTGACTATTGTTATCTTGACAACACCGAGGACCGCAGCGGCAAAAACTATCGGTAGTACAAAATGCCACACCGAAACTCCAGAAGCCCTTAGGGCGATCAATTCGCTGGTTCGGTTCAAACGCCAGAAACTCAGCATCCCGCCAAACAGGATCGCAAAAGGTAAAGTCTTCTGGACGGCGAGCGGCAGTTTGAATACTGCCATACGAAATAGAATACTGAATGAAACGCTTTCTCTGCCCGATCCTCTCCTTATCAGTTCAATCAGGTCTACAATAAGGATAATGGCAATAAATAAAAGAAATACAAACAAAAACCACCCCAGAAATTGCCGGATCAGATAAAATGAAACGCTCAAAGACAAGCGGCTCGGCCTTGTCGGGCGTAGCGCCGAAGGTTGTCGCAGTCTTCTTGCAGCGTTGACCCCGGTCATGATTCTACAGGTCCCGACGTGCCAATCTCATGTTTGTTCGTTCTCTCGAACAGGCCGGCCAGAGCGTTCAACCACTTGGTACGAAATAACAGTATGAGCCCAAAAACAATCGGAAGGATCGCGTTGGCATAGGCAAGCGGAATCAGCGCATTCATATCGGCCGACGCATTTGTAAGACCGATCGCAATACCTTCGCATATTCCCGCTGCCGAGAGGGCCAAGGCTATTCGAACACCTTGTCCTCGCTTATTGAACTGTCCAGCAAGCATGATTACAAGAGCGAGAATTGGCAGAGTGAGTGCGTACAACGGAGCAATCAGCCGATTGTGCCCCTGAGCAATCAATTTACTGCGGTTCCGCCGATCATAAGCGTTGCTTCCCGGCCAGAGCAGCGTGTCAAGAAATCTCTCATTTGGTTTAGCGTTCACTCGCTTGCGCCGCTTTTCCAGAGCAAAGTCGAAACTATAGCGTTCAAAATACAGAGTTGAAGTTTTACCGGTTTTTCGATCCCGTTCTTGACGACTGCCTCTGCTCATCAATACATGCGGACCTGCAGAAGTGATCGTAATTCTGCCTCGCTCTGCAACCATCGTGACTGCTTTTGCATCGTCGCGGTTGTCCTGAACCAGGATACCTCGAACTTCGTCCCCCACCCGATCGCGAACATAGATTGTAATGTTGCTTCCAAGATTATTGAATGTGCCTTGCTGGATGAGACCTACGGAAAAATTGCTGCGAACATCATCGTGCAAATTTCGAAAATTCTTGAACGAAACCGGCAGCAGATAAAGGCTGATGAAAAAACAGATCGAAATGCCAATTACTCCGAGCGTTATTGTCGGCACCGACAAGTGCAGATCGCTTAGCCCTGCTGTGCGCATCACTAACAGTTCGCGATCGTTCAGCATCTTGTTTAAGACGAACAGGGTGGCAAGAAATAGCGCAATCGGGAGCGTGATGAGCAGGAAGGACGGAACCAGCAGCGAAGTCAGTTCCAGGAATACGTCGAGCGAAAGGCCGCGGTTGAGGATGAGCTTGAAGAAACGAGTCGACTGGGTCAGCCAGACGACCGCCGTCAGCGTGACAGCGATAAACAATGTTGCAACGGCAACTTGCCGCAAAATATAGAGCTGCATCCTGGACATGCGCCGGAGTATACGCCCAACCGGCGCCGCCCGGCCACTCCTGCAATCTGCGGCTAAGGCGCTTGAGCGGGCAGGGCCGGAGGTTCCATAGGCGAGCCTGCGCCTGCCTCGAACGCGTCGCAAACCGTAACAATACGTGACTTGGTGAGGCGCCGGGGCTTGTGGCACATTCGCGCCGAACCGGATGCAGGGCGATCGCTGCCCGCGCTACCGTCCAAGTAACATTTGCCGGCCGGAAGGACACGACCGGGCCATGATGCAGGAGCCCTCCGACGGCGACAGCGCCGTGCCGCACCGGACCGCCGCCGTCGTTCTGGGCGCAGGCAAGGGCGAGCGGATGAACTCGCGTTTTCCGAAAGTTCTTCACCGGATCGGCAATCGACCGATGGTGCTGTATCCGCTGGATGCAGTCCGCGCAGCCGGCGCCGGGACCTGCGTTGTCGTCGCCGGGCCGGACATGGCGGAAGTCGCCGCGGCGGTTGCGCCCGTCCCGACGACCGTCCAGGCCGAGCCGCGCGGCACGGCAGACGCCGTCAAGGCGGCGCGCGGCCGGATCGGACCGGATGCCGATACCGTCCTCATCCTCTACGGCGACACGCCGCTGGTCCGCCCGCAAACCCTCGAGGCCATGATTGCCCGGCGCCGAGAAGGCAGCCATGCCATCGTCGTTCTAGGATTCCGGCCGGCGGATCCGGGCGGCTACGGCAGGTTGGTGCGTGGCGGAGACGGATCGCTCGAAGCCATCGTCGAAGCCACGGACGCCAGCGCCGAACAACGCAGAGTCGGACTGTGCAATTCCGGCGTCATGGCGGTCGACGGTGCGGTCCTGTTCGACCTGGTCGACGCCGTGGGCAGCGACAACGCCAAGGGCGAGTATTACCTGACCGATATCGTCGGCATCGCGCGCCGCCGGGGCCGGACCTGTAGCGTCGTCGAGGCCGCGGCCGACGAATTGCTCGGTATCAACAGCCGCGAAGAACTAGCTGCGGCCGAGCGGATATTCCAGCGGCGGATGCGCCGCGCAGCGATGGCGGGCGGCGCTACGCTCACCGATCCTGGCTCGGTGTGGTTCAGCTACGATACCGTGCTCGGCCGGGATGTGACGGTCGGCCCGCAGGTTGTGTTCGGTCCGGGGGTCGTCGTCGGCGACGAGGTCGAGATCAGGGGCTTCTGCCACATCGAGGGGGCGACGCTGGACCGCGGCGCCACGGTCGGCCCCTTTGCCCGGTTGCGGCCGGGCGCCGACCTGCAGGAAGGGGCGAGGGTCGGAAATTTCGTCGAAGTCAAGAACGCCGTGATGAAATCGGGCGCCAAGGCGAACCATCTGGCTTATGTCGGCGATGCGGAGGTGGGCGCCGGAGCGAATATCGGCGCCGGCACGATCACCTGCAACTATGACGGATTCCGGAAAGCCCGAACGGTAATCGGCGACGGCGCGTTTATCGGATCGAACAGCGCCCTGGTCGCCCCGGTCACCATCGGCGAACGCGCCATCGTCGGCGCCGGCAGCACGATCGACCGGGACGTCGAGGCCGATGCCCTGGCGCTGACCCGGGCCGAGCACACGGCCGTGCCCCGCGCCGCCGAGAAGATCCGCCGGCGCAAGACCGCGGGCGGCCCGGAAAGCCGGGGCGCGAAGAAGTAAGGGGCCGGCGGCGCGTGTGCGGCATTATCGGCATCGTCGGCAGGGAACCGTGCGTTCCGCTGCTGGTCGACGGCCTCAAGCGGCTGGAATACCGCGGCTACGACAGCGCCGGCGTCGCCACTGTCGAGAACGGCCTGATCCGGCGCCGGCGGGCCGAGGGCAGGATCGGGAGGCTTGAAGCCAAGCTCCGGGACCGTCCGATCGGCGGAACGATCGGCATCGGCCATACCCGCTGGGCGACCCACGGCATCCCCAACGAGATCAATGCCCACCCGCACATCACCGACCGGGTCGCGCTCGTCCATAACGGTATCATCGAAAACTATCGGGAGTTGAAGGACGAACTGCGCGACCGCGGGCGCAACTTCGAGAGCGATACGGATACCGAAGTCGTCGCCGAATTGCTGACCGAATTCATGGAACGGCAAATGCCGCTCCGCGACGCGGTCCGCGCGACCCTGCAGCGGCTTCACGGCGCCTTCGCCCTTGCCATCGTCTTCGCCGGGGAGGAGGAGCTGATGGTCGGCGCCCGCCGCGGCAGCCCGCTCGCCATCGGCTACGGCGACGGCGAGATGTTCCTCGGCTCCGACGCCCTGGCGCTGGCCCCGCTGACCCGGCGCATCGGTTACCTGGAAGAGGGCGACTGGGTCGTCATGACCCGGAAGGGCGCGACCGTCTACGATGCTGCGGGCGAACCGGTCGAACGCCGGATCGTCGAAACCGCGGCCTCCGGCGCGCAGACCGGCAAGGCCGGTTTCCGCCACTACATGCTGAAGGAGATCTACGAGCAGCCGACGGCGATCGGCGATACCCTGCAGAGCTTCTTCAACCCGGCCGGGCAGACCGTCAACCTGCCGGACCTGCCGTTCGACATCGCGACGGTGCCGCGGATTACCATTACAGCCTGCGGCACAGCCTTCTACGCCGGCCTGATCGCAAAATACTGGCTTGAGCAGGTGGCGCGCATTCCGGTCGAGATCGACCTGGCCTCGGAACTGCGCTACCGCGAGGCGCCCATGCCCGAGGGCGGCATGATGCTGGTCGTTTCGCAGTCGGGCGAGACGGCCGATACCCTCGCCTCGCTGCGCTATGCCAGGGCACAGGGCCAGCATATCGTTTCGGTCGTCAATGTTCCGGAGAGTTCGATCGCCCGGGAATCCGATGTCGTGCTGCCGACCAAGGCGGGACCGGAAATCGGCGTCGCCTCGACCAAGGCGTTCACGACGCAACTGACGACCCTCGCCTGCCTGGCGATCTCGGCCGCCGTCGCCCGCGGAGCGATCGACCATGCCCGCGAGGCGGCGCTGTCGGGCAGCATTTCCGAGGTGCCGTCCCGCGCCGCCGAAGTCCTGGCCCACGACGAGGCGATCAGGGACATCGCCCGCACCGTCGCCGAGGCGCGCGACGTGCTGTATCTCGGCCGGGGGACCGCGTATCCGATTGCTTTGGAAGGTGCGCTGAAACTCAAGGAAATCAGCTATATCCACGCCGAGGGCTATGCTTCGGGCGAGATGAAACACGGGCCGATCGCGCTGATCGACGAGAGCGTGCCGGTGATCGTCGTCGCACCCTCGGACGCGCTGTTCGACAAGACCGCATCCAACACCCAGGAGGTGATCGCCCGGGGCGGGCGGGTGATCTTTCTCAGCGACCGGCGCGGCATCGAGAAGCTGAGCGAGAAAGCAATGGCGAGCATCGAGTTGCCGCTTGTCGATCCCTTCGTCGCGCCGATCCTCTATGCGATCCCGGTCCAGTTGCTCGCCTACCACGCCGCCGTCATCCGGGGCACGGATGTCGACAAACCGCGCAATCTGGCGAAAAGCGTGACGGTGGAGTAGGCGCGCGTCCGGTTTGCCGGACCTGCGGATTTACTCTTCGGGCACCTCATCCGCCCGCTCCGTACGCAGGATGAACTCGGCGAATTGCGGATGCTCGCGGGCGACCCGGGCGTAGAGGCTGCGCGCTGCTTCGATCAGGCGGCCATCCCGGTCCAGCAGCGTGTCGGCGTAGGCGATCATGCGGCTGTTTGGCCAAAGCGGGTTGCGCACGTCGAGCAGGGCCTCCGCCGCCTCGGCTTCGCGGCCGGGAAAATGCTGGGCCTTGAGGATCAGGGCCGCCGCGGTCGAGCGCGACCGGCCGAAATGGCAATGCACCAGCAGATGGCCGACCTCGGAGCGCGCCAGCAGGTCGCCGACCTGGAGCAACCGTTCGACATCCTCCTCCAGCGGCGGCCGCCATCCCGGCCTGTCGGAGACGATGTCGTGCATGTGGAAGCGGTGATGCTCGACCGTTCCAAGCGCGGCCCAGCCCTCGGGGTCCGGCCAGTCGGGATCGAGCAGCGAGATGACATGGGTCACGCCGTCGCCGGCGAAACGCTCGATCTCGTCGAGGCCGCAGATGGAGATTTTGAAGGGCAACATGCCGGATACCCTGTTTGCCGTTCGTTACCCGAACGCAGCGAAATTGTCTGGCGATACCGCCGCGTCTCGGACGCGATCCGACCGGATAAACCGCCGCCTCACGGGAAGTGCAGGATTTTCGTTTCCTGGTAGTCCTCCAGCCCCCAGATGCCGCCTTCGCGGCCGACGCCGGATTGCTTGTAGCCGCCGAACGGCGAGCCGTATTGATAAACGCCGCCGTTGATATGGACGGCGCCGGCGCGCAGCCGCGCGGCGACCCGCTCCGCCCGTTCTGCATCGCCGGTCTGGACGAAGGCGGCGAGGCCGTAGGGCGTGTCGTTGGCGATCGCGATGGCCTCCTCCTCGTCGTCGAACGGCATCATGGCCAGGACGGGACCGAAGATTTCCTGACGCGCGATCGTCATGTCGTTGCGCACGTCGCAGAAGACCGTGGGCCGGACATACCAGCCGGTCTCCAGGCCGTCGGGCCGGCCGGGCCCACCGGTCAGCAGGGTCGCGCCTTCCTCAATCCCCTTGCGAATCAGCGCTTGGACGCGGTCGAACTGTATGCGGTCGAACAGCGGGCCCAGGCGATCGCCCTCCTCGTTGGGATCGCCGACGATCACGGCCTCCGCGGCGGCCTTCGCGATGGCCTTCGCCTCGTCGTAGCAACTGCGCTCGACCAGCATCCGGGTCGGCGCGTCGCAGGACTGGCCGGTGTTGTAGAAGCATTCCGTCACCGAGTTCGCGACTCTCTCTTCGAGGTCGCAGTCGGCGAAGACCAGATTGGGCGACTTGCCGCCCAGCTCCAGCGTCACCCGTTTCACGGTATCGGCCGCGTCCCTGGTCACGGCGATGCCGGCGCGGGTCGATCCGGTGAATGACATCATCTGGACGTCCGGATGGCGCGACAGGGCCGCGCCGGCGACCGGGCCTTCGCCTTGGATCAGGTTGAATACACCGGGGGGAAAGCCGGCGGCCTGGATGATCTTGGCATAAAGGACGGCCGACAGGGGCGTGTGCTCCGACGGCTTGAGGACGCAGGTGCAGCCGGCCGCGAGCGCCGGAATGACCTTGAGCGCGATCTGGTAGATCGGCCAGTTCCACGGCGTGATCAGGCCGCACACCCCGATCGGTTCGCGGACCAGGACTTCGCCGTTCGGCAATGTTTCCCGCTCGTCCTGCCGCTCCAGCGCTTCGATGAACGCGCTGAGGTGACCTACAGCCCCGTCGGCCTGCGCTTCCCGGGCCATGGTGATCGGCGCGCCCATCTCGGCGGTCATCGCCTGGGCGAGGTCTTCCAGCCGGGCGGTCGTTTCGTCCATCAACCGGTACAGGAGTGCCAATCGCTCCGCCTTGGTCGTAAGCGAGTAGGTCCTGAAAGCCTTGACCGCCGCCGCGACGGCGCGGTCGACGTCGGTCTCATTGCCGAGGACGATCGTACCGATCCGCTGCTCTGTCGCCGGATTCAGGACGGGAAACTCCGTTTTGCTGCTCGGCGTCACCCACTCTCCGCCAACGAGGAAAGCGCTAAGGTCTCGTTCGGTCATTCGACTTCCTTCAGTCTGCCCGTTTCGCCGTCCGGCGATGGGAAGATACACAAACCGCCCGTCGCGACATATGGGGCCGGCCCCCATAGTGAACCCTTAGCCCGAAACGCAGCGCATGCTACAATTGGGCCGGAGCGGGGAGCCGCGGCCGGCGCCTTGTCCGTGCGAACGGAACGGATGGAAGGCATCGCGGGCGCGGGCCGCCGCTGAGTGAAGCCGATAGTTTCCAGCCTGAAGGGTTGGTCTCTTTCCGGCCCGGTTCTGCATGAGCCCCCAATCCATGCTGACGAGACCGATCTGGCGCGAACTGCTGGAAGACGAACGAGGATAGGAACGAAATGGCCGCCGACCGTCCGACCGTTACCGATCCGGAGATAGAGGCGTTCCAGCGCGACGGCGTCCTGTTGCTCCGGGGCGCCTTCGTCGACTGGGTCGACGACCTGCGCCGCGGCATGGAAACCAACATAGCGGCGCCGAGCTGGCGCGAGCGCAGCATCCAGCCGGAGGACGGCACTGCAGCCTTCTTCCAGGATTTCTGCAACTGGGACAAGATCCCGGAATACAACCGATTCGTGAAAGAGTCGCCAGCCGCGGAATTTGCTGCCCGCCTCATGCGATCGAAGACGGCGCGCCTGTTCCACGAACATATCCTGGTCAAGGAGCCCGGCTCCTCGGTGGTCACGCCCTGGCATCACGACATGCCGTATTACTGCGTCGACGGCAGCATGAACTGCAGCCTCTGGATCACTCTGGATCCGGTGGCGCGGGATTGCGTGATCGAATATGTCGCCGGCTCACACCGGTGGGGCCGTGAGTTCCGGCCGGAACGGTTTAACGGCACGTCGCTCACACCCGGCGATGCCCGCGAGCGGATACCCGATATTTCAGCCAACCGGGACGATTACGACATCCGCGGCTGGGCGATGGAGCCCGGCGACGCCGTCGCTTTTACCTATCGGACGGTGCACGGCGCGCCGGCCAACAACTCGGCGAACCGGCGGCGCGCCTTCTCGATCCGCTTCGTCGGCGACGATGCCGTCTACGCCGAAAAGGGCGTGCACTCGCCGCCCTTCCCCGATCTCGGCCTTGAGGTCGGCGCACCGCTGGCCGGAAGCGATTTCCCGGTGCTGTGGAGCGCATGAACCCTTACCGTTTTACGCCGGGGGACGCGCCGCTCCTGATGAGCATTCCCCATGTCGGGACGGCAATCCCGGCGGCCATCGAAGCGCGGATGACGGAGCGGGCGCTGGCGCGTCCGGACACCGACTGGCATCTCGACCGGCTGTACGATTTCGCCAACGAACTGGGCATTCCGACCCTCCAGGCGGTATGGTCGCGCTATGTCGCCGACCTGAACCGGCCGCCGGACGACGCGCCGCTCTATCCCGGTCAACTTTCGACCGGTCTCGTTCCGGAGCAAGACTTCGCCGGCAATCCACTCTACCGGGATGGCCAAGCACCAAGCGACGAAAAGCGGGCCGAACGACTGCGCACTTTCTGGCTGCCCTATCACCAGCGGCTGGAACGGGAACTGGCCTCGATCCACCGCAGGCACGGAATCGCCATCCTCTTCGATTGCCATTCGATCCTGTCCGAGGTGCCGCGCCTGTTCGACGGCAAACTGCCGGACTTCAACCTAGGCACTGCGGCGGGCGGCGCCTGCGACGCCAGCCTGAGCCTGAGCCTGGCCGAGACCCTGGGCGACTACGGCGAGGACCGATTGGTCGTCGATGGCCGTTTCAAGGGTGGCTTCATCACCCGCCAGTACGGCGACCCGGAAAATCGCATCCACGCCTTCCAGCTCGAACTGTCGATGGCAACCTATTGCGATGAGCAACCGCCGTGGTGCTATCTGCCGGACAAGGCCGCCGGGGTCCGCCCGGCCCTGCGCGCCATGCTCGAAGCCGCGCTCGCCTGGGCCCGGGAGCGGGGGTGAGGCGGTTCGGGGCTTTTCGCGGATATGTCCGGTATTTTCGACAACGTACCCGTCCCTCGATACGGCGCTGCCGCGCCTGCTCGGGTTGAGGAACATTGTGTGGGTGTGACGTGCAGAGCCAGTCTCTCCCTCACCCCGAGCAGCCCCGAAAGGGCGTATCGAAGGGCCGGCGCTGCACCGGACTCAGCCCGCCACCACCGCCCCGTTCTTCACCACGGCCCGGCACGGGTTGAAGCCCGCCGGATAGGCCAGTTCGCCGGGGCTGCCGATGTCCCACAGGGCGAAATCCGCCGCCTTGCCCGGCTCCAGGGTGCCGATCCGGTCCTGCAGGCCGAGCGCGCGCGCCGACTCGCGGGTCACGCCGGCCAGCGCCTCCGCCGGCGTCAGACGGAACAGGGTGCAGGCCATGTTGAGCATCAGCAGCAGCGAGGTGACCGGCGAGCTGCCCGGATTGCAGTCGGTCGACAGCGCCATGCCGACGCCGTGTTCGCGGAACAGATCGATCGGCGGCACCTGCGTCTCGCGCAGATAGTAGAAGGCGCCGGGCAGCAGCACCGCCACGGTGCCGGACTGCGCCAGCGCGCGCACGCCGTCTTCGCCGGCATATTCCAGATGGTCGGCCGACAGGCCCCCGTATTCCGCCACCAGCGCCGCGCCGCCCAGATCGCTCAATTGTTCGGCATGGAGCTTGACCGGCAGGCCATGGTCGCGCGCCGCCCGGAAGACCCGCTCGGTCTGGCCGCGAGTAAACCCGATCGATTCGCAGAAGGCATCCACCGCATCCGCCTCGCCGGCTTCGGCGGCTGCCGGGATCATCTCGCGGCACACAAGGTCGATATAGCCGTCGGCGTCGCCGGCATATTCCGGCGGCAGGGCATGGGCGCCGAGGAACGTCGTTTCGACATCGACCGGCAGATGGTCCGGTATCCGCCGGGCAGCCTGCAGCATCCGGCGCTCGGTCTCCGTGTCGAGGCCGTATCCGGACTTGATCTCGATGGTCGTCACGCCCTCGCCCAGGATCGCGCGGACGCGCGGCAGGGCGCTTTCGACCAGTTCGTCGACCGAAGCCCGCCGGGTCGCCCGCACGGTCGAGACGATGCCGCCGCCGGCCCGGGCGACCTCCTCGTAGGTCGCGCCGTTGAGGCGCTGCTCGAACTCCGCGGCCCGATTGCCGCCGTAGACGATATGGGTATGGCAGTCGATCAACCCCGGCGTGATCCAGGCGCCGCCGGCGTCGTGGACCGGCACGCCCTGTGCCTGCGCCCGATCCAGCTTTGCCGCCGGGCCGATCCAGGCGATGTTTCCGCCCGCTACGGCGATCGCGCCGTCCCCGATCGCGCCGTAGGGGTCGTCGCCGGCGGGCATCATGGTCGCGATCCCGGCGTTGGTCCACAGGTTGTCCCAGGCGGTCATGATTTTGTCTCGCGGTTCGTCGCAGTGCAGCACGCAGCGGAACTGTACCGCCGGACGGGCGAAAATACTGCCACATTCGCCCGTCCCCCGCAGGCGGCACGGTGATGACCGGCGCCGCCGACCGCCTTTGGTGCCCGCTTTGCCTGTTGCCCTCCGGCTGGGCGGAAAACGTGCTGCTGGAAGTGGACGATGCGGGTACGATCCGGCGCATCGAAGCCGGCGCACCGGCAGCGGGGAACACGCAGCTTCCCGGCGCCGTCATCCCTGGGATGCCGAACCTGCACAGCCATGCCTTTCAGCGCGCCATGGCGGGTTTGACCGAACGGTCAGGCGGTGAGGAAAGGTCGGATTTCTGGTCGTGGCGCCAAACGATGTACAGTTTCGTCGAGAGCCTGACCCCCGAACAGGTCGAGGCGATCGCGGCGCATCTCTATGTCGAGATGCTCAAGGCCGGCTATACCGGCGTGACGGAGTTCCATTATCTGCACAATCCGCCGGGCGGCGGTCGCTACAGCGACGTGGCGGAACTGGCCCGGCGCGTCGCCGCGGGCGCGGACGCGGCCGGGATTCGCCTGACGCTGCTGCCGGTGCTGTACCGCGAGAGCAGCTTCGGCGGCGGACCGCTCGCTCCGGCCCAGCAGCGCTTCCGGCTCGACATCGACGAATGGACCGGTGTCGTCGCCGCTTTGGCCGGGGCGTCCCCGACGCAGACCGCCGGCGCGGCCCTTCACAGCCTGCGCGCCGTGCTGCCGGCGGACATGGCGGATGCGCTGGCGGCCTATGACGCCATCTGCCCGGAAGGACCGGTTCACATCCACATCGCCGAGCAGGAAAAGGAGGTGGCCGAGTGCCTCGCCTGGTCCGGGCTGCGGCCGGTCGAATGGCTGCTCGACGGCGTGCCGGTCGACGGGCGCTGGACCCTGGTCCACGCCACCCACATGACCGAGGACGAGACCCGGCGCGCCGCCGCGAGCGGCGCCGTTGCCGGCCTGTGCCCGACGACCGAGGCCAACCTGGGCGACGGCGTGTTCGCCCTGCCCGGCTGGCTCGCCGCGGACGGCGCGTTCGGCGTCGGCAGCGACAGCAACGTCTCCCTCGATCCGCGCGAGGAACTGCGCTGGCTGGAATATGCCCAGCGGCTCGTCCTGAAGCGCCGGCTGGTTGCCGGCGATGCCGCATCGCCCCATTCGCTGGGTGCCGCCCTGTGGCTCGGCGCGGCCGCCGGCGGTGCGCGGGCGATGGGCCAACCCTGCGGTGAAATTGCGGCGGGCCGGGCCGCCGATTTCCTGGTCCTCGACACCGAACATCCGACGCTCGCCGGCCACGGGCCGGAGACGCTGCTCGACGCCTGGGTCTTCACAAACGCCGGTTCGGCGCTTAGGGAGGTCCGGGTCGCCGGACGGCGCGTCATCGAGGACGGCCGCCATCCGGGCGAGGACGCGATCCGTACGCGATATCGGAAAACCATGACCGAACTGGTCCGAGAGCTATGACCACCGAAGCGGTCACGCTGACCCCTGGATCGACAAGCCTGCCGGCCCTGGAAGCGCTGTATCGCGAGAGCCCGCCGGTTGTCCTGGACCGGGCCTGCCGGGCGGACATGGCACGCGCGGAGGCGGTCGTCGAGCGAGCGGCGCGCGGCGACGAAGCCGTTTACGGCGTCAACACCGGCTTCGGCAAACTCGCCAGCACACGCATATCGCCGGAGGAAACCGCGCGCCTCCAGCGCAACCTGATCCTGTCCCACAACGCCGGGGTCGGGCCCGACCTGCCGGAGCGCATCGTCCGGCTGATGATGGCCCTGAAGCTGCTCAGCCTCGGCCGTGGCGCCTCCGGCGTGCAATGGGCCATCGTCGAGACCCTGGAGCGGATGCTGGCGGCGGGCGTGACACCGTCGGTGCCGGCGCAGGGCTCGGTCGGCGCGTCCGGCGATCTGGCGCCGCTTGCCCATCTGACTGCCGTGATGATCGGCGAAGGCAGGGCAGACTACCGGGGCGAACGGCTGCCCGGCGGCGCGGCGTTGCAGGCGGCCGGAATCGAACCGGTTGCGTTGCGGGCCAAGGAAGGCCTCGCGATGATCAACGGCACCCAGTGCTCGACCGCGCTGGCACTGGCCGGCCTGTTCGACGCCAAGCGGCTGCTGCGCGCGGCGCTCGTCACGGGCGCGCTCTCGGTCGACGCCACGCTCGGCTCCGACACGCCGTTCGATCCGGCGATCAACGCCCTGCGCGGCCATCCTGGCCAGATCGACGTGGCGGCGGCCTTGCGGGCGCTGCTTGCGGGCAGCGAAATCCGCGCCTCCCATATCGATTGCAGCCGGGTGCAGGACCCCTACTCCGTGCGCTGCCAGCCCCAGGTCATGGGCGCCTGCCTGACCCTGCTGCGCCAGGCCGGCGCGGTTCTGGCCATCGAAGCGGCGGCGGCGACCGACAATCCGCTGGTC
This sequence comes from Rhodospirillaceae bacterium, assembly GCA_009840595.1. GTDB lineage: Bacteria > Pseudomonadota > Alphaproteobacteria > Bin65 > Bin65 > Bin65. The sequence continues at coordinate 62,542 of VXNK01000078.1, read as the reverse complement.
CTGGCGGAGCGCGGCGAGATCCTGTCGGGCGGCAATTTCCATGCCGAACCGGTCGCCTTCGCCGCCGACCAGATCGCGCTTGCCGTGAGCGAAATCGGCGCGCTGACCGAGCGGCGCATCGCCCTGCTGGTCGACCCGGCGATGAGCGAACTGCCGGCCTTCCTGACGCCCGAGCCGGGCGTCAACAGCGGATTCATGGCGGCCGAGATCACCGCCGCGGCGCTGGCGGCGGAAAACAAGCAGCGCGCCGCGCCGGCCAGCATCGACAGCCTGACCACCTGCGCCAATCAGGAGGACCATGTTTCGATGGCGACCCACGGCGCACGCCGGCTGGCCGAGATGAACGACAATCTGGCCAAGATCGTCGCCATCGAATGGCTCGCCGCCGCCCAGGGCATCGGCTTCCGCGCGCCCCTGAAGACCAGCGCCCGCCTCGGCAGCGCGATCGCCCGGCTGCGCACGGTCGTTCCGCCGCTCGAAGAGGACCGCTACATGGCGCCGGATATCGAAGCCGCCGTCGATCTCGCCCGCGCCGGCGCGCTGGTCGAAGCGGTCGGGCCGGACGGGATGCCGGGCTGGTGAGCGGGCAATCCAATTCGGGCGGGGCCAATTCGCGCCGGACCGATATCGCCGGCCTTGCCGCCCGGCTGCGCAAGGGCGAGACCCGCGCGCTTGCCAAGGCGCTCACCGTCGCCGATATCGGCGGGGAGGAGGCCCGGGCGCTCTTGCAGGCGCTGGACCGGGACCGCCGCGAGACCCCGGTCGTCGGCCTGACCGGCCCGCCCGGCTCGGGCAAGTCCACGCTGATCAGCGCCATGATCCGGACGCTGCGCGAACGGGGCAGCAAGGTCGCAGCGCTCGCCGTCGATCCGTCGAGCCCGAAGAGCGGCGGCGCCATCCTGGGCGACCGGGCGCGCATGGGCGAGCACGGCTCCGATCCGCATGTCTTCATCCGCTCGATCGCGGCGCGCGGCCATCTCGGCGGGCTCGCCCTCAACATCCAGGCCTCGATCGACGTGGTGAACGCCGCGGGTTTCGACATCGTCCTGCTGGAGACCGTCGGCGCCGGCCAGTCCGAGATCGAGGTCGCGCAGGTCGCCGATGTGACCGTCGTGGTCGGCGCGCCCGGCCTGGGCGACGATCTGCAGGCGATCAAGGCCGGCATCCTGGAAGTCGCCGACATCCTCGCGGTCAACAAAGCCGACCTGCCCGGCGCCGACGAGACCGCCCGGCAGCTCGAAGCAATGCTCGGCCTGCGCAGCGCGGCCCGCCGCAATACGCCGGTCGTCAGCACGGTCGCGACGACCGGCGACGGCGTCGCCGAACTGGTCGACGCGGCCGTGGAACTCAGCGCGGCCGTGACGCCGGAGGAGCGCCGGGCGCGGGCCGAACGGCAGGCCGTCGACCGCCTCGCCAACACGGCCGGGACACTTGTGCGCGACGCGCTCAACGCCCTGCCCGCCGAAGAGCGGCGCGCGCTCGTCGAGCGGATCCGGGCCGGCGCGGCCGATCCGGGCGAGGCGGCGCGCCGGCTGTTGAACGACCGGACCGGCTGACTTAACCGGCCACTGCAGCCGCCGCCGAACGCCCCGCAAGGCGGCCGAAGACGGCGCCGCTGGTCAGCCCCGTGCCGCCCGGATAGTTGAACCAGAACAGGCCGCCGACCAGTTCGCCGGCGGCGTAGAGACCCGGGATCGGCGCGAGGTCGCTGTCGAGCACCCGGGCGCTCGCCGGGTCGATGCGCAGGCCGCCGAAGGTGAAGGTGAGGCCGCAGCCGACCCGGTAGGCCTCGAAGGGCGGCTCCGCAATCGGGTTCGCCCAGTTGGTCTTGTTCACGGCCAGGCCGCGCGTGCCGCGTCCGTCCCTGACCGTCGCGTCGAACGGCGTATCGGTGTCGACCGCCTCGTTGTGGGCCGCCATCTCGGCGAGGAAACCCTCCGGATCCACGCCTTCCAGCCGCCCCGCCAGCGCCTCCAGCGTATCGGCCTTCGCCTTCGTAACCTGCCGGATGCGGTATTCGTCGCGCAGCAGATGCGCGACCCGGGCATCGAAGACCTGCCAGGCGAAGCCGTCCGGCTGCTCCAGGATGACCCGGCCGTAGCGGGCGTAGGTGTAGTTGCGGAAATCCGCGCCCTCGTCGACGAAGCGCCGGCCCCGGGCGTTTACCATGACGCCCCAGGGGTAGCTGTGCTTCTGGAAACCGTCGCCGACCGCGAGATCGCCGAACTCGGGCGCGTTGTAGTCCCAGGCGACGGCATGGCCGCCCGACCAGTTGCCGTAGGACGCCGCGCCGATCTCCAGCGCCATGCGGATGCCGTCGCCGGTGTTGAAGCGGCTGCCGCGCACCTTCGCCAGCTCCCAGCCGGGGCCGAGATAGCGGGTGCGCCATTCCGGGTTGGCCTGGAAGCCGCCGGCGGCGAGCACCACCGCCTTCGCCGGTACGGTCTCGATCCCGCCGCCGTGCTTCAGCCGGACGCCGCCGATCCTGTGGCCGTCATGGACCAGCTCCAGCACCCGCGCGCCGTAGCGGATGTCGATCCCGGCCGCCCGGGCGATCTCCGTGTGGCCGTCGACCAGGCCGGGCCCGCCGCCCCAGGCCTCCAGCGTCAGCCCGCCCCAGAAGCGGAAGCGCCCGTCCGCCGTCCTGAAGGCCTGGCGACCGTAGATCGGCATGAAGCGGATGCCCTTGCCATGCAGCCACCGCATCGTCCCGCGGGATTCCGTGACCAGCCGCTCGCACAGGTCCGCGTCGGTGCGGTAGCGGGTCAGGCGGAACATGTCGTCGTAGAAGCGTTCCTCCGGATAATCGCCGAAATCTGTGATGGCGGCCTGCTCTTCGGAAAGGTCGGGGCACAGGGCGCGGATATCGCCGGCGCCAGCGTAGGCGAAGCGGAAGGCCCCGGCCGTAAAGCGCGAGTTGCCGCCGTTCTCGGCCTCGGGCGCACGCTCGAGCATCAGCACCGAGGCGCCGGCCTCGCGCGCCGCCAGCGCCGCACAGAAGGCGGCGTTGCCGGCGCCGGCGACGATGATGTCCGGATGTGTCACGATATGTCAGGATTTGTCATGATTTGCCCGGCCGCGCCAGACCGGCTGCACCAGATCCTCTGCGCCACAGGGGCGGGACACAGGCGGCTGCGCCGGTGTCTGGACATGTCGGGATCGGCGGTGAAGCGTCGCGCGGGCCGGGAAGCGGCCCCTGCCACCGATGTCATGAAATGTCATGATGTGTCAGGATTCGTCATGTCGGGTCGTGTTCGGCCGGCGGCGGACCGCACCGCCCGCGCCGGCATTCCGGCCGGCCGCTGGCATTTCGTTCATATATTGTTCTCAGAGCCGATTTCAACCGGCACAGGCGCGCTTTTCGCAAATGCCTGGCGCGGTGCAGGCCGGAGCGCCAATCCAAGCCTCGACAGGCCGACGGTTCCGGCGCATCGGACGTCCGGGACCGATGCAGAGCCGCAGGAGGCGGATGAATTCCGGACAGGCTGCGCGAGCGTTGACCCCTTGCCTCGCCGCCGATAGAACCGGACGACGCGCAAGCTCATTTCGAAGGCGAGGCCGCTTGAAACGCCGCGATATCCCAGGAGCCGTCGCGCGCGGAGACGGGGTTGGGACGATCCCGAACGGCGCTTCGCCGTTCAGGGAGCAATTGGCGCCCCTCGGATGCACGGTGGCGACGCCTGCGCCCGGAACGGTCGCCGGGCGGTTGCGATTGCGATCGGGGCCGGGGCCGGCAACATGCCGCGCGTCGCCGGATGACGACCGGGCCGACCGCTCCCCGCCGGGGCTCGCGGCAACGGCGGTGTCGCGATGACTCTGATCGCCAATACCAGGATGTACGGGGCGGGCAAGCAGTGCCGCCGGCTCTGGAATGACCTGGTGACGCACATTTCGGACAGTTCGGGCGTTCCGTTGCGCATCGTCGAACACGCGCCCCCGGCGCCCATGCCGGACCTGTGGAACCGTCCCGACATGGGTCTCGTGCAGATGTGCGGCTGGCCTTTCTGGCAATCCGACCCGCGGCCCCGCGTGGTCGCCGTTCCGGTTCCCGATCATCCTTACTGCGAGGACCGGCCGCTTTACTGGACCGATATGGTCGTGCGGCGCGACGAGGCGGCGGCAACGCTCGAGGACCTGTTCGGGCGTCGGATCGGCTGGACCACCGAACATTCCCACTCGGGCTACAACGCACCGCGGCGGATGTTGCTGCCGCATTTTCTGAAAGCCGGCAAACACCTGTTTTCCGAGAGCCTCGGTCCCTACAAGTCGCCGATGGGAATAATCGGGGCGCTTCTGGACGATGAAATCGATGTCGGTCCTGTAGACGGGTATTTCCACCTGCTGCTGAAGCGCCATCGGCCGGACGTGGCGGCGGAATTGCGCACGATCGCGGTAACCGAGCCTGCGCCGATGCCGCCCTTCGTCGCCTCCAGCGGCATTTCGCAAGACGAACTCGAACGGCTACGCCAGGCGGCGGCGCAGGCGCACCGGACGCCGGCCGCGAGGAAGATTATGGACGAACTGGACGTCAGGAGGTTCGTCCGGCCGGAAGACGAATTTTACCGGACAACCGAGAGCTGGAGCCGGGAAGCCATGGCCGAAGGCTACGCCGTGCCGGCTTGAGCGAGAGGCGGGATGCGTTCTTTCCTCAGCCTTCGCGCGGCGCGGCATCGGAGATCGGGAAGGTTTCTTTCGGAAATGAACATCAACCCAAGGACCGGGAGGTAACGATGAGAGCAATGACATTCACGGCGTTGGCGTTCGGCGCCGCAGCGATGACGAGTGTCGCGGCGATGCCCGCCGCGTTCGCCCAGGACAAGGTAACGACGTTGCGCTGGGCGAGCTTCGTCTCACCGAAGAGCACGAACAACGCCGTGGCGGTTCCGGCGTTCGCCAAGGCGGTCGAGAAGGCGTCCGGCGGCACGCTCAAGATCGAGCTCTACGCCGGCGGCACCCTGGGCAAGGGCCCGGTCCAGCAGCTGTCCATGGTCGAAAACAAGGTCGCCGACATCGCCGAGGTCGTCGTCGCCTACTCGCCGGGACGCTTTCCGGAACTGTCGATCTTCGAACTCCCGTTCCTGGTGAAGAACAATGTCGAGGCCGGGCTGGCGGCCTGGAAGCTGTACGAAAAGGGCCTGCTTTCGGATTTCGACGACCTGATGCTCGTCGGGGTCATCATTTCCGGTCCGTACGGCGTCTCGACAACCAAACCCATCGGGTCGATCGCGGATCTGGCCGGACTGCGGCTGCGGGCGGCCGGTCCGATCCAGAGCGAGATCGTGTCCCGGCTCGGCGCCGTTCCCGTCGGCAACATCCCCGCCCCGGGGATCGCCCCGAACATCAGCCGCGGCGTGATCGACGGAACCTTGATGTCGGCAAGCAACGTCTACACGTTTCGCATCGCCGACGCCGCACAGCATCACAATTTCGATCTGAAGCTCGGATCGGTCGCGGTGATCTTCCCGATGCGCCGCGACACCTACGAGAAACTGCCGGCCAAGGCGAAAGCGGCCTTCGACAAGTATTCCGGCGAATGGCTGACCCGTATCCTCGGAGAGGGTCTCGACCGGCAGCGCGACGGTGCGGTGAAGAAGCTCCGGTCCGGCGGCGGCCACACGATCCATAAATGGGACGAGGCGACCGTCGCCAAGGCCCGGGAATTGCTCGCACCCATCGTCGCGAAGCACGACAAGGCCAACGCCAAGGGCGTCAATCTTTACCGGGAGGTGCTGGCCGCCATCGAGGCGGCGCGCGGCGCGAAGTGACGCCTGACCTGCCCCGCCCGGCGCCCTGACATTTGCGAATAGAGTATGGGGGCCGGCGCATGATTCGACTGATCGGGACCGCCGGAAATCTTTCGGCGGTCCTCGGGCTGGTCTGCCTGCTGTCGATGTCCGCCGCCATTCTGGCCGACGCGCTGACGCGAACGGTCTTCAATGCGCCGATCTACGGTCTGAACGACCTTTTGGAAATCCTGACGCCCGTCATCGTCGCGTCCTGTTTTCCGGTGACCCTCGCAACCCTGCAGAACATTTCCATCCGCTTCCTGGGGCGGTGGCTGACCCCCCGGGCCGGGCAGCTGGTGGAACTGTTCGGCCAGGTCGCCGCCCTGCTCGTCATGGCCGGAATCGTCTGGGAGGTCGGGCGCTATACGGCAAAGCTGGTCGAGCACGGGCAGTATACCTGGCTTCTCAAAATTCCGGTCTGGCCGAGCTGGGTCGTTTCGACCGCGCTGCTGGCCTTCTGCCTGCCGGTCCAGGCGCTGGTCGTCGCCGGCGTGTTCAGGGACTTCAGGCGCGGCCGGCCCCTGGCGGGCTCGGAATCCGAAATCCGGGATATGGTCGAGGATACCCGGCGATAACCGATCCCATCACCATCGGTCTGCTGTCGTTCCTCGGCATGCTGACGCTGATTGCGGTGCACGTCCCCGTCGGAATCGCGATGGCGATCGCCGGCGTGGTCGGGTTTGCGATCATGACGGGAGACCCGCTTGCCGCAATCTCGATGTTCGGATCGGAGACCGCGAGCGCGATCTCCAGTCCGGCGCTGATCATCATTCCGATGTTTCTCCTGATGGGGTCGTTCGCGGGGGTCTCGGGGCTCGCGAGCGACCTGTACCACCTCGCCAATTCGCTGTTCGGGCATCGCCGCGGCGGGCTGGCGATGGCGACCGTCGCCGGTTGCGGCGGCTTCGGCGCGGCCTGCGGCTCATCGATCGCGACGACGGCGACGATGGCGCGGATCGCGCTGCCGGAAATGGAGCGGCGGGGCTACGCCCAAAGCCTGGGCGCCGGCTCGATCGCGGCCGGCGGCACCCTGGGCTCCCTGATTCCGCCGTCGTCGATCATGCTGATCTACGCTTTTCTGACCGAGCAGTTCGTCGTCACGCTCTTCATTGCGGGCGTCGTGCCCGGCCTGCTGACGATCGCGATCTACTTCGTCGCCATTCAGATCGTCGTCCGGCGCAACCCGTCGCTCGCGCCGGCCGGCCCCAGGCAGACCTGGGCCCAGACCGCACGGACGGCGGCAAACAGCTGGGGCATCGTCACGATCATCCTCATCATGACCGTCGGGCTGTATGGCGGCGTGTTCACGGTCATCGAGGCGGCGGCGGCGGGGACGCTCATCGCCTTCGGCTTCGCGGTCGCCCGCGGCACGCTGAACCGGGACTCCTTCTTTCGGACCATCGGCGAAACGGCCGGCAATGTCGGCCTCCTCTATACGATCATCATCGGGGCCCACATTTTCTCCAACCTGATTACGATCACCAGAATGCCGGCCGCGCTGGTCGACTGGGTCGTCGGCCTCGGCCTGCCGGCGCTCGCCATCATTTTCGTGCTGGCCGGCATCTACATCGCGCTCGGCGCCATCTTCGATTCCGTCGCCGCCATGGTCATCACGCTCCCCTTCGTCTTTCCGCTGGTGACGGACGGGCTGGGCTACGATCCGATCTGGTGGGGGATCGTGATGATCATGGTGATCGAGATCGGCATGATCACGCCGCCGATCGGCATCAACGTCTTCGTCATGCACGGTGTCCGGCGCGATATCCCGCTCGGCACGATATTCCGGGGAATCGTCTCGTTCCTGTGCGCCGATTTCGTCCGGCTCACGCTCGTCATCCTGTTCCCGGCCATTGCGCTCTGGCTGCCGCGGACCATGTGAGGCGCATGGCGATGGACCACAGACTGTTTCTGAGATCGCTGTCCAGGGCCGACCGCAAGGCGCTCGCCGAGCAGAAGGACGGTCCCGGCCTGCGCCATCTGGGCGTCTACATCGCGCTGATGCTCGCCTTCGCGATTCCGATCGCCCTTCGCGTGCCGGGATGGCCCCTGCTGATGGTCCCGCTCGGCATCCTGTTGGCCTTTCTCTTCAATCTCGAGCATGAATGCGTGCACACGACCCCGTTCAGGACGAAATGGATCAACGAATGGTGCGGCCGGATCTCCGGGCTGCTGATCCTGCAGCCGTTTCAGTGGTTCAGGTACTTTCACTTCGCCCATCACCGGTTCACCAACGACCCGGAACGCGACCCGGAACTGATCGGCAAACCGAAGCCGAAAACCGTCCGGCAATACGTCGTCTTCGCGCTGGCGCCGATCTACTGGAAGAACAAGGTGCTTCTTCTCCTTTCGAACGCGCGCGGCAAGGCTTTCGACGCATTCGTGCCGGAAAACGCCTTCGGGCAGCTCAGGACGGAAGCGCGAATTTCTCTCGGGATTTATGCGGCGGCCCTCGTTTTTTCCGTCTGGGCATCGCCGTTACTGGTCTGGATCTGGCTTGTGCCGCTGGTTATCGGATTTCCGTTTCTCAGGCTTTATCACCTTGCCGAACACGGTCTCTGTCCTGCGGTCGAGGACATGTTCGAGAATTCGCGCACGGTCTTCACCAACCGCATCGTGCGTTTCGTGACCTGGAACATGCCCTATCATATCGAGCACCATACGCTGCCGATGGTGCCGTTCTTCCGGCTTCCGGACTTGCACCGGCTCGTCAGGGAGCATCTCAAGACGACCAGCGACGGCTATGCGCGGTTTACGGTCGACTACGCAAGCCGACTGACGCCGGGAAGATGACGACCCTCGGAGGCAGCCGGTGTCGAGGAGCCCGTTAGTGTCGAAACCGACCGTGACTGTATCCTGTCAGCCGTTCGGCCGTCTTTGCCGGGCACCTCGCGCCGGACACTCGTCTCCGGCAGCATCGCCGGGGCGACGGGTATCGAGCCATGATTGAAGACCGTTCCGGAACCGGATCCCGGAAAGATCCCCGGGACTACGAATTTGCCCTCGGCGCCTGGACGAGGGAGGTCTCGACCGCATCGCCCGAGGCCCAGGCCTGGTTCGATTTCGGCCTGAACTGGACCTATGCCTACAACAATGAAGAGGCCCTGGCCTGTTTTCGCGCGGCGCTCCAGCACGACCCGGACTGCGCGATGGCCTGGTGGGGCATCGCCTACGCCGGCGGGCCGTTCTACAACCGGCCGTGGATCCGCTACAGCGAACGGGAGATCGCCGAAACCCTGCCCCTGTGCCACGACGCGGCCCTTGAGGCGCGCCGCGCGTTGGATCGGGCCGGCAATGGCAAGCCCGGCGAGCGCGCCCTGATCGAGGCGGTTGCGGCCCGGTATCGAGCGCGCGACGAGTCCGACCCTCGCGTCCTGGACCGGTGGCACCGCGAATTCACCGGCGAAATGCGGAAGGTCCACGCCGCCTTCCCGCACGACCCGGATATTGCCGCGCTGTATGCGGAAGCGGCGATAACCTGCACGCCGCGGCAATTGTGGGACCTCAGGACCGGCGAGCCGAAGCCCGACGCCCTGACCCGGGAAGCGGTCGTCGTTCTGGAGACGGCGCTGAAGGAGATCGAAAGGTCCGGAGTGCCGCACCCGGGCATCCTTCACATCTACATCCATCTCATGGAGATGTCCGCGTCCCCGGAACGCGCCCTGCGCGCCGCCGACATGCTGCGCGGGCTCGTGGCGGACGCCGGCCATATCGAGCATATGTCGGCGCATATCGACATTCTGTGCGGCGACTATGCGCAGGCGGTCGAGCAGAACCGGCGCGCCGTCCGGGCCGACGACAAGTATCTGCGCTTTGCCGGCCCCTACAACTTCTACACGACGGCGCGGTGTCACAACCTGCATCTTCTCATGTATGCCGCGATGTTCCTCGGCCAGTACAAGACGGCGATCGCCGCCGCCGACCGGGTCTGCGAGACGGCGACGCCGGAACTGGTCGCCTCCAGCCCTCCCTTCATGGCCAGCATTCTGGACGGCTATTCGTCCATGCGGACCCATGTCCGGGTCCGTTTTGGCAAGTGGCGCGAGCTGATCGAAGACCGGCTTCCGGAAGCGGCTGGCCGAGCCCCGATGCGGGTCGCCATGCATTACTACGGCAAGGGCGTCGCTCATGCGGCCCTCGGCGAGATCGAAAACGCGGAAGCGGAGAGGGAACGCTTCGACGACGTATTCGAGGCCGTTCCCGAAGACGCCGTTTTTCTCAGCAACACCGTCCGGGACATCCTGCGCGTCGGCCAGGCGATGCTGGAAGGGGAACTGGAATACCGCAAGCGGAACTACGAGGCGGCGTTCGATGCCCTGAGGCTGGCGGTCGAGCGCGACGACAATCTCAATTTCACGGAGCCCTGGGCCTGGATGCATCCGCCGCGGCACGCGCTGGGCGCTCTCCTCGTACAGCAGGGCCGGGTCGAAGAAGCCGAAGCGGTCTACCGGGCCGACCTCGGCTATACCGGCGACCTCGCCCGGTGCAGCCGGCACCCGGACAATGTGTGGGCCCTGCACGGTCTGCTGGAATGCGTGAGAAGAAACGGCGACTCGAACGAGGCGCGATGGCTTCAGCAAAAGCTGACGGTTGCCCTGGCAAGAACGGATCTTCCCATATCGGCGTCCTGCTTCTGCCGAACCCGGCAGAGCCCGGCCGGTCCGGGGCCGCCGGATTCTTGACGGCGGTCCGCCGGACGGGCTTTCTGGCCCTCCGCCGCATCGCGGGCGGCGCCCGAGGTAAAGTTCGGCCGGCAACCGGGAGAACATCGTGCAGCAGCTTCGTTTCGGCGACATCACCGTCGATCGCATCGTCGAGGCCGAGGGGCTCGGCTTTCCGCCGCAATTCCTGCTGCCGGAGAGCGATGGCGACACCATCCGGCGCTACCGCGACTGGCTGGAGCCGCACTTCTTCGATCCCGAAAGCGGCCGCTTCGTCCAGAGCGTCCATTGCTACGTCGTGCGCTCGCCGCGCCATACGGTGCTGATCGACACCTGCGTCGGCAATGACAAGGACCGGCCCTCGACCCGGGCGTGGAACCGGATGGACACCGATTTCCTGCTCCGGCTGCGCGATCTCGGCGTCGCGCCGGCAGATGTCGACTATGTCCTGTGCACCCATCTCCACGTCGATCATGTCGGCTGGAACACGCGGCTGCTCGACGGCCGCTGGGTGCCGACATTCCCGAACGCGCGCTACCTGTTCCACGAGACAGAATTCGAGCATTGGGAGAAGAACGGCGACTATGTCCTTGAAGGACCGGGCGCAAGCGACGGATTCTACGAGGACAGCGTGCTGCCCGTGGTCGAAGCCGGGCAGGCCGTCTTCGTCGCCGACGGCCACGCCATCGACGACTGGCTGACGGTCGAAGCCTGGCCGGGCCATTCGCCGGGCCATGTCTGCCTGCGCCTGAAAGCCGGCGGGCGCGAAGCGGTATTCGCCGGCGACCTGCTGCATCATCCCGTGCAATGCCGGCACCCGGACTGGAACAGCCGCTTCTGCTGGGACCCGGCGCTGTCCGCGGCCAGCCGCCGGCGCTTCGTGGAGCGCCACGCGGAAACGCCGGCCGTGATTCTTGCCGCCCATTTCGCAACGCCGGTCGCCGGCCGGATCGCGGCGCCCGGCGGGCTGACGCGCTTCGAGACGCTGTAGGGCCAGCGCCGTTCGCCCTTGACGCCTGCGCCCGGCGCGCGCATTTCCAGCCGGACTGGCAGCACGGCCCCGTAGCTCAGCTGGATAGAGCACCGGCCTTCTAAGCCGACGGTCGCAGGTTCGAGTCCTGCCGGGGTCGCCACCCTTCTGAATTGTGTCTTGTATTTCATAGCCTTAGTCGGCGGTTGGACCTACCTGTTCCGCCTTCGTCCAGCTCCGCCATGCCTGCGTCGGTCAGTTTGGATCGGTTCGCCGCGGCGGCGTGGCGCGGCTATCGGGCTGTGCATCAATTGGCGGGATCGATCCATGGTAGGACGATGATGCCCGGGACTTCGTCCACAGTTTGGCCATCGCCCGCTGTCTCACCATCACTAAGTTGGTGGTATGCCCAATACTCGCCGATTTCACCCGCAGGCGGCTTATGGTGAAAGCGCTTGTCTAGCACCAGCACACGCGCCCCGTCCCAGCCGACCATTCCTTCTTGCAGCTGGGTGAAGGCTTTGGGCGCCTTTGCTCGCCCTGTTTGCTGCTTCCGAATCGCCTCATCCCAAGAGGCTCCGGCAATCCGACCAACGAATGTTCCTTGCGGCTGGTCTCGCAACATTTCCAAGATCGGACGGACAGTCCTTTCCGCCGCGTCGACCGCGGCGTGGCGGACGAATTCGGATCGGGTCAGGCCGCGGTGCGTCGCTGCACGGTCTATCAGCGCATGTTCGGCTTCCGTGGCGGTAAAGTGCGACGGTTTCGAAGAGCGAGTCATTTCCATCTCCTTTGTAGACGAATTCGGATACAGCTTCAATGTAGACGAGTTCGGATACGACATCAAGCGCTCGTGTAGCAATTCAAGCACAACAACCGGTGCCAGCGGTTCCAGAGTCGTATGCAAAGACTGGCGCAGGGCTTCGCGTTTGCCTTCGGCGCGGCCCTCGCCGAGCAGAGTCGACGGCACACCGGCCAGCGACAGGACGGTATTATCCAGTTCCCGCCCCTGTGAGCGGACCCGGTCACCGCTCTCTCGGCGAATTGCCTGCTCGGTAGGTGTACGGGCTGCCGGATGGCAGTGCGAATTTCCGGTTACCAAGCGGCCGATTAGGACGTACCAATCGGCCCGTCGAACGTCGCCGGGAAGCCGCCATGGACCGCACAACCGAAATCGAGCTGCTCGAAGAGCTGGCCGGCCTGCGCGAGGCGCGGTCCTTCTATCTCGACGACGCCGTGACGACTTCGCCGGTCGCGCGCTACACCTGCCCGGAGCGGTTCGGGCGGGAGCGGCAGGCGCTGTTCCGCGCCCTGCCCGCGGTCGCGGCGCACAGCAGCGAACTGGCCGGGGCGGACGCCTTCCTGACCCGCGACCTTGCCGGCCTGCCGCTGCTCCTGACCCGCGACGGCGACGGCACGGCGCATGCCTTTCTCAACGTCTGCCGGCACCGCGGCTCCCGGCTGGTCGGCGAGGACAGCGGCTGCCGGCGCCGCTTCGCCTGCCCCTACCATGCCTGGACCTACGACAACCGCGGCGCGCTCAAAGGCATCCCCCACGGCGCCGCCGGTTTTCCCGGCCTCGACCGCGAAGCCCTGGGTCTGAAGCGCCTCGGCTGCCGGGAGGCCTATGGCTGGATCTGGATTGCCCCGGATGGCGCCGCCGCGCCGGATATCGACGGCTTTCTCGACGGCCTCGCCGCGGACTTCGCCTGGCTCGACGCCGGCAGCCTGAAGATCGTCCACGACGATACCGGGGAGCGCGCGGCGAACTGGAAGATCCTCTACGAGGGCGGCCTCGAATCCTACCATTTCCGGATCGCCCACAAGGACACGATCGGGCCGTTTTTCCAGGACAACCTGTCGAGCTACCGGATGTTCGGCCGGCATATCCGCTCGATCCTGCCGCGCGCGCGCCTCGACGCCGAGATGGCGTTGCCGGAGGAAAGCCGGTCGCTGCGCCGGGCGACCAACCTGGTCTATTCGATCTTTCCGTCCTCCCAGCTGCTGGTTCAGGAGGACCATATCGTCTGGATCCAGGCCCTGCCGCTGGCGCCCGACCGGACCCGCGTGCGGCTCGCCACCCTGGCGCCGGCGGACGCCGATACCGGCGATCCGGAAACCGCACGGCACTGGCGCAAGAATCACGGCATTACCATGCGCACCCTGGCGGAAGACTTCGGGATCGGCGAAAGCATCCAGAGCGGCCTGCTCTCCGGCGCCAACGCGGCGTTGCATTTCGGCCGCTTCGAAGGCGCCCTCGACCGCTTCGACCGGACCGTCGATGCGGAACTGGCCGCCGCGGAGAATTAGACGCGCAGGAGCCGCTGCCGCAGCGGGAAATTCAGAGGCCGAGCCTGCGCCGGATGACCCCGACATAGGCGTCCGGCCGGGTGACATACGGGAAGTGGCCGCCCCAGTCGAAGGTGTGGACATGGGCGCCGGGATAGCGCGCGACGACGCCCCGGCGGACCTGCGCGGCGACCAGCTGGTCGTCGCCGGACTGCAGAATCGTGAGCCGCTCCGGCGGCACCGCCGCTACCGGGATTTGCGCGATCCGCGACAGGACCAGCAGGCGGGCCTTGAAGGCGCGGCCGGTAAAGTTGTGCGCCAGCTCGTCGGCCAGGAAACGCTTGATCGCGGCCATTTCGGGCCGCGGCTCCGGCCATTGGGCGAGGCTGCGGGCGACGACGGATTTGAGCGCGTGGCCCGTAGCGCCGAGCACTTCGGCCTCGGACGGAAATCCGGCCGCCCGGATCGCGTCCGCCGTGGCGATCGAGTTGGCGACGAACAGGTGGCCGACCCGGTCCGGATGGCGCGCGCCGATCGCCTGGGTCAGCATGCCGCCGAGCGACGAACCGAGGACATGGGACCGGCCGGCGCCCAGCCGGTCGAGCAGTGCAACCGCGCCGTCGGCGATGCGCAGGAAATCGCCGATCATCGGGTAGGTGACGGAAATCACCCGGATGTCGGGCGCCAGGGCCTCGATGACCTTGCGGAAGATATCGGCGTTGCCCAGCGTGCCGGGACAGAGCAGCAGGCTCCCACCGCTGCGGACGGGGCCGGTATCGACGATCCGCCAGACACTTCCGCGGATCCCGATGGCTTCGGCCGGGCGGCGGGCGCGGAATTCGTTCGCATCGGCAATATAATCGGGATAATCGGGATAATCGGGTTCGACGCTCATTGGGGCACCTCGGCGCAACGGCGGTCTGCACGGAAATTCGGCAGTCCGCACCCTACCCCGATCCCGATCCGGCGAGTCGTCGGCGTTCGCCGGAAGGATGTCGCAGCCGGCGGCGCATGCTGAATCAACCGTTAACTTGCGGTTGACGCAGATCGTCATAGACGCCCGCCGGCCCTGCAAGGTCGCGAACGGCCGAAGGTCCTTCGCTTCGCAAGGCTATGCCGCCTCGTCGGGCCGCCTCTGGCCGCTCAGACCGCTTTAAGCGGCGCCTGCGGGACACTCCGCCAGAATTCGGGATCGTGGCCGAAAAATATGCGGGCGCCGCCCCGCCGCAGCTTGCGAAGCAGGAGCAGCGAATTGACCATCCTGGCGCGGTCGAAGACCAGCGACGGCAGGTGCATGTTCTCCAGGGTCTGGCAGAAATAGCAGGCGTCGGCGGCGAGGACGATGTCGCCGCCCGGCAGCTTCAGCTTCAGGGACTGGTGCCCCGGGGTGTGGCCGTAGGTTGGGATCGTCACGATCGTTCCGTCGCCGAACAGGTCGAACTCGCCGTCGACCCGGTTCAGGATATGGCCGTGGTCGTAGTTGACCGGGTTATAGAAATTGGCTTCGACCAGCTCCGGGATCCGGCCCGCCTCCCACTCGGTCTCCTGCACGACGACGCGCGCGTTGGGGATGCACCCGTTGCCGCCGGTATGGTCGAAATGCAGGTGGGAATTGATGATGTAACGGACGCGGCCCGGATCGACATCGAGCTTTTCGAGGTGCGAGACGATGTCGTCGCCCGGCCTGGACCGCACGTCGAAAGCGGAAGCGAGCGGACCGACCAGGGTATGCGGATCGTCGATGCTGTGCGGATGCAGGCCCGTATCGAACAGGACGAGGCCCTTGGGATGGTCGATCAGGTAGGCCGGAATCGGGAACGTGATCCGGCCCTCGCCGCCGGCCAGCATTTCGCCGAGATCGCAGCTCAGCCAGCCGCAGGTCATGGCGTACAGCGCCATGCCGTCGCCCCGCGCGCGCCGTTGCAGCGGCCGGCGGGCACCTTTCGCCAGACCGTCCCACCAGGCCTGATTGGCGGTCAACGACCGCGATAGCGGAACCAACATGGCCCTGTCATGCCCGGCGAATCAGACTTCTGCAACGCGGACCGTGCGCCGGCGCCACGCCGTCAGCCCGTCCGTTCCTTGATGATGCGCAGGGCCTCGCGCAGGTAGACGCGGAAGACCTCGTGATTCTCGCTCATCGGGAAGTGGCCGATATCCTCCATCTCGATATAGACGCCGCCGCGGATCTGGCGGGCGGTGTTTTCGGTCGCCTCGGGCGGGGTCAGATAATCGTAGATGCCGGTCATCATCACCACGGGGCAGCGGCGCGCGTCGATATTCTGCAATTCCTCGCGCAGGTCGTGGTCGACCGAATAGAAATAGAGGTCGCCCTTGAAGGCTTCCGAGCCCTGTGAGTAGTAGTGCCAGGTCAGCCAGCGGTCCATGTCCGGCGACTGCGGCGCCATCAGGTCCCAGACGCCGCTGGCGCAGACCTGGGCGGCGTTGGCGTGGGGATGGCGCCACCAGTCCAGGAAGAAACCCGGCGCATAGTCGGCGGCCTCGACCGGAATAACCGCCTTGAAGCGGTCCGGCCGGCGCAGCGCAAGCTGGAGCGCGACATTGCCGCCGAAGGAGGAGCCCATGAAGATCGGGTCCTTCAGTTCGAGCGCGTCGCACAGCTTGACGATAAAGTTCACATAGTGCTCGGCGGTCAGTCGGTACTCCTCCTTCCACCACTCCCGGTTGTGCGGCGGGTCGGACTTGCCGTGGCGCGGCAGGTCGTAGGCGATGATGTTGTATTCGCGGGTGAACTCCTCGTCCTCCAGCAGGCCGCGCCACTGATGGTTGTGGGCCCCGGCGGTGTGCTGGCAGATCAGCGGCTGGCCGTTGCCGTTGTGGAGGTAGAACACCTTGTATTCGTTGCCGTCGACTTCGATCGTCACATAGCGGCCTGTCACTGGAGAATGGCGAGCCATCGTCTACTCCCTGCGAATTTGAACTGCTCGATTCCGGTTGGCCCGGCCGCTCAGACCGGCACGCCGCTCTTGCGCAGCAGCTCGAACTGAACCGTGAAATTTCTGAGATTCTGCATGAGGACCAGAAGGTTTCCTTCGAGCTTCAGGTCCTCGCAGAAGCTGGCGGCCCAGATGCCGTGAAACATCGGTTTGGGCACCGGTTTGGCGAATTCGCGCCAGGTCTGGGCGCTGGCGCGCAAAGCGAAGTCGTACGGGTCGAGCGGCGCCGGATCGGTGTTGATGTTCTTCACCTTGCCGTCGTGCATCTCGACGATGACCTTGCAATCCGTCATGTCGTACATGAACGAGCAGGTATAGTACCTGCCCATGCACTGTATGGTTTCGTCGTTGTCCGTCAGGTTCTTGAACTTCGACGCCCAGGTCTTCACGTCCACGGCCATGTCTGCGTCCTCATCGGGTCTTCGAGGGTGGGTGCGTCGGCGCCGGAAATTCCGCCGCCGTCGCTGCTAGCTCTTCTTCGTCCCGGCGCCGCCTTCCGCCTCGCGCTCCTCGCGCAGAAGGTTGCCGATGTGGGTGATTTCGTTCGGCGACATGCCGATCTCCTTGAGCAGGGTATCGACGAACGGCGCCTGCGCCCGGTAGCGCAACGCCGCGCCGACGATATTGTCCGCCAGGGTGCCGCCGGTGCGCGGGCCGGAGGGGTTCGGATCGTCGCCGTCCGGATCCCTCGAAGAATCGTCCCCGCCACCGCCGCCGATCGCGGTCGGGGCAAGGCCGCTGAGGCCCGGCAGGCCGTCGACCTGGAGGATCTTGATGTCGCCGATATTCTCCATCGGCCTGACGGATTCGCGGATGATCCCCTCCAGATGCTCGACCAGCTTCATGCGCAGCGTGCTCTGGCGGTTCTCGTCGCTGCGCATGTTCTCCGCCTCGTTCAGGGCGCGCTTGCCGGCGGCGTCGATCTCGTAGCGCAACTGGCGCGCCATGGTGGAGAACCGCTCCGCTTCCATGCGGTCTTCCGAGGCCGTCTTCTCGGCGGCGGCGATCGTGGTCAGCAGAATGGCCTCGCGCTCGGCCTGTAGGGCCGCAAGAATGATCTCGACCTTCTTCTTGCGCTCGGCGATTTCGGTTTCTTTCACCGAGGCAACCTTCTCCGAAGCCTCGGTTTCCCGGGCGCGGGCCTCCTCGACGGCGGCCAGCATCTCCAGTTCCTGCTTCTGCTTCTCGGCGACGGCGATGGCGCGGTCCTTTTCCTCGATGGCGAGAATCCGGCGGCGCTGGACCTCGAGGCGCTCGGTTTCCTGGGCGTGGGCGATCCGCTCGGCGTCCAGGGTTTTCTCCCGGTCGATGCGCGTCTTCTCGACCTCTTCCTCGGCCCGGATGTCGGCCTCCTCCGCCTCGCGCCGGCGCTCGGCCTGTTCGCGGGCGACCTCGGCCTCGCGTTCCGCGCGCCGCACGGCGATGTCGCGCTGCTGCTCGAGCCGCAGATACTCGGTCTCGCGGGCAATGCGGAGATTCTCCTCCTCGGCCTCCAGATTCTTCTCCCAGATCCGGATCGCGGTATCCTTTTCGACATCGTTGCGGTGCTTGCGCCGGGCTTCGATCTCCTCGGTCAGACGGGTTTCGCGCAGGGACGCCTCGGCCTCGATCGCCTTCTGCTGGGCGATCCGCGCCTTTTCCACTTCCTCGCGGGCGCGGATTTCCGCTTCCTCGGCCTCGCGTTCGAATTCCGCCCGTTCCTTGGCGATTTCCGCACGCTGCTGAGCCTTCCGGACCGAAACCTCCTGTTCCTGCTCCAGCCGCGCATAGTGGCTGTTCTTGTCGATCTCCAGCGTCAGCTTCTCGGCATCCAGATTCTTGTTGCGGATCTGGATCGCGGTGTCCTGCTCGATGTCGTTGCGCTTCTTGCGCCGCGCCTCGATCTGCTCGGTCAGCCGGGTCAGACCTTCGGCGTCGAACGCGTTCTGCGGGTTGAACAGGCCGATATCCGCCTGGTCGAAACCGGTGAGCGAAACCGCTTCCAGCTCCAGCCCGTTCTGGGTCAGGGCGTCCTCGACAAGCTCCTTGACGCTGCGCACATAGGCGCCGCGCTGTTCCTGCATTTCGTCCATCGTCATCTGGGCGGCGACGATGCTCAGCGCGTCGACGAAGCGGCCCTGGACCAGGTCCTTCAGCCGCTCGGGATCCATCGTGCGGTCGCCGAGCGACTGGGCGGCCAGCGCCACGGACTCCCGGTCCGGCCGGACGCGCAGATAGAATTCCGCGACCACTTCGACGCGCATGCGATCCTTGGTAATGAGCGCACCGTCGCCGCCGCGCCTGACCTCGAGGCGCAGGGTGCGCATCCCGACCGGGGTGATGGTGTGGACGATGGGAAGAACCAGCGCGCCGCCGGTCAGGACCACCTTCTCGCCGCCGAGGCCCGTCCGCACGAAGGACATGTCCTTCGAGGACCGCTGGTACAGCCAGTAGAGAAGGTAGACGACGACCGCAATAGCGATCCCCGCGAGGAGAATCGCGGTGATGATGTCTACTCCGCTCACGGCTCAAGTCTCCCTGTTCTCGCCGGACTCTCGCCGCGTCCGGACATTGTGGAGGCGCCCGTAGTCATCGCGTCAGCCCGTATCTTTGACCGCGGCCCGGTAGACGACCAGGCCGAAGGCGATCTTGTTCAGAAAATCGGCGAGGTTGTAGATCACGTTGATGCTTTTCGGATCCACGCCGCCGCCGAGAAACTCCATGAAATAGCCGAGCGGATAGATCGCCCAGCCGATCGTCGCGATCAATCGCAGCGCATTGAACGAGCCCTGCACGACCGCGTTGCCGCTGGCCGAATTGACCTTGCTCGCCTCGCCCAGATAGACCTCGCCCAGGATGTAGAGCCCGCCGGCCGCAGAAATCAGGAAGCCCAGGGTCGGGCTCATATATCCCGCCGCGCCGAGATAGGCGGAACCGATCATGACGACGGAGGCAACGAGCAGGCGCCAGAAGACGCCCGCCGAGACCGCCGCCACCGCCGCCAGCACCAGGTAGAAGACTACCGTCTGCATCGGCACGGTCAGTTGCCAGTCGATGAACCGGTAGACCGTCGAGACCTTGCCGGTCGCGGTCCAGACTTCGCGCAGGTAGAAATAGTGGATGGCGGAAACCAGCGTCACCGCACCCATGATGGTGACCGGCGCTTTCCACCGGTCCGCGACCCGGCGGCGCTCGAAGAGAAGGAAGACGGTCGCCGCCGCCATGGCGATGGAAATCAGCCAGAAGGTTGCGCCGACGATATCGGTCGGGTCCACGAACTTAGTCATTCGCCTGCCCTTCGCCCCGGCCTGATCGATAACCCTCGCTCATTTTCGCCTCAGATCTGGTTCCGGATATGCGGCGATCTGGCATAGAGCGCCACCAGCGGGATGATCAGCAGGCCGAACACAAACTGCTGCCCCTCGTAGTTCAGGCCGACCCCGACGAGGAACGACGTCAGGACCTGCAGGACGAGCACGCCGATCACCGTGAAACCGTAACCGCCCCAGCCACCGAGCAGCGACGTGCCGCCGATCACCACGGCTGCGAGCGTCGTGAACAGGTAGGGATTGCCGACGCCGATGAAGCCGCTGCCGCTCCAGCCGAGCAGCAGCGAGCCGGTCATGGCGGCGATGAAGCCGCTGATCGTGTAGACACCCACCCAGTATTTGCGCTCCGAGATGGAGAGGCGCCGGGCGGCCGTCCTGCTCCCGCCCAAGGCATAAAGGTTGCGGCCATACACGGTGTTCCGCATCGCAATGATGAGCAGCACCGCGACGACAATCCAGATCAGGATGACCGGCGGGATCTTCAGTCCGAAGGTTTCGCCGTTCATCGCTGCGATATTGGTCAGCCACCCCGGAACCGCGCCGTGCACGTTGCCGGCGTAGCGGGTGCCGATGCTGGTCACGATCTGGGTGCCGCCCGCAACCGCGAACCCGACGCCGAGCGACACGATCAGCGCCTGGCCCTGAAGGCGGAAACTCAGGAAGCCGGTCACCGCGCCGATACAGGCGCCCAGCCCGAGAATGATCAGCACCGCCAGCCAGTTGGGCAGGCCCTCGATCCCGAACAGATAGGCGAGCGCGATGTTGGCCGACCCGATGATGAACGGGATCGAAAGGTCGAGCCCGCCGAGCAGAACCACCAGGGTCTGGCCCAGGCAGGCCAGTCCGAGGAAGGCGGCGAACACCAGCATCGACTTGAGATTGATCGCCGAGAAAAACCCGTCCAGCACCAGAGAACCGACGACGAACAGGCCGATCAGCACGGTCACGCCGATATACGCGCTCTTGTTGGACGTTACATACCGGTTCAGCGCGACCGCCAGGCCGAGCAGGATCACCAGGATGATCGAAGCGAAGACGTTCCTCGCGGTAAAGAACCCGTCGACGGTCGCGGTGAGGATCAGGAACAGGGCGATCACCAGGGCAACGCCGATCAGGATCGCCCGGAAACGGTAGAGCAGGTCCCTGAAAAAACCGCCTTCCTCGTTGGCCTCTTCCTGCTGCCGGTCCGGTTCCTCCGCCGGCGCTTCCTGCCCCCGGGCGCTTTCGAGTCCGATCTCGTCCTGCCGGTAGATCCAGCGGATGGAGAAATGGTGCCAGCCCCACAGCACAAGCGCGACGGTCGCCGCGGTGAAGAAGATGACGTGCTGCAGCGGCACTTCCTCGACCACGCCGAGGATCGTGCCCGCCCCGGCGACCATAATCGCAAAGACCAGGCCCAGCCATTTATAGAAGAGGTGCGCCGAGCGGGTCATCGTCCGGCCCCCGCCGCCGCCCGGGCGCGCCAGCGCCCGCCGAGTTCGCGCCTGACCGCCGACAGCAGGCGTCCGCCGCGATAGCCGCGCAGGAATTTCCAGCCGCGGCGGGCGACGATAACCGCCGCAACGATCGCGATCCCGAGTTTCCACAACGGGGTGTCGGCGGCGTAGAACATGGCCCCGAGAAACAGGATCGACGTCAACACGATGAACGCGCTGCTATACGAAAATACGCGCACGCCGACGCTTTCGGCGACGTAGGCCAGAATTTTCCGCCGCACCAGCGGCAAGGTCCCGATATACAGGGCGGCCGCAGCAAGAACCACCCAGGCCACCGCATCCAGAAGGGTCTCGGACGGCTGAAGCTGGCCTACCGCTGAGATCGCTGCCGGCGCCGCAATCCCGACCGCGGTTTTGGTTCCGGAGCCGGAGTCGGGACCGGCGGCGAAATACATCGCGCCGAGCGCGGCGACCGACAGGATGACGAGCGGCAGGATCGCCGCGTTGCCGATTCTGTCCTGCACCCGGCGCAGGCTGACAATGAACAGGAGCGCGCCGACCAGGACGGCGCCGAGCGCCGGGGTGAACAGATCGCCTGCGGACGGCGATACGCCCCGGTTGGCATAGACCACGACGATTACCGCCGCGGCGCCGAGGCCGAGGAGAAAGAGCAGGGGCACGTTGCCCATCCGGCTGTGCAGCCCGGTCTGCGCGAGCAGGATCAGCAGGGACGCCAGCAGGACCGTGCCCGCAACGACCAGCGCCGCGGCAATCGCCGGGGACGCGAACGCACCGCCCTGCGCCGACGGGCCGGTGCCGCCGCCATAGGGTCCGGTCCATTCGAGAAGGAAGTGCTTCAGGCCGGCCGCGCCCGTGAGGCCGGCATCGGCCGGGCCGGAAGGCGGGCCCGGCCCGCCATACAGCGACAACCCCAGAACGAGCAGGGCAAGCACGCCGATGAAAGCGATCAGCGACGCGCTGAGGCCGCGATAGAGCAGATAGATCAGGAATACGAGGATTGCGACGACGATGCCGGCATAGACCACCGGCGTCCCTCGGGGCGCCGGCGGCGGCGCCGCGGCCGCGGCGCCGCCGGGCGCCAGGATCCCGGAGCCGCCCCCGCCGGACCCCACCGACAGGATTACGGGAACACCCGAACAGCAC